>NZ_JAHKPR010000010.1:138387-181073 GCF_018860585.1 Colwellia sp. E2M01
ACCTAAACAAATTCGCCTTGTTATTGCACATCGAGCATAGCTCTGAGTTGGGAAGAAATTTAATCAAATTGGTATTACACTGATTAATTTAAAGCATGAATAAAAAAAGCTTAGTGATTAAAATCACTAAGCTTTTTATGTATCAATTGTTTTAGATTATTGATTATCGATAAATTCAGTCACATCAGGCAGGCTAGTAAATGCTATTTCGTCATCGGTGTCTAATGTACAATCAAGAGCTTCTTGGTGAGTTTCTTCTACGCATACATTCATATAACCTAACTCATTATTAAAAGCCAAGCGTCTTATGTGGTCACCATCGTTATCTAGAGAAAGCACGCCACTTTCTAGAACAGTAAAACCTATACTCGTCAAGTCAAAGGTATCGTAGTACCATTCCCCATCTTCGTATTCAGCGACGTAAAGAGTTACACCATTAAGTTCTTCTTCTGTAAAGGCAAGCTCTGTCTTATTCGGCTCTGTAATACCATCACTTTGAGCCTCTATAAATTCAGTTACAGCAGAAAGACTAGTAAATGCTCTTTCATCATCGGTTTCCAATGTACAATCAAGTGCTCCTTGATGAGATCCTTCAATACATACATTCATATATCCGATATCATTATTAAAAGCTAAACGTCTTATATAATCACCGTCGTTGTCGAGAAAAATAACACCATCATCTAAGATGGTAAAACTTATACTCGTTAAATCAAAAGTATCGTAGTACCAAGCCCCATCTTCGTATTCAGCTATGTAAAGAGTTATGTCATTAAGCTCTTCTTGCGTAAACGCATGAGCTTCTTCATTTGATAAAATAGAAGCTGCGCCTAAAACGGCAAAATCAGCACTATCATTTTGTTCATCAGGTGTGATTACTTGAATTAGGTGATCTAAATTTGTATTTTCGTTGTTATCTAAACGTGTAATAGTCCATGTCCATTGATCTCCATAACTATCTGATTCTACATAAACTACTTCACCATTAGCGTTAATACTCCATGTGATAGGATTAAAATCACTATCATTAAATTTAATAGTACCAACACCAGCAGTATTAAAAATAACAGTATGCTCTAAAAATAAAGCATTAGAGGCAATATAATTACCTGCTATATGGTAGCTTTTACCAGCAATCTCAGTATTGAAATATTTATCTCCTCTTGTTAGGTTTTCTGAAGAGGTTGATTCATCATCTTTTAACGTAATATTTAATGTTGTCTCAGAAATGTCTGAATTTGAATAAAGTGTTTCTTGAAAGTGGGCAATAGCGTCATCGGTGCTAATAAGCGTGTTTATCGTACTATCATCTTGACCAGCGTTCGCTATTAATGAAGTAATAGCAGGTAAAGCTTCAAACTCTGATTCAGAGAGTGAAAAGTCAACAGGTGTTGCGACTGAAATGGCAGTATCTGTTATCGTTAACCCATTAGCTGGGTCACTATCTTGATCTAACGTTTGCAGTAATCTAATAATATTCACAACGGTTGTATCATTAGTTTTATCTGTTTCTGCTAAGTCTAAAGGCGTTACTGTACCTTTTGCGGTAACAGCTGGAAATTCAAGATCTCCAATAAAAAAAGTAACTGTCTCTCCTGGCAAGTAATTATATTCACCTAAAGAGTTTGTTACTCCTTCAAGTGTTTCTGTACGATAACCAATATTAATAACAGCACTATCGAGGAAAACTCCAGTACTTTTAGTTAAGGAAATAATATTAACAGTGTCAGCGGTACTATCTTCGGTACCATCATTAACTATTAATTGTGCAGTGTAAGAACCATCTATATCTACTGTAAAGCTGGGGGTTATATCGGTAGAATTTATTAATGTGGCTGTACTGCCAGAAGGTATATTTACCAGTGACCATTGATAAGTGAGAGTATCTGTATCGGCATCTGAGCTGTCACTGCCATCAAGTGATATAACGTCACCAGTCGTTGCGTTTTGATCTATACCGGCATTAGCAATAGGTGCTTTATTTTGAGGAGTTTGTTCTTCATTTGACTCATCGGAGCTAGACCCCCCACAACCAGATAAAACAGATATTAATACTAATCCTTGCAATATTTTTAACATATTCTTCTCCATACATTTTATTGAATAATAATAAATTAATACTAGTATATAAAAAGAATAGATTATATAGGAAGAATTGGTGTATATAATTACAAGAATAATGAGTTTATGAATATAAAAGACATAAAAAAACCGACATAAGTCGGTTTTTAAATATTTTGTATTATCAAATAAATTAATAATACAAAGCGTTATTCATAATAACTACAGCGAAAGCAAAAATTAAAGTGCTTTGATTGCTGCGTTTAAACGGCTCTTAGAACGAGCAGCTTTGTTTTTATGAATAAGACCTTTACTTGCGTAACGGTCTAAAACAGGTGTAGCAGCAGCGAATTCTTTTGCTGCAACTTCTTTGTCACCAGCTTCAATAGCTGATAGTACTTTTTTAAGTAAAGTACGCATCATTGAGCGACGACTTGCGTTATGTTGACGGCGCTTTTCAGATTGTCCTGCGCGCTTCTTAGCTTGCTTTGAGTTAGCCAAGGTGATCTCCTAAAAGATTGATTATAAGCTTAAATTTAAGGCGACGAAATATGCCTGTTTTTTAGCTGGTTGTCAAATGTTTTAATTGTTTAATTTACGCAAAAGGATAAAAATATCGCTAGAGGGCTTATAAAAGCAATTAAAAAGAATATGGTCGATGTTTACGACTAAAAAATAGTCGATAAAAACAAACACGTTGTGAACAGCGTAAGTATACATTGTTTAAATAGGTAAAATCATCACATAATACGCATTATTTATTTTTGTTTGTTTACTACATATTAAAATCACCCATAAAACAGTTTATAACTTAGTAAGCTATAGGATTATTTCTTGAGTAAAAAATTAATTAAATCGGGACTCATTGTCAGTGTAATGACTTTAGTGTCGCGGGTTTTAGGATTAATACGCGATATCGTTATTGCTAATGTGATGGGCTCTGGGGTGATGGCTGATGTTTTTTTATTCGCCAATAAAATCCCTAATTTTTTACGTCGTCTGTTTGCTGAAGGAGCTTTTGCTCAAGCATTTGTACCAGTATTAAGTGAATATCAGGTAAAAGATGAATTACATGCCGAGCAAGCGCAAACTCAAAACACCTTTGATGAAACACGTTTATTAATTGCACAAGTTTCAGGAACATTAGGTGTTATTGTTACCGCGGTTACCTTATTTGGCATGCTCGCCTCGCCACTATTTGTAATGCTGTTCGGTTTCGGTTGGTTTATCGATTGGTTTGAAGAGGCTCCTGGCGGTGAAAAATTTACTTTAGCGCACAACCTACTAACTATTACATTTCCGTATTTATGGTTTATTAGTTTTACTGCGCTCTCGGGTGCAATACTCAATACCATGGGGCGTTTTGCTGTCTCTGCTTTTACGCCAGTTTTACTTAATGTTGCCATTATTAGTATGGCTATTTATGGTGCTCCTTATACGCAAAGCCCTGCACATGCATTAGCATGGGGTGTGTTTTTAGGTGGTTTAATTCAATTTATCTTTCAAGTGCCTTTTTTGTACAAATCAGGCATGTTGGTAAAACCCAAATGGGCTTGGCATAGTGCTGGCGTAAGTAAAATTCGTAAATTAATAATCCCTGCGTTATTTGGTGTGTCGGTTACTCAAATTAATTTATTACTTGATACTTTAATTGCTAGTTTTTTAATTACCGGTTCAATCAGTTGGCTGTATTATGCAGACCGATTACTTGAATTTCCGTTAGGGTTATTTGGTATTGGTATTGCCACCGTTGTCCTGCCGAGTTTGGCGAAATTACACAGTAAAAATAATCCTGCAGAATTTAGTGCAACGCTTGATTGGGGCCTTAAAGTGGTTAGCTTGTTTGGTTGGCCGGCACTTGCCGGCTTAATGGTTTTAGCGCAGCCAATAATTATGGTGCTTTTTATGCGCGGAGAATTTAGCCAGCAAGATGTACTGCAAGTCTCTATGGCATTATTCGCCTATCTTTCTGGCCTATTAAGTTTTATGTTTATCAAAATATTAGCGCCTGGCTATTACGCCCGTCAAGATACCAAAACCCCCGTAAAAATAGGAATTATTGCTATGCTTGCTAATATGGTTTTCAATTTAATGTTGGCACCATTTTTTGGTTATGTAGGTTTAGCCATTGCCACAACTATGTCGGCAACCTTAAATGCCTGTTTGTTGTATCGTGGCTTAAAAGCGCAAGGGGTTTATCAATTATCAGCCCCTACTATTATTTTTATGGCTAAGTTGATAATTAGCGCTGGCGTGATGGCTTTAGTAGTTGATCAATTATCGAGTGATTTTGATGTTTGGTTGGCAATGAATTTTTTCGAACAGGTACAACAGCTTACCTTATGTATTGTGGCGGGTATTGGCAGTTATTTAGTGATGATTATTCTATTGGGCGTACGTCTTGGTGATTTTAAAGTGTTAATAAAAAGCCCGCAGAAGCAGTTAGACATAGAGTCATAATTAGAATCGAGTGGCGACCAATCATTAATTAATATTTAGCTATTACTTCGTCAATATACGTATTGAAATAAAACAGTTTAAATAAGCATAAAAAAAATGCGCTAACTACTGATTATTCGTACGTGCTGGTATATAATTCGTCGGTTTATTTTATGCGAGTGTCAAAATTGACATTCGTCAGAGGCTTATTTAGCCGTTTTATTAGTGGAATTTTACAGTGTTCAATGGCTGAAAACTCGTTTTTTTCGGTGTTTTTCCTATTGATTTTAATATGTTAATTTTTCCATGCAGTGTGATAATGAAGGCAGAATAATAGCTAATGCAGTTAGTTCGCGGGTTACATAACATTCAATCAGCAGATCATGGTTGTGTATTAACTATTGGTAATTTTGATGGTGTGCATTTAGGGCATCAGCAAATAATAACAACACTGGTAGAAAGAGCTAAAGCCTTAAATTGTGTGGCGGCGGTGTTGGTTTTTGAACCACAACCGCAAGAGTTTTTTGCCCCAAATACGGCTCCCGCACGATTATGTAGATTACGTGATAAATATAATTTATTAGCAAAACTGGGCGTACAACGCCTTATTTGCGTCAACTTCAATGCTAAGTTTGCTAACCAAAGTGCCGAGTATTTTATTGATAATTTACTGGTTAAAAAGTTAGGTGTTAAACATCTTATTGTCGGTGATGATTTCCATTTTGGAAAAAATCGTAGCGGTGACTTTTCCATGCTTTGCAGAGCTGGAGAAAAACACGGCTTTGCGGTAACCGATACAAAAAGTTTTAAAGTACTTGATGCACGTATTAGCTCAACAGCTATACGGCAAGCACTAGAAGATGATGATTTAGACACTGTTAAACAAATGTTAGGTAGAGAATACGCGATTATTGGTCGAGTATTTCATGGCGACAAACGTGGTAGGCAATTAGGCTTTCCTACCGCTAATGTTTTGCTAAAAAGAACTGTTTCACCACTTAACGGGGTTTTTGCCGTTATGGTAAAAACACTACAAGGTGAGTTTAAAGGTGTTGCCAATATAGGTGCAAGACCAACGGTTGCCGGTATTAGACAGCAACTAGAAGTACATATATTTGATTTTGATAACAATATATACGGACAAAACATTGAAGTGACAATAAAACAGAAATTGCGCTCAGTGATGAAATTTGAAAGCCTTGAAGCGCTAACTGCGCAAATACATCAAGACAGCGAACAAGCAAAACGAGTACTGGCTTAGCCGTTACTTAAACAATTGCAGTAAATTGTTGCTTTAATAGCACGTTAGCAATTGTAATGATTAGAAACAAAGAATTAAATTCACATAAATTAACAGTTATAAATCTGGTTGATCTTTATAACTACTTATTACATTTGTCAGCCAACATAAACGGATAATGATTTAAATGAGTGATTACAAACAGACCCTGAATTTACCAGCCACTTCTTTCGCGATGAAAGGTAATATGGCTAATCGTGAACCTAATATGCTCAAAGATTGGGCGGCTAAAGATCTTTACGGCAAAATTCGTGAAGCTAAAAAAGGCAAAAAGTCATTTATTCTTCATGATGGCCCTCCTTACGCTAACGGTAATATTCACTTAGGTCATGCTGTTAATAAAATTTTAAAAGACATTATTGTTAAATCAAAAACCCTATCAGATTTTAACTCGCCTTTCGTACCGGGTTGGGATTGTCATGGTTTACCTATCGAATTAATGGTTGAGAAAAAAGTCGGTAAACCCGGTCATAAGGTTAGTGCGGCTGTTTTTCGTGAAAAATGTCGTGAGTACGCGGCTAAACAAGTGAACGGTCAACGTGAAGACTTCAAACGTTTAGGTGTTTCAGCTGACTGGGAAAACCCATACTTAACGATGAACTTCGATACCGAAGCGAATATCATTCGTTCGTTAGGTAAAATTGTTGAAAATGGTCATATTCATCAAGGCTTCAAACCTGTGCATTGGTGTACAGACTGTGGCTCGGCTTTGGCCGAAGCTGAAGTTGAATATCAAGACAAACAGTCTCCTGCTATTGATGTTAAATTTACAGCCTTAGATCAGTCTATCAGCAATAAATTCTCTCATCCTGATGGTCATGAAGGTGAAGGCGAAATTGCTTTTGTTATCTGGACTACAACACCTTGGACTTTACCTGCTAACCGTGCAGTAGCACTTCATGCTGATGTTGAATACACACTAGTACAATGTGAAACATTATCTGCGGGTGAAGAAGGTAAGCAACGTTTGGTTATCGCATCAGATCTCGTGACTTCTTGTATGGATCGTTTTGGTATCACTAAATACCATGCGTTAGGCTTCTGTAAAGGTGCTGATTTAGAGTCGCTACAAGTTCAACATCCGTTTTATGACTTCTCTGTACCGGTGATTTTAGGTGAGCATGTAACAACTGATTCAGGTACTGGCTCTGTGCACACTGCTCCTGGTCATGGTGTAGAAGATTTCGTGGTTGGTAAAGAATACAACCTCGAGGTAGCTAACCCTGTTGGCGCCAATGGTGTTTATTTAGATGATACGCCATTACTTGCTGGACAACATGTGTTTAAAGCTAATGCGAGCGTTGTTGAATTATTAAAAGAAAACAATGCCTTGATACATCATCATGCGATTGAGCATTCTTACCCGCATTGTTGGAGACACAAAACGCCAATTATTTTCCGCGCTACGCCGCAATGGTTCATTTCTATGGATCAAAAAGGTTTACGCGATGCGTCATTAAAAGAAATTGAACAAACACAATGGATCCCTGATTGGGGTCAAAGCCGCATTCAATCAATGGTTGAAGGTCGCCCTGACTGGTGTATTTCACGTCAACGTACGTGGGGCGTGCCAATGGCATTGTTCATTCATAAAGATACTGGCGCGTTACATGAACGTAGCCTTGAACTGATTGAAGAAATAGCACAACGTGTTGAGAAAGAAGGTATTCAAGCGTGGTTCGACCTAGAGGCGCAAGAGCTTATCGGCGATGATGCTGAAAACTTTGTTAAAGTGCCAGACACTCTTGATGTATGGTTTGACTCAGGTACTACGCATTTCTCAGTAATTAATGAGCGTGCAGAATTTGATGGTATTGCTGACTTATACCTTGAGGGCTCAGACCAACATCGTGGTTGGTTTATGTCGTCAATGATCTCTTCAGTGGCTATGACCGGTGAAGCGCCATACAAAGAAGTACTTACTCACGGTTTTGTAGTTGATGCTAAAGGTCACAAAATGTCTAAATCAATAGGCAATGTGATCACTCCAGGCGAAATTACCAAAACTTTAGGTGCCGATATTTTACGTTTGTGGGTTGCATCTGTTAACTACACGCAAGAAATCACAGCTGGCGATGAAATATTTAAACGTCAAGCTGATGCTTACCGTCGTATTCGTAATACTTCACGTTTCTTATTGTCTAACTTAAATGGCTTTGAACCAGCTAATCATTCAGTTGCGTTTGATGACATGGTAGCACTTGATCGTTGGGCTGTTGAAAAAGCTGCACAATTACAAGAAGAGATTATAGCCGCGTACGATAAATATGAGTTACATGTAGTTGTACATAAGCTTATGAATTTCTGTACTAATGAGCTAGGTGGCTTCTATCTTGATATCATCAAAGACAGACAGTACACAGCGAAGAGTGATTCAAACGCACGCCGTTCATGTCAAACTGCAATGTATTTAATTGTTGAATCAATGACCGCATGGATGGCGCCAATACTGTCATTTACTGCACAAGAGGTTTGGGAAGCATTACCATTGCCTGTAAGTGGTGAGCGTGATGATTTTGTATTTACCGGTGTTTGGTTCGATGGTTTAGCAAAACACCTTGCTAATAGCAGCTCAGAGAATGAGCTTAATAATGCATATTGGTCAGAATTACTGAATGTTCGTGGTGAAGTTAACCGTGCCTTAGAGCAAGCCCGTAAAGAAAAAACAGTGGGTAAAGCATTAGAAGCACAAGTGACTTTATACGCAACGCAAGATTTAGCTACTAAGTTAGCTAAATTAGGTGAAGAACTACGCTTTGTATTAATTACTTCAAAAGCCACTATTGAAACAGTTACCGCTGCACCTGAAAACGCACAGGCAACTGATATTGACGGTTTGTGGTTATCTGTTGCCCCTGCAGAAGGTGCTAAATGTGACCGTTGTTGGCATGTAACCACTGACATTGGCGAAAGCGAAGCGCACCCTGAATTATGTGGTCGTTGTATTACCAATGTTGATGGCGACGGTGAAGTAAGACAGTTCGCCTAATTTACTTTGTTAGTAAAACCAAACATTCACTTACAGAATGTTTGGTTTACTTGACTGACTAGCTTAATGACTTAGGTTAAGCTAATCAGTACAAAATGATAAGTAATTACCTACCTAATTCCGCTAGATGAGATTACCTTCAGTGAAAAAATTATTTAAAGATACTGGTTTAAGTTGGTTATGGTTAACCATACTCTTTTTAATCATCGATCAAGTAACAAAACAATGGGTCGCTAATACCTTTGACTACCGCGAAACTTTAGCCGTATTCCCTTTTTTCAATCTAACGTATGTTCATAATCCAGGTGCAGCATTTAGCTTTTTAGCTGATCAAGGTGGTTGGCAGCGTTGGTTTTTTACCGCTATTGCTAGCATCGCAAGTATTGTCTTTATTGTGTGGATGGCAAAAACCCCGAAACAACAAAGTTTATTATGTATATCATTTGCATTTATTTTAAGTGGTGCGCTTGGTAATTTAATTGATCGAGCAATGTTTGGCTACGTAATAGATTTTCTCGACTTTTATTGGGGCGATAAACATTTTGCAGCTTTTAATGTTGCTGACTCGGCTATTTTTGTTGGTGCTGCATTAATGATCTTTGAATCCTTCACTAATAAAGAGTCTAGTAAAGAAAATAAAACAAATAACTCAAATAAGGCGGAAAGCTAACAATGACCGGCTCAACTCAAATTCAAAGTGACTCTAGTATTCTTGTTCATGTAACAATGAAACTAAGTGATGGCTCGGCGGCAGACAGCACTAAAGTAAATAATAAACCTGCTAAAATAATCATGGGTGATAACAGCATTTCACCGGCATTTGAAGCTGAATTATTAGGTATGAAACAAGGTGATTCAAGAGAATTTACTTTAGAAGCTAAAGACGCTTTTGGTGAGCCAAACCCGGATAACATTCATTACATGGATGCAGATAAATTTACCGCAGAAGTACCGGCTGAAGTAGGCAATATCATTACTTTCTCACAACCAGGCGGTGAATTGCCGGGTATGATCAAAGAAGTGAATGGTACATCGGTGACTATTGATTTTAACCACCCTCTAGCAGGACAGACTGTAACCTTCGTCATCGACCTAGTCGAAATACTATAATTTATCCGCTTAAATACTCTTTTTCTTTGTTGCAAAGTATTCACATAGAAAAAACTATGCTTCATACTTAGCGCCTCGAGAACGAGCATTTAATTCGAATAAATGTTTGTTCGCCTAAATGTCGTTTTTCGGCGTTGCTTGGCGCTCGCATAACTTTTTATTCTTATAGTAAAGTATGCGTCGCTTCAAGCGCCTTGAAAAACAAAATTTATTTCGAACAAATGTTGTTTGGTTTGAAGCTGTTTTTATAAATTAAAGACCCTAAATTCGCGTCGTCATCCCCGAGATGTCTTGTCGGGGATCCAGGTTCTAATCGGTTGTTAATTAAATGCTTTGCAAAAGCTACTTTATAAACTAACAGCTCTAAAGTCGCGTCGTCATCCCCGAAGTGTCTTGTCGGGGATCCATGCTCTTAAAGGTAAACGTTAGAGTAAACCACAGTAAGTATATCGATAGTTTATTTTTACTCGAATCATTCTATAGGAAATTAGTATTGTGAATTATTTAGCACTTGATGCTTCCACCGAAGCTTGTTCTGTTGCATTAGAAGTGAATGGGAAAATGTATTCTCATTTCGAACTTTGCCCGCAATCGCATAGTTTACAATTGTTGCCTATGATTGATGGTTTATTAAAAGAAGCAGGAATAAAGTTAGCTGATCTTGATGGCCTTATTTTTGGTCAAGGGCCAGGTAGTTTTACTGGCGTTCGCATTGGTGTTGGTGTTGCACAAGGTTTAGCTTTTTCGGCTAACTTACCTGTTGTAGGTGTATCTAGCTTGCAAGCTATGGCACAGGCGGCTTTTATCAAACAGGGTGAAACTAAAGTTATCGCGACAATAGATGCGCGTATGGCTGAAGTTTACAATGGTTATTTTGAGCTTGATGAACATAATATTATGCAAGCACAACTCGCCGAAGCGGTAACGCCACCAGAGCAATTTGCTGAGCATTTAGCTAAGCAATTACCTCGTGTGATTAACGATACGTTTTATGCGGTGGGTACTGGTTGGGATGCATACCCAACTGAGTTAGGTGAAAAATTACTATCATTAAAAACCAATCAAGCAAGTCCTGAAATATTATTTCCTAGTGCTGAGGCTATGTTAGTTATTGGTAAAGGAAAGTTAACACAAGGGCAGGGCGTATCAGCAGAAAATGCTCAGCCAGTTTATGTACGTGATACTGTTTCATGGAAAAAGCTTCCAGGTAAAGAATAATCATTTACTCAGTTATTTAACGGAACAATAATGGCCAATAATTCACAAATCACCAGTGCCAGTTTTTGGCAAAAATATCAGCTATATTTCCTCCTCATTGCCGCTGTTGTCATTAGACAAATCCCTATTGTTTCTATTCCGCTTAATTGGTTAGAAACTTATTTTCATGAAATTAGCCATGGTATTGCTGCTTTACTTACTGGCGGTGAAATTATCAGTATTCAATTATTCTCTAATGGCTCAGGGCTTTGTACAACAAGAGGTGGTATTGGTTTTTTTATTACCTTTTTTGGTTATGCTGGCGCTACATTGTGGGGTTGGTTGCTGTTTAAATTAGCTAAAAGTCATCAACGAACGGCACAAATAATCTCAGCCTTAATGATTGCGCTGTTGGTTGCTTCAATTATATTGTGGGCAAGGGATCTTTTAACTATCATCATTATTGTGTGTTTAGTGATAATTTTTATTTTCACTATAAAAGTACGCCGCTTACATTACTTGCAATTATTGTTAAAATTTTTCGGTTTAAGTATTTTATTAAATAGCTTATTTAGTCCAATCTATTTATTCGATGGGCGCGCCTTAGGTGATGGTGCTGCATTAGCATCAATGACTTTTATCCCTGAATTTATATGGGTGATAATCTGGTGTGTGATAGCCCTTGCTGCACTTTATTCGTTAATTAAATCTAATAAATAAGTTACATTGAATAAAATTGACTCCTGAAAGTTCAACACGCCCTAATCTAAGGTTTGATTTATGGTTAGTAATACAGACGTTAATTCGGAACAACTAAACAATACTCAGATTGAAGAAATAAGCTATCAACTTGATGACATCAAACTTACTGCCCTTGCTTGCGGAAGTGAAAATCATCAACCTATATTATGTTTACATGGTTACCTCGATAATGCGGCTAGCTTTTTGCCATTAATGCATGAAGTTACACAAGCAAGTATGCACGAAACCATCCCTAAAAATAATCTACTAACTAACAGGCGTATTATTGCTTTAGAGTGGCCAGGTCATGGTCACTCATCTCATCGTTCTAATGGCGCGCATTATCACTTTGTCGATTATGTAAGTGACTTACTTGCTTTGTTTACACTGAATAATTGGCAGGCAATAGATATTGTTGCTCATTCTATGGGCGCTATGATCGCAAGTGCGTTTGCCGCAGCGTTTCCTGAAAAGGTTAAATCATTAACACTAATAGACTCGTTTGGTTTTGTTTGTGCACCTGTAGAGCAAACAACTAAGCAGTTGCGCGAAGGATTATTGAGTCGTTATCAATCACCAGTAAATAAACGTGTTAAACCTACTCGACAGTTTACCGAGGCAATAGCTATAAAAGCGAGAATGCAGGTTTCAGACTTACCAGCCAAATATGCAAGGTTAATTGTACAAAGATCATTAGTGTTAGTTGAAGAAAATGGAATTAAAAGTTTATACCGTTGGCGTTCAGATCCGCGTTTGCGGACAATCTCGCCTTATCGATTAAGTTTAGCGCAAGGCCAACAGTTATTTAGTGATATTAAATGCCCTATACAATTAATATATGGTGATCATGGCATGAAGATGGTGGCACAAGGTTTAGATAATTTCTCAACTACGCAAAAAAAAGTAACCACTATTAAGTTAGCGGGCGGTCACCATGTTCACATGGAGCAAGCGAAAGCATTAGCGACTATGCTTAATAGTTTCGTTAATCGCATTAGCCGCCATGTGTAAATTATGCTTTAATGATAAAAATTTGATAAAACAGTTTCTTACAATAATAATAACAAAAGCGTTTATATAATAAGTGTTGCTAAAATATAAAGTAAATCTACATCATAAATAGCAACATAATCACCTATGAGGAAGCCACCGTGGAAAAAATCTGGTTAGATAAAAGTTATCCTAGTGATGTGCCATTCGAAATAGATGCAGATAAGTACCCATCTATTGTGGCTATGTTTCACAAATATACGACAAAGTTTAGTGATAAAACCGCTTTTATTAATATGGGAGCATCTATTACTTACACTGAGTTTGCAGTTCAAGCAACGGCTTTTGCTGCGTATTTACAACAAGACTTAGGTTTACAAAAAGGCGATAAACTGGCCATTATGGTACCTAACTGTTTGCAGTACCCAATTGCTTTATTTGGTGCACTTTTAGCTGGTTTAACCGTTGTAAATGTAAATCCCTTATATACCTCACGAGAGCTAGAGCATCAGTTAAAAGATTCTGATACCAAAGCGATAGTTATTATCGAAAATTTTGCGAATACACTTGAGAAAATTGTTGCAAACACGGATGTTAAACATATTATTGTGACTTCACTTGGTGATCGCCTAGGTATGCTTAAAGGTACTATAGTTAACTGTGTTGTTAAGTACGTTAAAAAAATGGTACCGGCTTATCATCTTCCTCAAGCTGTGCTATTTAATACCGTGTTAAAACGTGGAAGTGAATTAACATTTGAGCCAGTTACACTAACTGGCAACGACCTTGCCTTTTTACAATATACCGGTGGTACAACAGGTCCTTCTAAAGGTGCGATGTTAACGCATCGAAATATGGTGGCCAACTTATTACAGGCTAAAGCCGCTATCAACCCCATGTTAAAAGAAGGCGAAGAAATAGTGGTAACAGCTTTACCGCTTTATCATATATTTGCATTAACAGCCAACTGCTTAACTTTTATTACTTTAGGTGGTACCAACTTATTAATTACTAACCCTAGAGACATGCCCGCTTTTGTTAAAGAATTGTCTAAACATCGCTTTACTGCAATTACCGGAGTTAATACGTTATTCAATGGGTTATTAAATACTCCAGGTTTTAGTGATATTGATTTTAGTACATTAAAAATGTCTTTAGGCGGTGGTATGGCTGTACAGCGGCCTGTGGCTGAACGTTGGAAAAAAGTTACGGATACACGTTTATTAGAAGGTTACGGATTAACAGAATGTGCACCCTTAGTAACTATCAGCCCATACACACTCACTGATTACGATGGTAGTATCGGACTTCCTGCTTCATCTACTGATGTTAAAATTATGCTTGATGACGGTAGCGAAGCACCAATAGGCGAGTCTGGTGAAATGTGGGTTAAAGGCCCGCAGGTAATGTTAGGCTATTATAACAGTGAAGCCGCTACCGCTGAAGTATTAAAAGATGGTTGGTTCGCTACTGGCGATATAGCAAAAATGGACGATAGGGGCTTTTTTACCATTGTTGATCGTAAAAAAGATATGATTATTGTATCCGGCTTTAATGTTTACCCAAATGAAATTGAAGAAGTATTAGCCATGCACGATGACGTACTAGAATCAGCGGCAATTGGTATTCAAAGCGAGGGCAGTGGCGAAATAGTTAAAGTTTTTGTGGTCAGTAAAACAGATGATTTAGATGAAGAGACTTTGATTAAGCATTGTCGTAAATACTTAACAAGTTATAAAGTACCTAAACTTGTAGAGTTTCGTAAAGAGTTACCTAAAACTAATGTAGGTAAGATTTTACGAAGAGAATTGCGGTAATTTGTGATATTGTCTTTCAAAATAAAAGACTTTTAAAATAGTCGTTAACTGTACGATAGTGCTATTTTTTTTACTTCAAGTAGTATTATGATTAATTTATTATTTATTTACTCTTGATTTTATGATTGTTAATAATAAAATAACATGATAGTAAACAAGGGTTTTGTGCTTTTTTTGCTCGTTTTTTTAGTTGTTACTTATATTTATAGATTAAATGGAATATATATATTAAATAGTTGACAACACATTGAGTTACCATTACATTTGTTGCTGTTGTAACTATAGAGACGGAAGAATTTATAAATTCACTTTTTATAGTTCGTTGTGTTAATTTAAATGCCCTTAAGTATTTTAGGTTTAGCAATTTATTAATAAATGGAAAAGGCATGCCAATTATTTCTTTTTTGACGTTTTGTTAAAATAAGATAACTGGGGCAGGCTAATTACCGCGACTTATTTCAAAAAACCTCAACAGAGTTAATAAAATAAGTACAATGTATAATAGTTTTAATTTAATAAAACGCGTTTGATAAGTCATATTTCAGCATTGGTAATATGATAAACATAAAATGGAGTAAACTAGAAATGAAAAAATTTAATTTAGCAGCGTTACCTTTAGCGGTAGCTGGTGTTTTTGCATCAACTTCTGCTTTTGCTGGTACTGAAGCTTGTTTTGAAGTATACAAAACAACAAATGATGCTGCGGGCGTAGTTGAAGCTCATGATATACTATATACACCTGCAGCTTGTACTACAACTCGTACAGTAGCAGGTGCTACATCATTAGCATCAGTTGTAAATACTTCAATCGCATGGGAATTAACAGGCGACGTAGATGTAGATTTAGAAACTACAGGCGCTCTTCCACGTAGCGTTATTGTATATATCCCTACTACAGATATTCCACCAGCTTCACGTATTACTATGGAACTTTCTGGTGCTGATTTCGGTACAGCTAACGCTAACCAAATTTATTTAGTAAGCAAAGATTTAGCTACAGGTGAATACCAAACAGTAGCCTCTTCTGATGGTTCATTTAACGACACTTCTAAAGTTGAGTTTTTAACTAAAGCTGGTGTAACTATCGGTGCTGGTACTCGTTTGATGTTATCTCAAACTAACCCTGAAGGCGTAGCTGAAGACGGTACTTTAATTGAATCTATTGCGATTCATATTGAAAACGATGAAACTTGTAATATCGACCCTGAAGTGACTATTAAAGCTATCAGCGCATTTACTGATGCGGGTACTATTATTGCCGGTGGTAAAAGTTCAAACACTGGTGCAACAGCTATTGTTGACATTAGCGAGCAGTTTGAAATTGTTGTAAGCCCACAAGCAACAAACGAAATTTTAGTTGATGCTGAAGATCCTTCTTTCCGTCAAGAATTTGTTGTAGAGCAAAATGGTTCTGGCGATTGGGTTGGTCAAGTAATCTCTACAGATGGTTCTATTGATACATCAGCATTCTGGGAAACTAGATTTGTAAACAACCATGACTCTCTTGATCAAGCTGTAGCTGTACATGCAGATGACGAAGTTATCTTGTCTACATATACTACAGCTCCTACTGGTGATGGCGTTACATTATCTTTATTAGCTAACATCGGTGATGGTGCGTTTGATAACCTTGGTAATGGTACTGTTTTAGATGCTGCACAAGCTGACCACATTACTATTGCTGCTGACACTGATGTTCAATTAGTTGATATTGAAGATTTAGGTACTGACTTAATTCCATTAACTGAAACGTCAATGTCTTATGACATCGATGCTGCTGAATTGTTCCCAAGTGATGCTGACACAAATGTATTTGTTGCTGCTCGTTTAATGAACTCTGATGATGAAGTAATGGAGTTTAACTACGAAGTTAAGACTACTTGGAGCATGGACTTTAACAACTCTGCTTATTTAGATAAGAACGGTTGTGAAACACCTACTCCATTCGAAGTTGGCGTTAACGGTGCTGTATTAAAAGTTCCTTACGCTTTAACTGACGCTAGCTCTGGTTTTGTTCGTATTACAAGTGAACATACTACAGAAGCAACTATTTTCATGGATATCTTCGATGAGTCATCAAATGAAGAGAAAAATGTTAACTTAGGTCAAATTGCTCCTAAAGCTTCTAACGTATTAAGAACTAGTGACTTATTAGCTGCTGCAAAATCTGCAGGTTATGCAGGTACTGGTAGTCGTCATACTATGACATTTACTGTTACTGCACCTAAGAACAAAGTTCACGGTGTATCTGTGCAAACAGTTCCTGGCGGCGTTGACCGTGTATTACCAGTTCTTGATCAAAACGATTGGTCTGAGTAATTATCAAGTTGTTTAATAACTTACCTTTATAGATAAGTTATTAAAATAACTGATAGAGATTGAATAAAAGCCTCCTTTTGGAGGTTTTTTTTTATTATAATTTTTATTTTTTCATATATTAAAAATCATTAAGGAATATTATGCGATTACTCCCTTTAATTACGATAGCAACGTCAATGTTGTTAACGCTTTTGGTTAGTTCTTGTGGTACTGAAAAAGATAATGTTGAACAAGACACTGCTTCCATGACTGAAGCACAAAAAATAGAGGTATTAAAATCTCATATTGAACACCTTACTAAACAGATTTCGGTACTTAATCGTAACCAACAAGCTATTGCTGATAAATTAGGGATAACTAAAGCTAGTAGCCCTTCGAGCTCAACAAACCCTAATCAACAACCTACTATTGATATTAGTACGAGTGCGAGTGTAGGTGACGCTAATGCCAAAGTGGTAATGGTTGAATTTACTGATCTACATTGCCCATTTTGTAAAAGGTTTCATGATGAGCGCTTACCTGAGTTAACAAAAGCGTATATTGAAACAGGTAAATTACGTTTTGTTGGTAAGAATTACCCTATACAGCAGTTACACCCAAATGCCGCTGTAGCTGCATTTTCACTAGAGTGTGCTCGTGAAGAAGGAGCTTACAAAGAAGCAAAAGCATGGTTGTTTGCTCGTGGTAAAAATTTCACTAAAAATAATATCACAGAATTTACCACAGCTATGAAGCTAGACAATGATAAGTTTAACCAATGTGTTGGCTCTGCAAAAACAGCTGAACAAATTAATAATGATATGAAAATAGCAAGATTAATTGGTATCAAAAGTACACCGTCGTTTGTTATTGGGTTAGAAAAAGATGGTAAACTTGTTGACTGGAAAATTATAACTGGCTCGCAGCCAATGGAAAATTTTGCTAAAGCCATTGACGAATATACAGAGTTAGCAGAAACTGAAAGTTAAAATTAACTTGATATAGTTGAGCAGATATAAGTATGAATATCTGCTCATTTATAAGTATTTATCAAATAATACCAATTTTACAAACTAAGTGATCATTTATAAGGGCTAAAAGCACTAACTACAGCGTTATTTATTTAATAATTAGAACAACTAGTTATGTAAATAAATGCCTTGTATTTAATGATTTTATCTCCGTCTAAAATAGAAAACTTAATTAATGAAACTGGTATAAGAATTAAGTAGTTGGTATTGTTGGAGTTTTTATGTTGTCAGAAAATAAAGTAAAACCTATTTTAGCTTGTGGTTTAACAAGAAAAAATAAAAGTGGCTTTACTTTGGTTGAGTTACTTATTGTTATGGTTATTTTAGGGTTACTAGCCTCGCTGGTTGCTCCTAAGATGTTTGGTAAAATAGGCTCGTCTAAACAAGGCACGGCTAAAACGCAAATGGAATTGTTTTCAACATCGTTAGATATGTATCGCCTTGATTTAGGTAACTATCCGGCAACGCTTGATGAATTAAGATCGTCAGATAAAGCTAATTGGCAAGGCCCTTATTTACCCAAAGATATTCCTAATGACCCATGGGGTAATAGTTATATCTATAAGTTTCCTGGTGACAATGGTGAATATGATTTAATAAGTTATGGTAGTGACGGCAAAGAAGGCGGTACTGATGAAGCCAGTGATATCAGCTATTAACAATGCTAATAACGGTAACAACGTGAGTAAAATTGAATACCTAACCACGGTATTAGGTATTGATAACAACAAAATAGCAGAAGCAACTAAACTACAACAAAATTTAGGAACAAGTTTAGAACGTACCTTACTGTCTATTGGAGCGTTAGAAGAAAACCAACTGCCTTATTTATATGCCAAATTATATAACGCTACAGTCTTATCATCAAAAGCAGAAGTATTAGATAGCGAAAAGGTAGCGTTATTATTACCAAAAATAAATAGTGAATTTTTGTTGTCTGCCGGTGCTGTTCCTGTAGCGCTTGAAGCAAATACTTTATCTTTGGCTATTTCTACCTTAGAGCATTGGTCATTAGTTGACTATTTACGTCTATTACCGTTTGAAATTGATTATTTATTTTGTACAAGTAAACAACTCGATTTATTAAAAGAGCAGTATGAAATAAACTGGCAAACAGCTAAGCATAATCAAGTTGGCCAACAATATGTTGGTGAGGGCGAAATAGAGCGACTAAAAGAGCTTGCTCAAGGCGCACCTACTGTTTCTTTCGTTAATCATTTAATTAGTGAAGGAGTAAAGCTAGGGGCTTCAGATTTACATATTGAACCCGTAGCAAGCCGTTATCGTGCTCGTTATCGCGTTGACGGTATTTTACATGAAGCTGATGCTATTCCACAAAATTTACAGCTTGCGGTTATTTCTCGAATTAAAATCCTTTCAGGTATGGATATTGCCGAAAAACGTCGCCCTCAAGATGGCAAGATTGAAACCAGAGCCAATAATATTGAATTAGATATACGTTGTTCTTCTTTACCGCTTGGTGAGGGGGAAAGTATGGTAATGCGCTTTTTAATCAAAAGTTCAGTGCAATATGATTTAGCTACTTTAGGTTATGAAAGTGATTTAGCTGAACGTATACAAGCAGATTTAAAAAAAACGGCGGGTGTTATTTTAATGACGGGGCCTACAGGCTCTGGTAAAACCACAAGTTTATATTCCTACCTTAATCAACTTAATCGTCCTGAAGTAAAAATAATTACTTTAGAAGATCCGATAGAATATCAGTTAGAAGGCATTAACCAAGTACAGATAAATAATGATATTGGTTTTGATTTTGCTAAAGGTTTACGTAGTATTGTTAGACAAGATCCTGATGTAATTATGGTTGGGGAAATACGTGATAATGAAACAGCAAGAATTGCTTTACAGTCAGCATTAACAGGACACTTAGTTTTTAGTACTGTACATACTAACGATGCAGCGACTGCTTATACTCGATTACTTGATTTAGGTGTGCAGGAATATTTACTTAATGCGGCACTCGTTTCCATTTTAGCACAACGTTTAGTACGTAAGCTTTGTAGCTGTGCACAATTAAAGTCACCTGAAGAAATAGCCGCATTAACACAACAATATGATTTGTCTACCTTAGCAGAAAAATTTAATGTTGATGATATTGAACTTAAAAATGTGGTGGGTTGTGATAAATGCGGACATACGGGCTTTCAAGGTCGTGTTGCTTTATTAGAATATTTACCTTGCGATAATGAAATAAAGCAAATGCCTAAAGGAGAAAACTTCTTTAAAGATGCCGCTGAGTATATGCAAAGCAATAATTTGCGAAGTTTAAAACAAGACGGTTATTTAAAAGCAATTAAAGGTCAAACTACGTTAGAAGAAGTATTGCGGGTAGCAGGATGAGTCAAAAATATAAGTATAAAGCGCTTACTCATTCTGGTGATAAGGTAAGTGACTATTTATTTGCGGTTGATGAATCAGCCGCACGTAGTGAACTAAAAAAACAATCCTTAATTGTTGTCTCGGTTGAGCTTGATGCAGAAAAGAGTTTTTTTAGTAATAAAAAAAATGCAAGTGCGTCAGATGTTGAGCAATCTACTAATCAGTTAGCAACGTTATTAGAAAATGGTTTGAGAATAAATGATGCCCTAGAGGTGTTAATTGATACTGCACCTTCTGAAGCTTTAGGTAAAGTTTGGCATGAAGTATTTATTGATGTCCAAGCTGGTACTCCTTTATATAAATCATTACAAAAATATCCTGAGTTGTTTGATGTGCTTTATCTTGAAATGACCAATATCGCTGAAAATACAGGAACACTGCCTGCTGTTTTTCGCAGTTTGGCTGACAACTTGGCTTTTCAACGCGATTTGAAAAGTAAAACAATTCAGGCATTAACTTATCCGTTAATTATTTTTATGGTTTGTCTTTGTGCTGTTTTCGCCATTTTTAACTTTGTTATTCCTAATATGGAGAGTATTTTTACTTCTGCTACGGAGTTGCCTGGTTATACTCAATGGTTGTTAGAGAGTAGTCGCTTTGTTAGTCAAAATAATTTATTAATATTTATTTTAATGGCTGGGTTTGTATTGACCCTTATTACGCTATGGAGACAAGAATCAACTCGGCAAACCTTAATACAGTGGATTTCTGTTATGCCTTTATTGGGGGGGATGATCGACAAAGCTGAGCAAATTCGTTTTTCTTCTGCGATGACGTTAACTCTGCAAAGTGGTTTGAATTTATCTGAGTCATTAGCATTAAGTATAAAAACACTTAATTCGGCTGTTAATAAACAACAATTAGAATTAGCAAAAATTAAGGTAGATGCAGGCTCACCATTGGCTGAAAGCCTTTCTTCTAGTTATTTTTTAGATAGAATTTCTTTATCACTTATTAAGGTTGGTGAACAAAGTGGTACTCTTGATAGCTCTTTTGCTGAAGTTACACGTAGATCTAAAACTAATTTTGAGTCATGGATGATTAAATTAACGTCTTTATTAGAGCCACTATTAATTCTCATTATGGGGGGGATTGTTGGTGGTGTCGTTGTCGTTATGTTATTAAGTATTGTCTCTGTTAATGATATTTCATTATAAAAGGCTTAACTAATGGCTCATAACTTAAAAGCTTATCAAAAAAATATCGGTTTTACATTAATTGAGTTGTTAGTGGTTATGGTGATTTTAGGTATTACCTCTAGCCTAGTTGCCCCTGATATGTTTGCTATTGTTAAACGTAGCCAAGCTAAAACTGAACTTGAAAAAATTAAAGCAATAGCGGCTCTGAGTATCGAGCGAAGTTTTTTTTCATCGAGTAAAATAGCTATAAAATTTAGTGAAAATAAAGTGACTTTTTCTCAAAATGATAATGCTGTTGTACCATCAAATAAAACATTGAAAACGATAGAAAGTAGTTTTTTTACGTTTGCAGATACAGATATTGTTATCATCAATGGTCAATGGCAAGGTAATGAAGCAGTTAAAATAACAAAAAGTCCTGAAAATAAATTACAAGAGTTTGTATTAATTGATATGTCTCGCTCTTTACTTGGAAAAGTAAACGCTAGTGAAGTGGGCAATATTGAAACAAATAATAGCAATACTGAAAATGTTGATAGCTTAATTGAAAGTAATGAAGTTGATTTATAATGAATAGTAAATTTTCAGTTAAGATGAAGCATAAATCCACCGGAATGACCTTAATTGAAGTTCTTATTGCTTCTGTTATTCTCTTTGCAGCAATAGGTACAATCTCAGGTATACATAGAGTCTTAAATCATTACCAACGGCAAAACCTTGCTGATTATGCATTATTACTGAATCAGCAATCGTTTTTTGATTACCTTTCTTATTCATTAGGTCAAAAAATAGTATCAGGTACTTATAATATCAATGAGTATCAACTGGTGTGGCAAGCAAAGTTGAAAGATCGCGCACCTGTGATCTCTCAATTTGATCCCGATGGTCTTGCGGAAAGTGCATTTTCAGAGCGAGGCCACATTACACTTTATCAAATAACCTACCACCTTAACAAATATCCGGAAAAATCCTTTGAAATTACTTTATTCACCACTGAAGACATTCAAGCATCAACAGGGTTTTAGTTTATTAGAAGCGCTTATCGCTTCAACTATATTTGCTGCGGTATTATTAATAGCCTCATCGGCTTTTAAGTTTTTTATGTCGATGAGTTCAAGATCTGTTAATAGTGAGCAAGTTATGCAAGAAACTATGAATTCAATACAGCTGAGGAATGCCATTAAAGGGTTACATCATTATTATTTACGTGAAAATGCTATTAGTTTAAAGGATGCAAAACCTTTTTTCAGGGGTAATGAAGAAGGGTTTACAGGTATTACTCTTGACGGCATAAACTTTGTAAATCAACCAGTGCGCATAACGTTGTCAATACTTAATAATGACAACAATATAAGTAATCTTGTTTATTGTGAATACAGTAATAAGTTAACTTTTCCTACTGCTGATATAACGGCCAAATGTGATCAGCCAAAAGTGTTAGCGGCTAATGTTACTGACGTTGCTTTTGATTATTTTGGCTGGTCATCACGGGATGCGCTTTATAACCTTAGTGGAACCATAGGAAATACGGGTACGAGTAGAAAAGGCTGGTTGAAATTATGGCGAGGAGAGCTACAGGGATTATTACCTCAGTATATACGTGTTGTTATTCGTTATAACAATGAAATTAATAATACAAAACCGTATCAACCAACACAATTATGGTTTCAAATTACAGATGCTGATCCTGTTCAGTTTAATGTCAATGGTTCAAGTAGTAATGAGTTTTAATTTTTATTTATTTAATAGTAAGTTATTTTTATATGGGTGTTTATAAGTGATAGGTAGTATTTATTATGGGTAATAGAACACGTGGTGCTGCACTTATTATCGTTCTTTTTATTGCCGCTATATTAGGGAGCATGGCTACCCTGATGATTGTAAAAACCAAACAACATATAGAACGAATTACCATTGCTAAAGACTTTATGCAGGCTGAACGGTTACTGATTAGTGATATGAGTGAGTTGATTTTTGTTACCCAAACAACTCCGTATGCCATTTTTGGTGACAATACAGACTTTACTGTTTTTAATACTTTACCAAAAAATATAAATTTACAAGGTGTACCTTTTGTTTTCCAAAATTCTGAATTTAGACTTCAAGATATGGGCGGCTTGATTCCTCTTCTACCATTTGATAAAACTTTATTTATACGCTATTTGGAGCATTTAGCTTGGCCTGATAGTCAAATACATCAATTTATTGATGTAATGCAAGATTGGCAAGATAATGATGGCTTTACACGAATAAATGGCGCAGAATCTTTTTCTTACAATGTTTTTGGTTACCCTTTAAATCAACCGTTACAGTCAGTAAATGAGATTGCCTTATTTGCCAACATAGAAAGCAAATATATTAATAGGCTAATTAATGACAATAATGTGACTTTGTTTGGTGCCGGAGCCACTACACTTGGTTATGCGCCTGATGACTTGTTGCCTGTTTTTAATACAGAGTTTGACGCTAAGTTAATACAAAAAACTCGAGATGAATCGCGAAAAAGTGATGATGCACTTTTGCCGAATCAATATCCTACCGGTAACTGGGTAATCAAAATTAGTACTAGCTATGGACAAGCAAAATCGAGTAAGATGCTGCATTTGGTTAGGCGCTTTGGCGAACTCAGACCTTTTGTTATAAGTCGTTAAAAAATATTAACGTTAAAGTGAATGTACCTGGGTTTTGTGTAGTTTGATAAAGGTTAAAATGTTAAAAGGTTACCACTTGATTGGTCAAGATTTATTATTGAGACAAGGTTCTTTATTCTGTTTGCCTTTTGAAAAAGAGGAAGAAGGAAGCAAGGAGCACAAAGATGATTTGATTACTCGAGTGCGTTTTTCTTGTTCTTTGACTTATGTTGCCCGCAACTCATACTGGGAAGGGATTGTTCAATATCCTACCACTAACCTTGTAGAAGTGTATAAAATAGTAAAATCTGAAATAGGAAATATTTCGCCTGTATCAGGCCATACCTTTGCTTATATTATCAATTCATCAAAAAAACAGACTACGGTATTATATTGTTGCTTTTCTGAAGAGGTTATCGCGAGTGCTGAGTCTTTAAATTTATGGCGACTTTTACCCGAGAGTCTTGTTTATTATCGTCATTTCTATGGAAAATCTGGTGTTTACTTAGCAAACCTAAATTTATTACCTGTTAATCATATTATAAAAGAACAAAACCGTAGCGATAATAAGTTAACGCAAAGTAGTGATATATTAATTAAAATAGATGGTGATACTTGTTCGTCTCTTCCTGTTGACCAAACTAAAGCGGATATGTTTACCGCTGCCATGATAGATGACGCGCAGATTATCGAAAAAAGTGAAATTGAAACCGTTTTTAATAAGTTTAACTTACTTAAAGCTATTGATTTTGCGGTTCAATGTATTTTATTTATTATAAATTTCTTTAATGAAAAAGGGCATTTAGCACGTTATTTTAGTATCGCGATCGTTACTTTTATTTTTACTTTTATGCTTGGTAAATCTGCTGTTTTAAATTGGCATAATAATTACCTAACCGACAAAGTAGCTGATGCAAAAAATGTAGCAGCACAAGCACTTAAAGTAACTAATGAACTCAATAGTATTAAAAGCGATATAGATAAAATAGATGCAGTGTTGGCGTTACAGCTTTCTAAACAAAAAGTCTTAAGATTATTAGCTAGCTTAGTTACCGAAGATAATGCGTTAGTTTTTTCAACAATAGATATTACTCCTGGTGAAATTCAATTACGTGGAACAGTTAAAAATTCAGCTAATTTACTTACAGCGCTATCTAAAGTTAATGGTTTTACTGAAGTAGAGTTTAACGCACCACCTGCCAGTTTAAAGGATGCTCAGGAAAGGTTTTTTATAAAGTTACGTTTCGATAACAATATAAATAAAGCAAAGTTAAAGAGTGAATCTAATGAATAAAAAGCAAGTCACTTTAATTATTTTAGCTTTATTGATATCAATAAAATTTATTTATTTACCTTGGTCTGAATGGACCAGTGAAATAGAAGATTCAACGGCGCGACTAAGTGCATATAATGCGAAGCAACAGTTGGTTATAGAAAATGAAGTGTTAACTCGAGAGCAACTTGAGAAACATAAAAGTAATTTTGTTCAGTTTATTAAGCCATTACCTACTATAAAAATAGGCGATAAAGCCAATACACTTTGGTTTTCATTACTTGATTCAGTTAAAAGTAAAGATATAAAAATTTATAATCAACGTGTTAATTTTGAAGAGTATGTTTCTGATGATGTAGGTTACGTAACGGGCACACTTTATATATCTGGTGAGCCGATAGATGTAATAAAAGCGATATTAAAATTAGAAGAACAAGGACCTTATGTTTTTTTAGAGCAAATAAAGCTTAATGGAAAAATAAGTAGAAAAGATGAAAACTTAGTCGCTCAACTTTACCTTAGGCAGTGGTTTTTAAAGCGAGATGAGGTGACTAATGATTAAAGCTAATAAACAAACCTTATTATCTATAGGTGCAGGTTTTCTATTAGGTGTTGTGTTTTTGGTAATTAATGTATTATTTACTGCTTTGGAACGCCCATCCTCTACAGCAAATAATTTAAAAGAAAGTATATTTTTACCAGATAATGACGTTAAAAATAATGAGGACTTATTAGCGATAATACTTAATTTATTTGCTTTTAATGTAGATGCTATTGAAACTGAAGACGTGTCGTTAACGCTTGAAAATATTAGTGTAAAAATTGTAGCGCAGTCTAAAGTCGGAGATGAAATACATACCTTGTTAGAGGTTATTACCCCAAAAGAAACAAAGCGCTTAGTAGTAACCACTGGGACTATTGTTAAAGGGTTTTTGATTAAATCTATCGATAATAAAGAAATTATATTAGTAAAAGATGATAAAGAATATACAGTTAAGCTGTTCCACCCTAAAGAACTCAACCAAAATAGAATAACAAATGATCTTAAGTAATAAATTTAATACCTATCAACTACTAATCATTGCTTTGTCTTTAGTATTAAACGCATGTAGCTCTACGGTAGAAGATACGCCAGATGATGAAGGTTTTGTTAAACCTGACTCTTTATTTATTGAAGAGTCTATTGTTTCAAAATCACCGGAAAGTCGAAGTGAATTTTCAGCTAGCGAGGTTAACGAAGATACCAAAGGTAACCCTAAAGTTACTTTGTCTACAGAGGCAGTCGCTAATGTTAGTGGTTTTGGGGTACTGGATAAATCAGCTAAAACAGCACCAATATTTAAAGATGATGAAAAGGTCTCTTTAAGTGTAGATAATATGACAACAGTTGAGTTTATTCATTATGTTTTTGATGAAGTACTCGATTTAAATTATATCATTTCGACACAGTTACAGAGTGATACTAAGAAAGTGTCACTTAATCTTAAAGAGCCTGTTGAAAAATCTGTACTTTATTCAACCAGTGCTCAGCTGTTAGCTGAAAATGATATTGCGATACTACGTAAAGACGATATTATATTTTTTCAGAACAAAGACAAAAATAAACGATATAACACCGCAGCCGTTGGAATAGGTCGTTTACCATCTGATGTGCCTGATACTACAGGTAAAATTGTTCAAATAATTCCTTATGTTTATACCAATAGCTCTAGTCTTAGTAGTGTTATTACTAAACTTACCGATGTAAGTGTACAAATTGACGCTAGACGCCGCATTGTTATGGTGGAAGGTACTGAAAAGGAGGTACTAGAGGTAATGCGTGTTTTACGCATGCTTGATGTACCTACTTCTTCTGGCGTAGAGATTAGGTTGGTAGATCTTGCTTATATAGCTCCAGGTGATTTAATTGAACAATTAAATGACCTATTAGAAAGTGATGGTTTTAAGGTTGGTAAAGGGCAAGATATTACTTTTGTTAGTATGCCGCGCTTAGGTGCTGTTGTTGTTTATGCTGTAAGTGAAAAAGCAATTGAACGGGTTGAGTTTTGGAGCAAGAAACTTGACATAGCTATTGCAGGTGATGAACCACAATTTTATGTTTATAGACCACTGTTTAATAAGGCGGCTGATTTAGGTGCGTCATTAGGCCCTATAATATCTTCAATATTAGGTACGGGGCAATCGAGTATCCCTCCGTCAGCAACTAATGCTAATAAAGAAGGTAGCAATGCTAATGCAACTAATTCAACTAACTCGATGTCGGTTGACGAAGTACAAAACTCATTAATATTTTATACAACAGCTGGCAAATATAGAAAGGTATTAACTTTACTCGAGCAGTTAGATCATTTACCTGGGCAAGTAATATTGGATATTGTCATTGCTGAAGTGACTTTATCTGATAATGTTTCATCAGGCATTGACTGGTTTTATAACTCCAAGGGGCATCCAGAAGGAGACAGTCTCTTAACAGCAGACCTGAAAAGCTCGGCAGGTAGTTTTAGTCTTTCTGCGGTAAGTGGAGATTGGAAAGCAGCCTTAGCCTTTTTAGAGCAGAAAACTAAGGTAAGGGTACTTGCCAAACCTTTTTTAATTGTTAAAGATGGTGAATCCGCATCGATTAACTCGGGTGATCAAGTTCCAACTATTACTCAAACAAGTACAAGTGATACAGACAATGTAACTAACTCGGTACAGTATGTAACTACGGGTATACAGGTTTCGGTTACACCAACAATAAATGCAAAAGGCTTGATTAATTTAGCGATATCTATGAGTAGCAGTGCATCTAAAGCTACCGATGGCTTTGAAGTTTCTACACCCACCATAACTAATAGAACAATTTCTACTAATATCTTTAGTTCTGATGGTCAAACAGTGGCCTTAGGTGGCCTTATTAGAGAAGATCTTGATGGTACGGGTAATCAAGTACCTCTGTTAGGCTCTATCCCCTTGTTGGGGGGGTTGTTTAGCTCTGAATCAGATTCATATTCTCGATCTGAATTAATGATGCTAATAACTTCAAAAGTGGTTAGAAATGTAGATGAAATTGATGAATTTAAAGATAATATTTTAGACTTATATAGTTTTCCTTTGGCTAAAAGCCCATTAGATAAAGTTGTAGATAGCGAACAAGAGGTTAATCTAAGTCAATAGGCTACTTAAAAGTAAATATTTATCTACTTGTGTACATAGCCTAAATGGGTTGTAAAAAAGGAGTATCTGCTTTAAACAGGCACTCCTTTTTTATTTTTAGTTTCGTCATCTTAGGTATGCGCCTAGCGAGCACACCTATTTTTTGAAAACCCTGGGTAATACCAATCTCACAAACTAAGTTATCATTTATACGGGCTAAAACCACTAACCACAGCGTCATTTAATAATTATAACAACTAGTTATGTAAATAAATGCCTTGTATTTAATGATTTTATCTTCGTCTAAAATAGATCACTTAATTAATGAAACGGGTATAACAAGTTCTCGATATTGGGCTTGGTTGGCACAGTCTTCAAGCCATGAAATAATCAAAGGTTATGTGTTGGTATGAGCACTATTAGCTGTTTGGTTAAGCAACCAACTTTTCCACCTTACCACAAACGGTTCGACCGAGTTTGGGGCATTTGAATTTGTGATCATCTAATCCCTTATACCACAACACAAAACCTGTGCTATCCCAATACAACAGTTTGAGCTTGTCCCAACCTTTATCACTAAACACAAACAGTGCGCCACTGAAGACCGGCAATTCGAGCTCAGCCTCGACTAAAGCTGCCAACCCATTAATTGATTTACGAAAATCGACGGCTTCGGCACATAAATAGACGATATCTATTGAGTTTTAATCACTTGTCTTGTCTTGTCTTAGCATTAGTATAAAATACGCCCAAATATTTAATTAGTTGGTTTAGGCTTGTGCAGTTTAGAAAAGATATAAATGGTTTAAGAGCCATAGCAGTAATAGCAGTTGTGCTATTTCATTTTAATGCTAGTTGGATGCCCGGCGGTTTTTCTGGCGTAGATGTGTTTTTTGTTATTTCTGGTTTCTTAATGACAGGGATAATATTCAGAGGTATTAAGCAAGAAAATTTTTCTATATTGAAGTTTTATGTTGCAAGAGCTAACAGGATCATACCAGCGTTAGCGGTTCTTTGTCTGGTTTTGTTAGTATTCGGTTGGTTCTACCTTACTCCACTTGATTACAAAGCATTAGGAAAGCACGTAGAAAGTAGTATGGGGTTTTTCTCCAATATTACATATTGGAGAGAATCTGGCTACTTTGGCGCAGCTTCACAAGAAAAATGGCTTTTACATACTTGGTCTTTATCTGCTGAATGGCAATTCTACATAATCTATCCATTAATCCTTGTTGCTATGAGAAAGTTTTTGTCTTTAAAAGCCATGAAAGCGACGGTTTTAGTTGGGACGGTGTTGGGCTTTATCTTCTGTGTTGTAGCTACTTATAAATGGCCTAATCCTGCCTATTATCTATTACCTACCAGAGCGTGGGAAATGATGATTGGTGGTGTTGCATATCTTTATCCGTTAAAACTGACAGAGAATAGAAAGAAAGTTTTTGAATGGGTTGGGTTAGCATTAATAATTTTATCTTATTTTTTTATTTCAAAAGAAAACTTATGGCCAGGTTATTTGGCTTTAATTCCTGTTCTTGGTGCGTTCTTGATAATCCAAGCTCAAAGGAATGACAGTACTGTAACAGGTAATATTTTATTTCAATCATTAGGTAAATGGTCTTACTCGATTTATCTATGGCACTGGCCTCTTGTAGTTGCAATATACTCATTTTCTTTAAATGAACAGTTTATATATTTAGGTGTTTTTCTCTCAGTATTCTTAGGTTTTCTCAGTAATAAGTATATAGAAACTATTAAGTTTAGAAGTAATTTTGGTGGGATATTAAGTTATTTAAAATGTAAACCTATTTATCTTGTTCTCATAATGGTGATGTTAGGTTCTTATACCTATTTATCTGATGGAATTAATCTATCTATAAGAGCTATAACTACAACAGAAGAAGCAAAATATATATATAAATATCACAGGGATAACTATAGTAAACATCTTCCCGAGGCGTATAGTCAACAATGTAATTTTTTTGATGGTAAATCTTATACAGCAAAAAAACATGATATACCTGATGAATGTATAAATAATGGGAAGGGTGGGATCTTTATCTGGGGTGATTCACACGCACAAGCTTTATCTTATGGGGTAAGAAAAGCATTTTCAGATATTAACATTAACCAAGTAACAAGTTCTGGTTGTAGACCTCTAATACAAGATGATCTAAAAACTACTGGTGAGTTTAAAATATCTTGTGATAGATCTAATGAAAAAGCAAAAAATCAAATATTAAAGATCAGGCCTGATGTTATTTTACTTGCTCAGAGAATTGGGCATGATGAAAATGACTATAATGAAATATTAAAATACATAAAAGATAATAATATTAAATCTAAGTTGGTTTTAATTGGTCCAGTCCCACAATGGGAACTAAGTTTGCCTAATGTTATTGCAAAAAGACATTTTGATAATCAAGAAAAATCAATAAATGATTTTTCTTTTGTAGGAGAAGTATTACTTATAAATAAAGAACTACATAGGAAATATGATTATTCTGAAATTGAATACATATCTTTGATCGATCAATTATGCGATGGGAATTATTGTTTAGCTAAGGTTGATAATGATAATACGCCTTTAGTTTGGGATTATGGTCATTTGTCTCTTGAAGGGTCAAAGTTTGTTGTTAGTAATTTTGTTAAAGATAGAATAACTCCTTATTTAAGTAATTAATAATCTTAAGGTCTTACATTTTGAAATAGAATGTTTTTTACTTTGAACATAATATTAATTTTTACTATCTTGTTAATCCTAATGTAGCTAAAAATTCATTGCAAGTGTATAAAAAAACATAAAAAGCCTCCTCATTAATATTTTAATGGGGAGGCTTTTTTGTATCGTAATTAATGTGAAGTGACATAGTCAATCGGTAATCCATTCGTTTTCGCGGTTATGGCTAAATGGTATTTCTCTTACCTTGTTATTAGTATAAAATCACCCCCCCAATCTTTTAATAATTAACTAATTGAGTGCTGTATTTTGCAATTTAGAAAAGATATAAATGGACTTAGAGCTATTGCAGTTATAGCTGTTGTGCTATTTCATTTTAATGAGTCTTGGATGCCTGGTGGTTTCGCAGGAGTAGACGTGTTTTTTGTTATTTCAGGATTTTTAATGACTGGAATAATATTTAGAGGAATAGAACAAGAAAACTTTTCTATTTTAAAATTTTATGTTGCCCGCGCAAATAGAATAATTCCTGCATTAGCTGTTCTCTGTTTAGTTTTATTAGTATTCGGTTGGTTTTACCTTACTCCACTTGATTATCAAGCAGTAGGCAAGCACGTAGCTAGTAGTATGGTATTTTTATCTAATATTATTTTGTGGAGAGAGTCAGGTTATTTTGATGCTGCATCGCACGAAAAATGGTTGTTACATACTTGGTCTTTATCTGTTGAATGGCAGTTTTATATAATATATCCATTAGTACTTGTTGTGATGAGAAAGTTTATATCAATAAAAGCAATGAAAAATACTGTTCTACTCGGAACAATATTGGGCTTTATTTTCTGTATTCTTGTTACTTACATATGGCCTAAGCCGTCATACTTTTTATTACCTACCAGAGCGTGGGAAATGATGATAGGAGGTGTCGCATATCTTTATCCTATAACTATAAAAGAAGAAAGAAAAAAACTATTAGAATGGCTTGGTTTAGCGTTAATTATTACTTCTTATTTTTTCATATCTAAAGATAACCCTTGGCCTGGTTATTTAGCTATATTTCCTGTTTTTGGGGCGTATTTAATAATTCAAGCGCAACGTAATAATAGCTTTATTACTAGCAATATAATATTTCAAAAGTTAGGAGCATGGTCTTACTCTATCTATCTATGGCACTGGCCGTTAGTTGTTGCTATATACTATTTTTCATTAAATGAAATATATATTTATCTTGGTATTGCACTGTCAGTATTTCTTGGTTTTTTGAGTAATAAATATATTGAAAAAATTAAGTTTAGAAATAATTTTGGTAATTTATTTTCTTATTTAAAATGTAAACCTGCCTATATGGTTGTTATTGTTGGTGTAATAGGAAGCCTTGTATTAAAAACTGTTGGTTTCGAAAATCACTATCCTAAAAATGTGATTATAGCGTCTAAAGAAGAAATGAATATGAATCCCCGTAGGGATGAATGTCATATTACTACAGGAAAAGTCCCGGAATGCATTTATGGTAGTGGAAAATTAGGTGTAATTGTTATTGGTGATAGTCACGCTCAAAGTATCGTTAGAAGTGTAGAAAAAGCACTAGACAATAGAAGCGTAATGGATTGGACTATGGCCGGTTGTAGAACTATTGAAGGGATTTATCATATTCACAACAAAGAAGTACCTGATTATTCTTGTGGTGATTTTATATCGTATGCGTTAAGAGAAATAGCTAACTACCCTCAAATACCAATCATTATCGATAACCGTTATAATATATTACTTTTAGGACCTAATGAACCAGAACTTCAAGCAAGGAGTATGGCTGTAAAAGAGATGATCCTTGCTAGCAAAGACATAAAATCTCGTAATAGTCACTATCACAATGTAATGAATAGTGCGTTTATTCAAACTATTTGTAAGCTCTCAGAAAAGAACCCTGTATTTATATTAGAACAAACACCTGAATTAAAGCATCACGTCCCGAAAACTATGTCAAAGGAGTTTCTTGAAGGAAATAATGATTTTAGAGTAAAAATTTCAATTAATGAATACACTGAACGTAACCATCTTTTTAACTCTCTTATCTTGGAATTAGAATCAAAATGTAAAGTAACTAGAATTCCTGTTAAAGATAGTTTATGTGAGAAAGACTACTGTTATGGCGATGTTGATGGAAGACCACTTTACTTTGATGATGACCATTTAAGTGAGTTTGGGGCATCGAAATTAATCCCAATATTTAAAAGTATTATTACACCAAAGCTACCATAAAGGTTAGTTTGTTGATCACATCAAACCAAACTTTCAGTGAATGGGGTAGTATATTCGGCGATAACATGATGACAGTTGCGGCTATCGATAGACTTGTTCACCACAGTGACATCTATAAAATCGAAGGTGAAAGCTACCGTAAAAAACAAGCAATAAAATTAAATTCAAATACCGGCCAAGTTAGTTGACGTCTAATAGTAATTAAAGTTTGAAAAGGTATAATTTAAAAAACGTACTTATTTATGGAATATATATGAAATGCATAATAGTGTTTATTATTAGTTTACTAACAATTTCTTGTGGTGATTCAGGTACACCTATTAATGGAGATTCATCTACTGATGTTGATTCAAGTGTAAAAGCTTACTTATCAGATAATGGTATAACAATTATTGCGTCTGAGTTATCGGAAGTTGGTGATACAGAGGTTATTAATGAGCATATCTATACTATTGTTGATAACAGCAAACTTCGCAGCATGCTTTATTATGAAGAAGATGTTTCTTATGCCGTAACCACAAAGGTAACGGATATGAGTGGAATATTTCGAAATGTGGATTTCAACTCAGATATTAGCTCATGGGACACGTCAAATGTTACTGACATGAGTTCTATGTTTGTCCTTTCCGAGTTCAATCAAGATATTAGTTCATGGGATACCTCAAATGTTACTGACATGAGCAATATGTTTGAAGGTTCATTATTCAATCAAGATATTAGTTCATGGGATACCTCAAATGTTACTGACATGAGTTATATGTTTGAAGATTCATTATTCAATCAAGATATGAGTTTATGGGACACATCAAATATTACTAACATGAGCAATATGTTTGAAGATTCATTATTCAATCAAGATATTAGTTCATGGGATACCTCAAATGTTACTGACATGAGCAATATGTTTGAAGGTTCATTATTCAATCAAGATATTAGTTCATGGGATACCTCAAATGTTACTGACATGAGTTATATGTTTTCCAATTCAATATTCAATCAAAATATTGATTCATGGGACACATCAAATATTACTAACATGAGCAATATGTTTGAAGATTCATTATTCAATCAAGATATTAGTTCATGGGATACCTCAAATGTTACTGACATGAGCAATATGTTTGAAAGTTCATTATTCAATCAAAATATTGGTTCATGGGATACCTCAAATGTTACTAATATAAGTTCTATATTTTCCAATTCACAATTCAATCGAGATATTGGTCTGTGGGATACATCAAAAGTTATTCGTATGAGGTATGTTTTTTCTTTTTCTAAATTCAATCAAGATATTAGTTTGTGGGATACCTCAAGTGTAGTTTATATGGAAAACATGTTTTATAACTCATTATTCAATCGAAATATCAACTCATGGGATGTGTCAAACGTGACAGATATGCGTTTTATGTTTGCCAACTCACAATTTAATCAAGATATTTATATGTGGGATATTTCAAAAGTAGTGCTTATGAAAGCCATGTTTTTAGAGTCTGTATTTAATAAGCCCATAGGTATATGGGATACATCAGGGGTAAGGGAAATGCATGCTATGTTTAGGTCTTCACAATTCAATCAAGATATTAGTTTATGGGATGTATCACGTGTTTCTACTTACAGTGGCTTTAGTCTATATTCACCTTTAGAAGATAGGTATAATCCATTTTTTCAGTAGTTTCTTTATACTTTTGAATGAAGTGGTCAAGTGAAATTGGCCACTGTTTTAGAGTTTAACCGGTAATCCCCCATTTTTAATGGAGATCAGAAGTAGGTGCTTTTAGATGTCCGCTTTTAATATTACTCTAACTTTTATAAAGTTCTTTTCTGGATTTACAGGCTTGAATTATATATTTATATAAGAATATAGGATAATCTTTTAATAATCGTTTACGTACATGCTGATGCATAATAGCTCTTTGTAACCATCGTAAACCTAAATGTTTTACTATAGGGAAATAATAATCAGCTTTTATTGATGTTTGGGTGATAAAACCGCCACATGTGAAACCAATAAATGGCGTAACTAGCATTTTCTTACATTGTACTAAAAAGTCTTCCTGTCTAGGGTAACCCATACCGCAAATTACTATATTTGGTGCTATTTTATTTAACTCTTTAAAAATAGCGTTAATACTATTTTCATCTGTAAAAAAACCAGAGTAACAATGAAATTTTAATTCAGGATATTTAATGGTTAATTTCTCTTTAAAAATTAAAGCCTCTTGCTCTGAACCTCCAACAAAAGCGATAGTTTTCTGTTCTTTTTGGGCATGTGACAATACTTCTCCAGCGAGCGAGCTAAAATCAAAACTAAGACGTTCTATTTTATCTTCACGAAAAAATATATTATGTAATCTAGTAAGTAGTAGACCATCGGAATATATAAGATCGAAATCTTTTCGATTTACATAATTCAAGAAGCTGTGAAAAGATATGGGGTTGACAAAAGTAATCAGATTAGTTTTTTTTACATTATTTAATGTGTTGAATAAATCTATTTTTTTACTAAACATTGGTAATTCTCATTCTATTGATAAATGAGGAGAGTCGATTAAAGCTATTTGTTTGATCAAGTGCGAGTAACTCAAAAAGTTGATAGGTTTTAACTTGATTAGTCTGTAAAAAACACTTTGCATTTTCAATGTTTTTAACATACTCAGTTTCTTGATGTTCAGAAATAAACAAGCCAAAATTAGCTAATTGATCAATTGAGTATGTACTTATTAATAGCTGAACAATCCCTACATTAGCATTGGTAACAATACATGAATTGGTTGCTAGCGATTCAGCAAGTACTAAAGAATAACTTTCGCTATCGGATGGTAAGAAAATAATGTCGGCATTATGATATTTTTTATAGACCATAGCATAATCCAAAATTTGTTCTCGACCATAGATAAACTCGATTGTACTATCTTGTTTTAAAGCAGTGGAAAACCTGTCACCTTTGTCGAAACGGGTCGGGTCGTGGGCAAATAATACTTTGGTTGTATTCTGGTTTTGTATCTTTGCAGTATCTTTTTTTATTGGAAAACGTTTTTGATCAACTCCTAAATATGATAAACGCTCAAAATCTACTTTTGCAAGTGATACGCCTTGATAACTTGAAAGGCATACTACCTTAGAGCTGAATAAATAAGGAACTTTATACCACCAAGAGAAATGCCTTAAATATTCTTTTATTTTAATATGACGAAAATGCTTCATACAATATTTTAAGCCTAAAATATGTTCATGTTCGTGAAATAAAAATATAATTTTTACACCTTTGAATTTATATCTTATAAGTAATGGTAAAAATAGCCAGTACGTAATCGCATGATTTACAATAATTATATCATCACTTTGAGGTAAACTTCCTTTGAGTTTTTTATATGAGTGGAGCAACGAAGAAAAATTAGAATTATCTAGAGTAATAATATTAGTAAACTCGAATTTTTCAGCGATTTGTTGTCCTAAATCGTTAATGATTGAAGACCATGCAGCATCAGATTTCTTTTGTTTGTAAGTAAAAATAATTTTAGACATTGGATAATAACCTCGACTTGATTCTTCTATAACTTGCTAATATTGGAGACCCATCAAGTAGGTTAACAATTTTATTTTTTAAATAAAAAATAGGAAAATAACCAAGTAAAATAACAGTATAGGTATAATTATTACTAGAATAAAAGATACATATTCTATCTAGATAAGATTGTAAGCCTTTTTGGCAACTAATACCTCCTAAGTCACAGTTTGCGACAGTAAAACCTAATTTTTCAAACCTACTTTGAGGACTATTAAATAGCCGCCATGTTAGATCGAAATCTGCACTAATCTTGTAGTTTAAGTTGTATTTTTTAATGCTTTTTAATGCACTTGTGGAGTAAAATATAGCTTGATGAGAAAAACAATTATGTTTTAAAAAGTTACTTTTCTTTTGCATATTTGCAATAAATGCAAAGGACTTTTTATTATTTAGATAAAAATCCGCATCACCGTAATAGGTAACCATTTCATCAATATTAAGTGATAAATAAAGTGTTAATGCTTGTTCAGTAAAGTAATCACCTGAGTTCATGAAAATAGTGTGTAAGCCGGTGCTATATGAAATGCCTTTATTCATAGCATCATAAATACCTAAATCTTTTTCAGAAATAAGGGTTACTTTGAGAGTTGAGGTATTACAAACTTTTTTTATCTCCGGAGACTCACTCCCGTCTATAACGATGACTTCTAGATATTTCCCTGTAATTGATTTTAGTGTTTTCTTTACTTCTGATGGGTTGTTGAAGCAAACAATAATTATACTTAATTTAATCAAGCTTTCTCTCTTTTATTTACATATAGACACAATAGTATTAACGAGGCATATCCATATATCATGACATAGGGACGTTGTAATAACAGTACAATCATACCTAAATGTATAATAGATATTCTCCTTCGTTTACTGAATAATACTTTAATGGATAACAAAGTTAATACGGCGTAATAGGGGAGGGATAAAAGCCCTAAAGTAACGAAAGGATACAGAGGGTTCTCCCCAAATTTTCCATAATTTTCTATACAATACATTGGATAGAGTAAACAGTCAGAATCTAATCCGTACAAATAATGCATTTTTTGTGTTAATAATATTGCATTGTAAAATAGTTCTGAGCGATTATCGCCGGCTAATTTTCCATTAGTGAGCTCAAACCTTGAAATAAATACGGCTTGAAAATAAGGGTTATCCCATAGCATAATTATTAATAAAAATATTGTAACTAAGCCTAAAGCAATAATTATTAATTTTTTATATAAGCGTGCTTTAAAAGCGACAAAGTATATTATTATAAATAATATATGAGCTAAACTTAAAGTAATTAGACCAAGTAACAATAGTAACCACGTTTTTTTCTTATCTAAACATAATACCTCTCGGCAATAACAAGTAGCACAAATAACAAAGGATAGAGCTCCTGGCTCATCAAATATCCCCGAAGGACGAATGATATTTCCAATAGTGAAATTAGTGAACGTAGTTAGATAAAGAAATGATGTTCTACCATCAGGGTTTGTTATATTAAATAACGGTTCTCCACCTAGGAGAGCATATATAAACCCTAAACAGGAAAAAACAACGATCATTAATAATATGTTGCTTAAAGTCTCCACCATATATAACCTATCTGCAAATGTTGTTTGCGAAAGACAGATCAGAGCTACAACAAAGTACAACCCCAGAAAACTGAGTTTTGCTTCAGTCCAATATAGACCGAACATAAAAGAAAGAAAAATTACTATTAAGCTAAGATATACTTCATTTGCCTGTATTGTTATTGGTTTACGTCTTAGAAAAAGCAAACTAATTCCAATAAATGACAATATAAGATAGATTATATTTCCTTTTAAAGTTACTAAGCTGCTAACTACAGGGGCAAGCGCTAGTAGAATAGATAGGGTGATCAATAAGGCATAACTAGGCATATTATGTATTAATCTTTTTGAACCTGTTGGTATAATTTGATATACCTATTCGCAACGATATCGCTGTCAAAAGTTGTCAAAACTTTATCTCTTGCATTTGAGCATAATTCACTATATTTTTTGTTGTCTATAACCCACTCAATACCATTTGCTAAGTCTTTTGTATCATATGGCTTTGCTAAATAGCCATCTTTTTTATGGCTTATTAAGTCTGAGTTACCACCAATATCAAAACTAACTACCGGTGTACCACAAGCTAGACTTTCCATAATAGCATTTGATAAATTCTCTTGTAAGGACGGGACTATCATTACATCGACAGCACTATAAAGAGTTATCAAACTAATATCATCAGATAAGTTGCCAGTATAATGAACGTTACATCCCAAACTCTGTGGTTTTAATGGTGTGCTAGCACCAAAAATTACAAACTCAATATCTGTTCTATTTATTAAATTTAAGGCTTGAGTTAATTCATTAAAGCCTTTCCTTGGATCACTTGTTGCCCCCATTGCGCCAAACAGAATCAATTTTTTAGTTGCAGGTAAAGACCACAGGTTTCTTGCGTTTAACTTCTCACATGGTTTAAATACTTTAGTGTTAATTGGATTAGGTAAGTTTAAAACTTCTTGATTAAGGAAAACGTCACTTTTTCTAGCGCAATCTTGAAGCCACTTACTTAAGCCTATAATGGTCATGTTTCTTATTTTAGAAAATGTTTTTTGTTTTCGGTTTAATATATAAAAGTTTAATTTATTCTGGTACTTACTGGATAAAGGTTCTTGATAATGCCATCCCCCACTTAACGGCCACATATCATGTAAACTCCAAACAATTGGTGCTTTGATTTTTGATAGGTCCTCAATCCTGAGCATTCCGTCGTTTATCCAATGCAGATGAACTATATCGGGTTGTAATTGATTTATTTTATTGATTATATTTCTTGAAGGTAGCCAAGCAACACTAAATAAGGTTTTTGTTTTATTTTTAAAAAAACGAAAAGGGATAGAGTCAAGTGTAGGTCTTAATGTATTCAATATTTTAATTAATTTTGAATCGGGTCCAATAACAGTATAGTCGTCACTAACTTTACATTGTACAAGCATCTGACTATCTATGTTTTGATTTAATAATGCTTTATGCAGACGGTATGCTGCTCGAGCAGCGCCTCCATTGATGTCAGATGTATTTACTATAACTATTTTCATATGTGTTTTATATATTAAATTATATCGTTAATTATGACCCTTAATTTACGTCAAAGGTTAACTTTATGAATTACTCAAATTGAGCTTTCCATTTATTAATATTATCTTCGGGTAGCTTAATATCAGCTCTAATTTCTTGATTTATTAAGGCATCCAAATCATCGATCTGAGTTCTGTCTATTACTTCTAAATTAAAATCACGTGATTTTTCTAATGCTCTATTATCGATGCCAATAATAACCGTACGTACTTTTAATTGTAATGCTCTAATCCCTGCATGTAGACGAGTTCCTATATAATCGACATCAGGTTGACAGAGTGCGTTATTTAAACTCTCAAGGTTAGGGTTTAGTATACTAACATCACGACTAAATGATGAATAAATAGATTGTAAATATTGTATGTCACCACTTCCTTGGGGCCAAAAATATACTGTCGAATAGTTTTTTAATAAGGTATTGACCAGTTTTATGTCTTTTTCAGGTACTTGGTTATAATCCGTTAGTGTTAAAACAACTGTATCACCCTTCATTGTTTTTATTTGGCTACAATGCTCTGGGGTTAAATTCCACATAGTTGCACAACTAGTGTTCAATACATTTTTTATCCCCATTTTTAATAATTGGTTTTTAGTATATTCATCACGTACTGAATGAATCATATCTTTGTGAAGCACTTTATTCCAAACTTTCCTAGTATAGTAGTTTGGAGTGTTTTGATATTGCCACCAACCAACTCCCATCAAAATAGAATTATTTAAATAATTTATGTCTGATAGTCGAAATTTCCATTGCTGATACTTTAATAAATTTGATGATAAGAGATTAGTACCACCTACTAAAGAGTATTCGGACGCTCTTAATAATCGACGTCCTTCTTTACCAATATAATCATGTGTCGGCAATGTGATAATTTGTTTTGTTGGTACTATTTTATCCACCTGTTCTCTAACAGCATCCATAATAATAAAGTCACCAACATTTTCCGTTGCGATACTGGTATCAAATAGAGTAACTAATTTCACTTAATGGAACCTTATATAATAAATTTAAAATTGAGAGCGCTAATACGCTAATATAATCGGACTGTTTGTAGTAATGTTTCAGTATTTTTAGGGCAATACTAATTACTTTAATATCAAGTCCGTTAAATTACTGCTCGCCTGTACTGGTTAAAATAAGTAAATTCTGCGTTGTTCTCAATCGCAATAATCAGCTATTGCTCAACCAAGCACCTTGTCTTTAAATATTTTTCTTACGCACAGCTAGACCAGAAATTATTGGGATTGGTATAACTTGTTTATTTTTCGAAAAGGCAATAGTAAAGCTTTACTCTGAATTTGGAAAGTCATAAATAATTTTTTATGTGTGAGATTAAATAGATAAGAGGCTGTAAATTGAGCTATTAATGTTGAAATAGCAGCACCTTGTATGCCGTATTTGGGGATAAATATATAATTTAGAACTATATTCACGGTTGCTCCGATAATAGCTCGGTAGAATAAGAACTTTTGTAAGTTTTCAGCAATGAACCATTTAGTACTTGCTAAACCTAAGAAAATAAAAATACCAGTCCAAATATGAATAACTAAAACTCCAGCAGAGGCATTAAATTTAACACCGTAAAGAAAGGTAATAAGATCTTCTGCTAGAAAAGTTATAGGTAACGCTATTACTATCGCCAACCAAGCCATTAAATCATATAATTTCTGTAAACGTTGTTTATATAATATATCTGAATTTTTTTTTGCATTTAAAATTGCAGGGAAAATAGACGCAGATATTACCATAGGAATAAAATACCACGCTTCACTAATTCTGACTGCTGCGGCATACTGCCCTACATCTTCAGAAGTAAGTAAAAGTTTAATCATTACTTGATCAATATTCATATATAAAGAGACAACAAGCCCACTTAGTATTAGAGGCCAACTGTTTTTTAACAGAACAATCATGTATTTTGCACTATATGCCCAGTGAAAAATTGATAGATTGTTTTTATAGTAAAATAGAATTAAGCCGCAACTTAAAACAAAACTATCAAATAAAAATACATAAGCAAATGCTTCTAAAGGGGCCTTCAGAAGGATTAAAGATATTTTGATTAATGAAGACAATAATAAACTAATTATATTGCTATAAACGACAAACCTACTAAGTACCTGACTTTGAAAATAAAAGTCTATTACATTAAAACTCTGAAAAATTGTCGTACAAGCAATAATGAAAACTAGAGTCGTTGTTTGATAGTCATTTATATTAAAAATTAATGATACGCCTATCATGATTAAAACCAATGTAGCACCTAATAACTTAAGAATAAAAGCGGTTCCTAATACTTTATCTCTTCGTTTTGGGTTGTTCACTAGTTCTTTAATAACAATGCCGTCTAGACCTAAAGTGGCGATAGCTAAAAATAAACCAACAAAACTTTGCGCATAGCTAAACAAACCAAAATCTTCTGGTCCTAAATATCTTGCAACCCATATTCCTATGATAAGCGCTACAAACATTCTTAATATTTTTTCACCAAGGAGCCATGAAG
>NZ_JAHKPR010000010.1:181102-219256 GCF_018860585.1 Colwellia sp. E2M01
CTTCATGGCTCCTTGGTGATTTTTTAACTTATTTAATTGCTTGGTAAAACTCATAATTTAAACTAAATAGTAGTTCCAGATGTTTTTCGGTTGTATATTAATGAGCTTTAAATTGAATTCTGATTATCTTCTAGGATGATGGTAATACTTTTAGTTAAAAATTATTACCATCAATTTAAATAGTTTAATCGATTTAATAAGCATCATGCGTACCAAACTATAAAAAAACTTGACAGTTTATGTACTATATTATTTTTGTAATAAAACTTAAAAAATAATTGTAAATATGTAAAGTCAGAATGATTTCCGTTGGTTGTTAATAGTTTTAAATAGGTGGACTAATCTTATTAAATAATTTACTGAGCTTTAATAATTTGCCCATTTACGTCCACGCTGTCGTCCGACATTAAATAAACATATAAAGGCATTATATCTTCAGGTTGTGCTATTTCGCTTTTATCTTCTGCGGGGAAGGCACAAGAACGCATATTGGTGTTAGTTGCGCCTGGATTTATTGCGTTAGTACGTAATGTTGAAGTGTCGTATTCATCGGCAATAACTTGTGTCATGCCTTCAGTTGCAAATTTAGACATACTATATGGTCCCCAATATGCTCGTCCTTGATTACCTACGCCAGATGAGGTGAATACTAAAGAGGCTTTAGGTGCTAATAGCAAGGTTGGAATTAATGCCTGCGCCAATAAAAACTGTGCAGTAACGTTAACATTCATTACATCAGTAAACATTTCCTCATTTATTTGAGTAAACGGGCTAAGTTCGCCTAATGTAGAAGCATTTAATAATGCACCGTCTAAGTGACCAAATTGACCGCTTATGGTTGAGGCCATATCAATATAATTTTGTTTAGTCGCACCTTTTAAATCTAAAGGAATAATTGCCGGCTGAGGCAAACCTAAGGCAATAATTTCGTCATAAACAGCTTCAAGTTTGCTAACCGTTTTACCAAGCAATATTACAGTAGCGCCTAATTTAGCATAAGTAATTGCAGCTGTACGACCAATGCCAGCTCCAGCGCCAGTGATCAAAATGGTTTTGTTAGTTAAACTGGCGTCTTTTATTGAATAATTAAACATCTTAGGCTCTTATTGCGGTAATTGATAAAATTGCTTGGCGTATTCTACGCGTTGAGATTTTCATTGACGAGAGAAAAGTGAATTAACAGGGAAATATTCATGAAAAAATAAAAATTACTAGCGAGTTTGCAGATCATGAGTTAACTTTAATTGATCTAACTGCTATTTAAAACGTTAGTTTGAAATAGCAGTTGATGTTAAGTTGCAAATTAAATTAAAAGTAAATAATGCAACAACATACACAAGTTATTATAAAATTTAGGCATGGGGAATTCACATGAAAAAGCTAGCTCTCAGTATTGCTATTATAAGTGCACTTAGTTTAAGCGCTTGTAACAATGAAACTATCGAAGATGTACAACAAGACGTGGCAGAAAATGGTAGTGCTGTAACTCCGCTAGCTCGTGTTGTTTTTGATCCCGCCAATGGTATTTTGTCAGCACCTAACGATTTATTATTTTTAGGTACTCTTGATGGCACTTTAAGTATGCCTACTGAAAAAGATGCAGCGGGTAACGAAATTGAATTCCCTGATTATGCGGATCCCTCTACAGCATTAGGTGCTCTTGATGGCTGGTCAACAACGAACCCTTTTGTAATTGCTATTGATTTTACTGATGATACTTCGCTTGATGCTAGCTCAGTGCAAAACCCTGCTTCTGTTCAAATTTTTGAAACATTAATGGGCGGTGATACAGGTTGTGAAGAAGTTCCTCGTGGTGCTGCTTGCTCGGTTGTCAGTGAATTAACCTTTGGTGTTGATTTTGTTACTCAAGCATCAGGTAACAGTGTTGCAGTTATTCCGTTAAAACCACTAAAAGCTAAAACGACTTATATACTAGCGTTAACTAATAATTTAAAAGACAGTAATGGTAAAGCTGTTGCTGCGTCTATTACTTATGACTTAGTCCGCCAAGATATTACTACTCACCCGTTAGCTACGGAATCACAAAAAAGTTTACAGGGTGTTATTAATAGTTATGAAAATGCTATTACAAAAGCTGGCGCAGATAAAGATGCGTTAATTTATACTATGGCATTAACAACGCAATCAGCGGTGGATGTACTCACTACTACTAAAGCATTGATGGCTAATAATGTACCTGCAATGGTTGAAAGTGCGATGAATGGAACGCCAATTATTGGTGTTCAAGATACTGGCATGTCAGTTGCTGATATATTAGCTGGCCAAATACCGGCCTCGTTAGTGCCTTTATATTCATCAGCTAACTTTATGCAAGGTAGCATCACCCTACCTTATTATTTAGGCGTGCCTAGCGCAGAAAATCCTCAAGCGCCGGTAAATGATTGGTGGAAGTCTTTATGTGATTCTGGGGCTATATTAGCCGGCGTAGCTGCAAAAATTGCTGCCGGCGAACTTCCCGCTGAAACCATTCCAGCTGCGCCAGTAAGTGTTGATGATGGTACTTGTATGGCTGTATCAGCGGCAAATGAATTACCAGCTCCTGGATTGAGATCGCTTGGCTTTGACGATAAACGCCATTTAACCAAGTATAGCCCGGTACCTAAAGCTAATGCAGATATGGCAGTGACCGTACAAATGACCACGCCAGATATTAATGTGGCGAATGCTGTTAGAACGGGGTTAGGCTTACCTGCCGATTTAGCTGAGCCAGATAATGGCTGGCCAGTAGTCATATTACAGCATGGTATAACCTCGAAAAAAGAAGATATGCTTGCTATGACTGGTATTTTATCTATATATGGCTTTGCAACGGTAGCAATTAATCATCCGCTACATGGAGATCCCGATGTGTTTGCAGGTTTATTGTCTGGAGGAAGTCGTGGTTTTGACTTAACAGGCCCTGACGGTATTCCAGATGGTGTTGATGATATTAATGCGACGACTGTTGATGCTACTCATTATATGAACTTAGCTAGTTTACTAACTACGCGTGACAACTTACGTCAATCAACATCAGATCTAGTTGGCTTACGCTTAGGCTTAAATTTCTTAGGCGGACAGCATAGCGAAGGTAATGCAATCAATGTTGATAGCACTAATGTACACTTTTTAGGGCATTCATTAGGCGCAATTGCAGGCGTTAACTTTATTGCTTTAACCAACTCGGCGCTTAATCCACAAGTTGATCCTTTATTCGCTGTTAAAACCAATAGTTTAGCTATGCCGGGTATTATGATCGCTAACTTCTTAATGGAGTCAGGCACCTTTGGTGATGTGATAAAATCTAACTTAACGTATGCGGCATCAGAAGATTTTCAAGGGTATGTTGCGCAAGTTCATATGAGTGAAACAGCACCAACTTCAGATGAACTAGTTGGCTACTATCAAGACTTCTACCTGTTGTTAACGCCAGAGCAACAAGCCGAACTTAACGGTACCTTTACCCAGTTTACCTTTGCAGCACAAACAGTTATTGATTCTAGTGATCCTGCAAATTATGCGGCAATGATGAAGGCAACGAATACGCCTACACATTTAATTGAAGTTGTTGGTAATGGGAGTGATAATTTAAGTGATCAGGTTATTCCTAATGCAGTATCTACTACACCATTTGGTGGAACTGAAGGTGCAATATCATTATTAGGTTTATCTAGTGTGAGTAACAGCACAGAAGGCTCTGGCGCGGTACGGTTTACTTATGGGCATCATGGTTCAATCTTAACTTCTGCTGTTCGAGCCGAAGCTCCTGATGCAACTAAAAATGCAGCGGTGACACAAGAGATGCAAGGGCAGGTTGCTGGCTTTTTTGCCGCAATGGGACAGTTAATAACCGTGACAGATACTGATGTAGTAAATTAGCCTTTAACTTTGTAAATTGCCTTAGTTTTTTAATTTCAGTAACCTGTTTACCTAGCCCTCAATTGAGGGCTTTTTTATTACTCAATTCCTATGTTTATAAACACTTTTTCAAACTCTGTTTTCAAGGCGGGAAAATAGTGTAGAATTAGCGCAATTATTTTTATTCACCTTAACGATTAAACCCTCAGGAGTTCCCTTGGAATTTTTATACGAATACGGCTTATTTTTAGCTAAAACAGTTACTTTTGTTTTAGCGGTTATCGCTATTATTGTTGCTATTGCAGGCGCTGCAATGAAAAAACAACAAAAAAAAGGTGAGCTTGATATTACTGATCTATCAGAGCAATTTACTGATACAGAAGAAGACCTTATTCATGCATTATTAAATGAAAGCGAATTAAAAGAAAAAGAGAAAGCTGATAAAAAGAAAGCGAAGGAACAAGCTAAAGCAGATAAAAAATCTGCAAAGTCTGGTGCTGAAACTGAACCAAAAAAGTCACATGTGTTTGTTGTTGATTTTAACGGTAGTATCGACGCTAAAGAAGTGAGTTCATTACGAGAAGAGGTGTCTGCCATACTTTCAGTGGCTAAACCTGAAGATGAAGTCTTTGTTCGTTTGGAAAGTGGCGGTGGCATGGTACACGGTTATGGTTTAGCTTCATCGCAACTTGATCGTATTCGCCAACATAATATTCCATTAACAGTATCAGTTGATAAAGTTGCTGCTAGTGGTGGTTATATGATGGCTTGTGTTGCTAATAACATTATCTCAGCACCTTTTGCTATTTTAGGCTCTATTGGTGTTATTGCTCAAGTACCTAACTTTAATAAGTTATTAAAGAAACATGATATTGATTATGAACAATTTACCGCAGGTGAATTTAAACGCACAGTGACCATGTTTGGTGAAAATACTGAAAAAGGTAAAGAAAAGTTCATTGAAGAATTAGAAGAGACTCATGTTTTATTTAAAAAATTTGTAAGTGAACGTCGTCCAAGTTTAGATATTGCGAAAGTAGCAACGGGTGAACATTGGTTTGGTACAACAGCACTAGAGTTAGGTTTAGTTGATAGTATTCAAACTAGTGATGATTACTTACAAGCTAAGAGTAAAAGCCATAAAGTTGTAGCGATTAAATATGAAGTAAAAAAAGGTTTAGCAGAGAAGTTCTCTAAAGCCGCTTCGATATCAGCAGAAAGCTTTATCGGTAAATTATTACAACGTAATAATGTTTTTCCTGGCTAACTAGCGTTACAAAACGGAATATAAAGTTGTGCCGTTTACTTATCCTTTCGAGTAATTATAATCCTGGTTTGGACTTGGACTTGGGTTTGGGCTTTGATTAGGTAGTGCTAGTACAATAAAAAAGCCTTGTTGATTAGACTCAACAAGGCTTTTCACGTTCATATGCTTGTAAAAGTTAGTTGTTTTTTAATTTATCTATACTTTCAATATCATGACCTGCATCCTCATCAAGGTACATCTCCATATCAAATTGTTCTTCGCTCTTAGCAACAATCAGACTCACCATACTATCTCCAGTAACATTAACGGCGGTTCGAGTCATATCTAGCAAACGATCTACACCGATGATGAGTGCTATACCCTCAACAGGTAAACCAACTTGTTGTAATACCATGGCCAGCATGATTAAGCCCACACCAGGCACACCAGCCGTACCTATTGAAGCAAGTGTCGCGGTCAAAACTACGGTTAAGTAATCTGCTAAGGTTAAATCTTGACTAAATACTTGTGCAATAAATACGGTAGCAACACCCTGCATAATTGCTGTGCCGTCCATGTTTATGGTCGCCCCAAGCGGCACCGTAAAAGAAGCTATAGAGTTTTTAACGCCCATTTTTTGAGTTGCTGTTTCTAGTGTTACTGGAATGGTTGCATTAGAGCTTGCGGTTGAAAAAGCGAATATGGTCGCATCACGCATTTTCTTTAAAAAGATAATAGGGTTTAAGCCAGTTAGTGCTTTTAATAGTACAGGATAAGTAACGAAAGCGTGTAAGATAAGTACAAAGAAAACAACCAAAAAGTATTCAATTAAGTTACCAAATGTTGCTAATGAAACGGTAGTAAACAAACTTGCCAATAAGGCAAATACACCATACGGTGCGATATTCATTAAAATACTTACTAAACGCATAATAACAACGTTCATGTCTTCAAAAAAAGCGGTGATTCGTTCACCTGCTTTGCCTGAAAGGGCGATAGCTATACCAAAAAGTAAGGCGAAAACGATTGTTTGTAGCATGTTACCTTGCGCAAAGGCTTCAAAAGGGTTAGTTGGAAACATCTGAATAATGACTTGAGCTAACGATGGTGCTTCTTTGCTCGTAAATGTAGCATCAGTAGCCATATTTACACCTTCACCTGGTGCAACGATTAGCGCAATTGTCATCGCAATACTGATGGCAATACTTGTGGTTATTAAATATAAGCCAACTGCTTTGCCGCCTATACGACCAAGTTTACTGGTGTCTTTTAATGAGCATACGCCACATACTAAAGAGACGAAAACTAAAGGCACCACCAGCATACGAAGGCTAGCCATAAAAACCTGACCTATTATTTCTAAAATGCCATCAACAAAAAAACCTCTGATAGAAAAATCAAATAAGTAAAGGGGGATAATTTTATCTGAGCCATTTGGCATTAACCATTGCAAGAATGTGCCAAATAAAATACCGGTAACCATACCTATAACAATTTTACTGGTTAAACTCAGTTTTTTTATACTGTCTTTATTCGTGGTTAGATTGGACTTGTTTATTTCTGAATTTTGATTTTTTTCTATAGCCATAAGTTATTCTGCAGTTTGAATTTGGATGATTAGTGAGTTTATTGATAAAGAAATAATAATACTAACAAGACTAAAGTTAATATTTGAACTTAAAAGAAATTAAGGTTAGCAATAATTGAGTAGATTAAATACAAATTTATTTGGATTAAGGTAGGACTACAACAATCAAAATTCTTTAATGAGAAAAAAAATGTATTCTTTTTGTAATAATGAGTACTTTTTTGTTTTTTATCAGTTAATATAGTTTATTAGGTGTAATTTTATAAGAATAATTTGAGGACGCATTTATGCAGTTACTTCGACGTTTAAGTTTTACCATGTTACTGATGTCAATGATGACACTCGTAGCATGTGGTGGCGGTGATATTTCTGGTGGAGAAAGTAGCGATGGTACAGGTGATGAAACAGAGGATGGAGTGACGCTAACAGTAACAAAATCTGATGGGGAACTATCAGCAGTAAATGATATCACTATTACCGCTACAGTATTGGCTGGCGAAACCCCGGTATCGAACAAAACCGTTACCTTTTCATTAGCTGTTGATACTATGGGCGTTTTAGACCCGTCATCGGCAACAGCTACAACCGACGCTAGCGGTATGGCTAGTATTGTCGTTAAAGTAACTGATGTAAGTGGCTCGGTTAATGTGATTGCAAGTTATGAAGATGCATCAGATAACATTAGTTTCGAAAGCTTAGGTGATGGTATTACCGTTGTTGAGGATGAATTAAAAGCTGCTTCTATCAAGTTATTTGCTAGTTCTCAGCAACTTGCGTCAAGTGGTGCACAAGCTATTGATTTATTTGCTATAGCAAAAGATGCGAACAACAATTTACTTGAAGATATTACTATTAACTTCTCATCCGATTCAGGTGAAATAGGGAAGGTTGAAGAAACAGATACTGATATAACGGGGGCTGACGGTCAGGTCGCTAAAGAATTATCTACCTTAATTGACCCAAGTAATAGAACTATCACTGTTACGGCCACTAGCGGTAATATTAGTGATTCATTAGAAGTTGAAGTCGTAGGGACATATTTAACGCTAACAGGATCTGCTTCCTTAGCATTAGGTAATGCTGCTAATTATGTAGTGAATGTTTTAGACTCTGATGGTAATGGCATTGCAAAAACAGATGTTACAATCTCCGCTTTAGATACAGGCGCATCTTTAACTTTTCCAGAAACTATTACTACTGATAGTAATGGGCAAGCTATTATAAACATAACAGGTACTACTGGAGGCGCTAATACTATCAGTGTATCAGCATTAAATGCCTCTGTGAGTAAAAATGTATCAGTACAATCTGACTCTTTTTTATTTACTGACTTTAGTCATAATGGTGTGGACTTCGTAAATCCTACAAATGAGCCTACTGTGCCTGATGTATCATTAGCACAAACGGCATCAGTAACTCTTACTTGGCAACGAAGTGGTACAGCCGTTGTTGACGGTACTCCAGTGACATTTACGACAACACGAGGTGTTTTATCTGCTGATAATGCGATGACAAGTGGTGGTGAAGTTAATGTCACATTAACATCAACTGATGCAGGTAAAGCGCTCGTTACTATGGTTGGTACAGATACTGTTGACAATGAAACGATAGAATTGACGAATGAACTGGAGTTTGAGTTTTATGCTGATACAGCAGACACAATAACAGTGCAGGCTTCACCTAACTCGATTGGTCCTAATGAACAAACGTCTACAGTTTCTGTTGTTGTTAAAGATCCTAGCGGTAATTTGGTTAAGAATAAAAAAATAAAATTTGTCTTAGAAGATGTCAGTGGTGGTTCAATATCTCCAGCTACAGCGGTTACTGACAGCAGTGGTAGTGCTTCAACGATTTATACTTCTAATAGTACGTCAGCTCAAAATGGTGTTGTAATTACCGCTGTTGTAGAAGATACCCCTACAGTAAGTAATAGTGTTGAGTTAACAGTGGCTGAGCGAGAGTTGTTTATTGCGCTAGGGACTGGTAATGAGCTAGAGGAGCTGGATGCTAGTTCTTATGTTAAAGAGTACACAGTGATTGTTTCTGATGCTAATTCTAACCCAGTAGAAGGTGTTGAAGTAACGCTTTCAGCATTACCTGAACAATACCGTAAAGGTTTTTGGGTACCATTATATGATGGAGATGAATTTATTGTGTGGAGTGCCCAAGGGGCAGATAAATTAGAGTCTTTAATGGTTGACCTGTTACCAACGAAAGAATGTGATAATGAAGATATTAACTTTGATGGGTTTTTAGAGCTTGGTGAAGATATCAACTCTAATCGTATTTTAGATGATGGTGAAGATATCAACTTCGATGGTATTCTAGATGTTGGTGAAGACTTCAATGGGGATGCTCTATTAACGCCTGGCAATAAAGCATCCGTTCCTGGAAGCGTAACAACTGACTCTGATGGTAGAGCTATTGTTCGTATTGTATATGCTCAAAGTTATGGCCAATGGCTTGATATTAAATTGGTAGCATCATCAAAAGTCAATGGAACAGAGAGTTCAACAGAAGCAATATTTACTTTACCTGTGTTAGCTAGTGATGTGAATAATGAAGATATTTCACCTCCAAGTTCAGGCGTTGGGCTTCGCGGACCTTTTGGCTTATTAAACGATTGTAGTTTAAATATTTCAGATGATCCAAAACAGGACGGAACATAATAAAAAATAAATTAAATGATAAAAAAAAGGCTTCTTCGGAAGCTTTTTTATCATTTAATAACGCAATAAAAAACAATTATAAAATTTTATAGCTCTATTATTTACCTTTTTTAACAATCCCCCCTTATGTTTTCATCAAAAGTCTATTATGATTGCCGCTAATTATCGGTAAATTATCACTTATACAGTATAAAATCATTGAAATTTACCTTCATCAAACCCATTAATTGTATTAATAGAATCTCCTAAGAAGTAAATAAATACTTGTTAGTTAGACTATTTATAGATATACCTATAAATAGCTAAGCAGAAATTATTTTCAGTAAAACCTAAAACGAAGTATTAAATAAGATATTTTTTGATATCGCGATCTCATTTTTATCAAGTATGCTCGCACTTAAATAAATAGATCAGCGTTTGAATAAAAAGGCAAAACGATTTGTCTTTATTGAAGGATTAGAAATTTTTATGGCAAAATCATTGGTTATTGTCGAGTCGCCAGCCAAAGCGAAAACAATTAATAAATATTTAGGTAAAGACTTTATTGTAAAGTCTAGTGTTGGTCATGTACGTGATCTTCCTCACGGCAGCACAGGTAAAAAAGTACCTGCTAAATCTCCAGCTGAAGTGAGAAAAATGGCCCCCGCAGCAAAAGCTAAATACAAAGCTAAGCGTGATAAGTTAGCGTTAGTTAATCGAATGGGTATTGATCCTGAGAAAAACTGGGAAGCTAACTATCAAATACTCCCAGGTAAAGAAAAAGTAGTCGCTGAGTTGAAAAAGCTTGCAGATAAAGCCGACACTGTCTATCTCGCAACCGATTTGGATCGCGAGGGAGAAGCGATAGCCTGGCATTTAAAAGAAATTATTGGTGGTGAAGAAGAAAAATTTCGCCGCGTAGTTTTTAATGAGATAACAGAAAGTTCAATTCAACAAGCTTTTGCCACACCAGGCGAGTTAAGCATGCCGGGTGTTAATGCCCAGCAAGCTAGACGTTTTCTTGACCGTGTAGTGGGCTTTATGGTTAGTCCGCTATTATGGAAAAAAGTAGCCCGTGGCTTATCTGCAGGTCGAGTTCAGTCTGTTGCCGTAAAACTGGTGGTTGAACGTGAACATGAGATTAAAGCGTTTGTTCCTGAAGAGTTTTGGGAAGTTAGCGCTGATACACATGCAAGTACCGGTGAAGTTTTAGCCCTAGAAGTAACACATGACAATGGTAAAGCTTTTAAGCCGACTAACAAAGCTGATACAGACAAAGCATTAGCTGTACTTGAAAGTGCTGATTATACAGTAAGTAAACGCGAAGACAGACCGTCAAAAAGTACGCCATCAGCACCTTTTATTACTTCTACCTTACAACAAGCAGCGAGTACTAAATTAGGTTACGGTGTAAAACGAACTATGGGCTTAGCCCAACGTTTATATGAAGCGGGTCATATTACCTATATGCGTACCGATTCAACTAATTTAAGTAAAGACGCTGTAGAAATGTGTCGTAATTACATTAGTGATAGCTTTGGTAAAAATTATTTACCAGAGAGCCCTAAAACTTACGGTTCAAAAGCTGGAGCTCAAGAAGCGCATGAAGCTATTCGTCCATCAAATGTAAAACTTGAAGCTGCGTTGCTTGAAGGTGTTGATGCGGATGCTAAAAAATTATATGAATTAATTTGGCGTCAATTTGTTGCTTGTCAAATGACAGCTGCACGTTACACCGTAAGTACGTTAACAATTAGTGCCGAACATTATGACTTAAAAGCAAAAGGCCGTGTAATGCAATTTGATGGTTGGACCAAAGTTCATCCGCAATTAAGTAAAGGTGATGATAAACATTTACCAGATTTACAAGTAGGGGAGGCATTAACGTTAGATAAGTTAGAGCCAACACAGCACTTCACTAAGCCTATTGCTCGTTTTGGTGAAGCCTCACTAGTTAAAGAGTTAGAAAAACGCTCTATTGGTCGCCCATCGACTTACGCATCAATTATTTCTACAATCCAAGACCGAGGATATGTTCGTTTAGATAAAAAGCGTTTTTATGCTGAAAAAATGGGTGAAATTGTAACCAATAGTTTATCTGGCAGCTTTGAAAAATTAATGAACTACGAGTTCACCTCAAACATGGAGCAAGAGCTTGATGAAATTGCTGCTGGTAATGTTGATTGGAAAGCTGTTTTAGATGAATTTTATAAAAACTTTACTACTAAGTTAGCTAAGGCTGATCAACCATCAGAAGATGGTGGCATGCAAACCAATGAACCAGTTTTAACTGATATTGATTGTCCAACCTGTAACCGGAAAATGGGTATTAGAACAGCACAAACGGGTGTTTTCTTAGGTTGCTCTGGCTATGCCCTACCGCCAAAAGAACGTTGTACTACAACGATGAATCTTACCCCTGGTGAAGAAGCGGTAAGTGTTTTAGCAGAAGATTCTGAAACTGAAGCATTAATGGCAATGCGTCGCTGTAGTAAATGTGGTACGGCGATGGACAGTTATCTTATTGATGAAACCCGTAAGTTACATGTTTGTGGTAATAACCCAATTTGTGACGGCATAGAAGTAGAACAAGGAACATTTAAAATTAAAGGTTATGATGGACCTGTTTTAGAATGTGATCGTTGTGGAGCTGATATGGAGCTTAAATCGGGTCGCTTTGGTAAGTATTTTGATTGTACTAATGATGAATGTAAGAACACTCGTAAGTTATTAGCCAATGGTGAAGCTGCGCCACCAAAAGAAGACCCTGTACAGTTACCTGAACTTGAGTGTGAAAAGTCAGAAGCTTATTTTGTTTTAAGGGATGGCGCTGCCGGCATATTTTTAGCGGCTAATACTTTCCCTCGCTCAAGAGAAACCCGAGCGCCAAAAGTTGCAGAGCTTCAACGTTTTAGGGATCGTATTTCAGAAAAGTTCTACTACCTTGCAGATGCCCCTGTAGAAGATAATGAAGGGAATTTATCGATAGTACGTTATAGTCGTAAAACAAAAGAACAATATGTAATGACTGAAATACCGACGACCGATGGTAGTAAGCCAAAAGCTACAGGTTGGACTGCTAAGTATATTGAAGGAAAATGGGTTGAAGATATCCCAGTGAAAAAAGCAGCTAAAAAGAAAGTAGTTAAAAAAGCTGCACCGAAAAAGGCAGCAGCTAAAAAAACAAAGGCGACTAAAGAAACAGAAAAATCTGATTGATTTTTATTGTAGCTGTTAAGCGTTGAGATAAAAAAATAGATACCTACTGGTATCTATTTTTTTATCTAAGAGAATACTGTATTTAAGCATACTTTTATCCAAGAAAAGAATACCTTTATCTATGTAGTTAAATAAGCCTAATCTAATCCTTCAATCTCATCTAAAGCTTTTCTTGCCTGTGCTAGTGTGCAATCGGTACGAGCCATTAAACTGGCAACGGTGAGGTTTTCTATTCGAGCGGCAGATAATAGTAACTGCTCGTGATTTAGATGTTGATATTCTTGTTTAAGTAACTTTGCAAGCCATAACCAAGAGGTTTCTTGCTCTGCTTCGATAAAGTCAACAATTGCTTCTAGTTGGGAAGTATTAGCTTTTAATAACCAGTTTCTGGAACGCCCAATTCTGCTTAACTCACAACTAAGAGAGCGGATATAAGCTTTTAAAGCATAAGCTTTCATCGTACGTCGAAGAAAGCTAGGTAAGGTAATGGTGTTAATAGGTTCCACAGTGAACGTTGTCTTAATGATAAATAAAAGCGCTAGCTTAAGTTAGTGGTGAAGTAGCGGTACAGAGTACAGCAGAGTCAATCGCTTACCACTTTTTCTTAGGTTGAAATAGTAAGTCTAATTCATCTTCTTCATTTTTTGCTTTTTTAGCTGCATCTTTTGCATTGGTATGTTTCAAAGCGTCGGTTATTTCTTCAAGTTGTTGAGTCACTTCAACTTGCTTTTCAGTGATATAGTCATTTCTGAGTGTACTACTAGATAAGCTTTGTAAGGCTTTTTCTAAATACTGTCTTGCCGAGCCTAACATGTTTTTATTATAAGCCTGCGTGCCTCGTTTAACTAAGCTTTCAATATTTATTTTAAGTTGCATTGTTGCTAATTTTTGATCTTCAATTGTATATACTTGAGCGTCTAAAGCTCCTTTACTTTGCTCTGATTTAATAACAGCACGTAATTTTTTTATACATTGTAAGATACTAACAAGGTGTTGTTCGTTATCAGGTAAAGCAAAGTTTTCTTCGGTTGCTTCTTGACTCTTGGCAAGATCTTGTGAGGCTTTTAGTGTTGCTTCTAACTCTTTAACACGCTTTTTTATACCCTTTACTTCAGGCATTAGCTCTTGCATATTTTTAGCAGCATTTAAACTGCGTCGGTTAAGTATTTGTAGAATATTAGGATTTGTTGGTAAGTTAGTTAAATACATGATGAGCTCTTCGCTTTCATCAATAATAGCTTTTTGCTTAGCAACTTTAATTCGCTTTTCAGCTTCTAACTTTTCTTTATGTTGTTGAATAGAGGTAACAACAACAACAATAATGATTAAGGCAACAATTAACCCAATAATAATAGCAAGCATCTAAAATTCTCATGAAAAAATAAACTATTAGGCAGTCTACAAAAAATGCCATGTTTAGCATAGGATTAGTTATACATTTGCCTGAGAAAGTATAACTAACGAAGATATACACGTTAAGTATAAAAGATATTTATAAAAGTAGTGGGCTTTATTTTAAAAAATATAATGGAATAAACTAATGATTAAGTATATTATTTTGCTATAAGGAAGTAAAAATATTAACTCTATTTTTATATTGAGAAGCTTTCTCAATACAACTAGGTATTTACATGAAATTGCAGCAACTGCGTTATATCGTTGAAGTATTGAATAATAATTTAAATGTTTCTGCAACGGCAGACAGTCTGTTTACTTCTCAGCCAGGTATTTCTAAACAAGTACGAATGCTTGAAGATGAGTTAGGCATCCAAATTTTTGGTCGTAGTGGTAAACATTTAACGCATGTAACCGAAGCAGGCCAAAATGTAATTAATATAGCAACAGAAATATTATCAAAGGTTGAAGGTATTAAAGCTGTTGCTCGCGAGCATACACAGCCTGACGAAGGAAGACTGAGAATTGCGACCACGCATACTCAAGCTCGTTATGCTTTACCTGATGTTATTCAAGGGTTTATCAAGAAATACAATAAAGTTTCATTGCATATGTCACAAGGCACTCCTGCACAAATAAGTGATGCTGCAGCAAAAGGCGATGCAGACTTTGCCATTGCCACAGAATCATTACATCTCTATAACGACTTGGTTATGCTTCCTTGTTATCACTGGAACCGTAGCATTATAGTTCGACCTGATCATCCCTTAGCTAAAAAACAAAACATTACGATATCTGATATTGCTCAATATTCATTAGTCACTTATGTTTTTGGTTTTACAGGTCGTTCAGATCTTGATGCCGCTTTTGATACGGCAGGTGCGAAACCCAAAATAGCGTTTACAGCAACCGATGCTGATGTTATTAAAACTTATGTACGATTAGGCGTTGGTGTTGGTGTTATTGCTTCTATGGCAATAGATGAGCGCATAGATAGTGACCTTGTCGTGATTGATGCAAGCCATTTATTTAAAGCAAGCACCACTAAAATAGGTTTTAGAAGAGGTAGTTTCTTACGTGCTTATATGTATGACTTTATTGAACGTTTTGCTCCACACTTAACTAAAGATATTGTAACTCGTGCTATGTTATTAAAAAACAATCATGAGGTTGATGAGTTTCTAGCCGATATTAAACTGCCAACTCGTTAATGTTAAATTGCTGAACGAGGTACTGGCTTTCCTCACTGTAATCACTATACCTCGTTTTTAAATACATAAATCTTGTGTTGAGTAGCTCTTTTTTCATACATGATAAGTAGCGAGTTATTACTGTGTTAAATAAATAACAGGTAAATAGGTTCAATTTTTATCTACAACTACTTTGGCTATTATATTGAAAAATAGAAATAAATATGACTCTTTAATTTTAAATTGTGCTACTTTTAATAGCGAGTAATACAAAATAAAGGTGGATTTATGGCAACTGAAAATGCCTTGTATACGATTTTGGTTGAAAAAATTAAGCAAGATACCCTTGTACTCCCGACATTACCTGAAGTCGCGCTAAAAGTAAGAAGTGCTACTGACGATCCGGATATAAATTTACACAGTATGAGTGATATTATTTCTCAAGATCCTGCTTTATCTTTAGGTATAATAAAAGTTGCTAATAGCGCTCTTTTAGGTCGAAGTATAAAAGTAGCAACTGTAGCGCAAGCTGTTACTCGTATAGGGTTAAGGCAAATTAAAAGTATTGCTACTGCAATGGCTATTGAGCAAGTATTTGTTTCAAATAATGATGTTGTAACTATGTATATGAAAAAAGCATGGTCTAAAACGATTGATATTGCCTCTGTTGCAATAACGCTAATGGATTTTTATTTAAAAGAGAATAAGCGCACATCGCTCACCCTAGATAATATTACCCTAGCGGCTTTAATTCATAATATTGGTGTTTTACCTATATTGACTGAAGCTGAAAATCATCCTGACGTGTTTGCTAACCCGACATTTTTACAACAAGCAATAATTAAATTATCAGGTCGGATAGGAGGCGAAATAACACGAAGCTGGGGGTTTTCTGAAGAATTTACTGTTCTTGCTGAAGGATGGAGTGATCTTAGTATATTACCCAAAGAAGCGCATTATTTAGACTTTATTCGGGCAGGAGCTGTCTATCATAATGTTTTTAAAAGTGAGTCAACTAAAAAAGCCTTAATAAATAATTATGCTAAGAAAGGGGTTTTACCCGATATTGACTTTATGGAGTCAGATGAGTTTAAAGAGCAATGTGCTAACGTAAAAGCGATGTTTAGTTAGTTGATGTTCAGTTCGTGATTGTTGCTGACTGTTGAAAGTATGCAATAAACTTAAGTGGTAAATAAGTGCTCAGAATAAAGGGAGATATGATATCTCCCTTTTTAAATGATGAAATTCTAATGTTTAATCTTTCTCTAATGGGTCTGTTGTTTTCATCGAAAACTCTGCTAATAAATCAATAATAAAACGATTTAATTCGCCAGCCATTAGCGCAAAATCCGCATCTAATTTAGCAATAACGTCGTCACTATCAATATCATCATTTTGTTCATGGATAACATCAAAAAACTTTACGCGTTTAATTGCTAAGTCATCACATAAAATAAAGGATAAAGACTCATCCCACTCTAGTGCAACTTTAACAACGTATTTGTCGGCATCAAGATGAGATTGGATCTCTTCACCAATTAAATCTTGATTTTTCACTCTAACAATTGCGCCATCATCACCTAATGCATTAAATTCAGCTTCCATACCTAAAGTAAATTTGTCACCTAAATTACGTTTATTTAACCAATCTGTCATGGTTTCATCAACACAAATGTCAGGATCAAAACTAGTTACTGGTAGTGTACCGATAACTTTACGTAATAAGGCTAATAAATCTTCTGCTTTGCCACGAGAGCTTGAGTTAATAACAATAATATTATTAACAGGACTAATATATGCGTGCGTGTCGGTGATTCGTGAAAAAGCACGAGGCAGTAATTCAAAAGTAATATCTTCTTTAAATTGTTCTTTTTCTTTTTTAGTTGCGCTGCGACCTTGCTCTTGCTCTAGTAAGCTTACTTTTTCTTCGATCATGTCTTTAATAACAGAAGCGGGTAGCATTTTCTCTTCTTTACGAGCACAAATTAAGAAGTTTCCGTTAGCGCTATGAACACTGGTATCGCCATGCTTACCTAATGCATTTACCCAACCAAAATGTGATAATTCTGTTGAGCCTAAAGGGGTAAAAAGGTGTTCTGATAAGTGTTTTTCTAACTCTTCCTCACTTAATTCAAACGGGCGAGTAAAAGCAAAAAAGTATAGGTTTTTAAACCACATAAGTAAATCCTAGGCTGATATGTGAATATTTTGCCGTTATCATACCCCAATTTTGTGCTTTACACAGTAGCTTTTAAAAGTGGTTTTTATTGTCGTGATTAGCTATAACGCATATCAGGAAAAGTAATACGATAGCTTAACCCTTCACCAGGATTAGAATAAGCTTCAATAGAGCCGTTAAGTGTATCAATAACAAGGTTTTGAATAATATGTGTACCTAAGCCAGTATTACCTGTATCTGCTTTAGTGGTGTAAAAAGGAATAAATAATTTTTCAAGTTGCTCAGGAGATACTCCTACCCCATTGTCTTGATATAGCATTACTAACCTTTGCTCTTCCGCAATCATTTTAATTGTGATAATACCTCGATTTATATCAGCAAAACCATGTGTAATAGAGTTGATGATTAAATTAATTATTATTTGCGCGATAGCACCAGGGTGCGAGTAAATCTCGATATGAGGATCACAGTCTATTTTTATATGGTGATTTGTTTTCTTTAACTTAGGATGAATAGACTGAATAATTTCATCTATATATTTACCAATGCTTATTAATCTTACTTTATCATTGGTTTGATCAACCGCAACTTGTTTGAAGCTTGTTATTAACTCTGCTGCTCTTTCTAAATTATTCATTAATAACGCAACACTTCGCTGCGCATTGTCGATAAAAGTATTAATAGTTCGCTTAGATAATTTTTGGTCGTTAATATCTTGTTGGAGTTTATTGAGAATATCTGCAAGGTAACTTATCGAAGTAATACTAATACCGATAGGTGTATTTATTTCATGAGAAACTTCGGCACTGAGCTGACCTAAAGAAGACATTTTTTCAGCTTCAAGTAACCTGTCTTGTGCTTTACTTAGTTCCAAAATAGAGCTTTTAAGATCTTTGTTGGTGGTAATCAAGGTGTTTTCTGTTTGACTACGACGTTTATTTTCATCTTCCAGTTGACGTTGTTGGAGCAGCATTTCTTTTTGCTGAACTTCCATACGTAATAAAGTACTACTTAATGTTGAGGTTTTTCTCGCAACTTCTTGTTCAAGTAATAAATTTTGTTCATCTAATTTATCATTTGCTAAACTTGTTTCACGTTGTGAGAAAGCAAGCTTATCTTTAAACTCTATTAACTCGTCAATGAGATCGTTATAAGCGTCTTCTAGTACGTTTAATTCATTGGTTTCGTTGCTCATTCTATGAAATTTCGACGCATCAGGATCGCGTAAGTCAAGTTGCTTCATCTGGTTAGTAAGGGCTTGTAGTGGCTCTGTTAATAACTTAGTAAAAGCTAATGAAAATAAGAGAATGAGAAAGGCTGTTTTAACAACGGCATTACCAATTAAAAAATAAATACCTACTTCTATACGACTAAAAATAACGTCATTACTTGATAATAAAGTAACGGTGCCCACCGTTGTCGTACGACCCGAAAACTCAAATATTAATGGAAAAGAGTGACCAAATAAGCCTTCACTTATAGAGCTTATTTGGTAGTGCTCACCATCACCTTTTTGTAACTCTTCAAGGGGTTGGCTGAGAACTTCACCGAGTTGAGTAATAACATTTTGTGCTTCGTCAGTTACTGTAATCCCTTTTATCATAGGAATAGCAATTAACCCTTCGGAAATATCAATAGCTTGTTGTGTGTTTAACTCCCAAACAGCACGAGTTAAGCTACCACTGATAGTTTTTTGTAAAGTAAGTAGTTCGCTATTAATATGGCTTTTGGTATTAAAATATTCAGCAATGATCTGAACGCCAGTAACACTGATCGTTAAAATAAAATAAACAGAAAGAACTTTTGATAGCAATTTACGCGATATGCTGGTTATTTTCATTTCAATTATCTTTTAGGTGATTTATAGGAAACTATTGTTAATTCTAGCTAATCATTCATAAAATGCGCGATAATAAAATATTTAGTCTAAAAAATATAATACACCTATACTCGTTATTATTTAAAGTGCAGAATTTTCAGTGGAACTTAAAGTGCCTTGTAAGCAAAGAAAATAATAGCAGCATAGTTAACCTGATTTCGGTTCAATAAACCTTTCTCTAGCGGTTATTTTCTCTACTTTCATCGTTAAACTTCCTTGAAAGTTAAGAAACTATCAAGTTGGTGTGTTAGATGAAAATAATATTATAAATAATTTCAATAAGTTAAAGGGTTTTAAACCGAGTTCAGGTCAATTAGTCTATATTTTAATTTATAACCTATAATAGTGTTTTAGTAACGATCGCCTATATTAATGTGACAAAAAAAAGTATTTTTTATTACATTAATGTTTCAAATGTAATGAATTAGTCTTAAATGAGTTGTAGAATCTACCTCCATAAGTTTCTATCACTATTAAACCTTACCTTTAGGGATCTCTATGAAAATGAATAAAAGCAGTGTTGCAATAATGATATCTTCTTTGTTAACAATGTCTTCTTTTGCTGCCGAGCAAGTTACTGCAAACATTCAAGAACCAAAATCAGTTAATGATTTCTATGGTAAATTAAATATATCATTACAAATAAATGATGAAGAAGGCGAATCTTTTAATTCATTAAATAGTAATTCTTCTCGTGTTGGAGTTAAAGGTAAGTATTATTTAGAAAATGGTCTAACAGCTATTTATAAACTTGAATGGCAAGTTAATGTTAATGATGACAGCAAAGACTCATTAACTGCGCGTAATCAGTGGGTTGGCTTTCAAGGTGATTTTGGTGAAATTACCGTGGGTCGTTCAGATACCACGTTAAAAGTGTCGCAAGGTAAGTTTGATTTATTTAATGATTATGAAGGGGATTTAAAGCACCTTTTTATTGGTGAAAATCGTGAAACAGATGCCATTACATACAAGTCACCGGTGTATAAAAACATTCAATTATTAACGAGTTATATAATTTCAGATGATGCTGATGAAAGTGATCCTTATTCCATTGGCATTCTGTTTGGTGATTTAAATTTAAAGAAGACTGATTTTTATTTTTCAATTGCTCATGATGAAAATATGCCGGCTAAATATCAAGGCGTTGATAATTTAGGTGAGGCTATAAGTGGTACAAAACCATTAGCAAATACCCGTATTACCGGTATGTATAAGTTTGATGCTTTACAAGTAGGCGCTATGTTTGTTGATACTGAAGTAGTTGAAAGTGGTAAATCAGAAACGGGTTACGTTGGTAATATTGCGTATGACTTTGGTGATATTATCGCAAAATTACAATATCAAGATTTTGCTGGAGCCGGCTCACTTAGTGTAGGTGCAGATTATATGTTAGGTAAAAATACGAAAGTTTTTGCGTGGTATACGGACCGTGAAGGAAATGAATTAACGACAACCGATGGAAGCACATACCAATTAGCAAGTGAAGGGCAATATTTTGCTATAGGGATGGAACAAAAATTTTAGCTCAACTTGATTACAATAAATAGCTAAAACCACAATAAGCCGTGAATCATATAAAGATTAACGGCTTTTTTTATTTGATAACTTGCTAAAGTGCTACCGTTACAGGATAATTTTATTCTTGTCATAAAACTGTCACTTAACTTCTGCACAATAAGCTATCACGTGAGAACTGTTGATAAATGGTATGAAAATAGAACTCACCAGTTAGTCATATTATTAGGATGTAAAAATGAGCCGTAAAATTTTAGTGGTTGAGGATGAAACACCGATCAGAGAAATGATCACCTTTGTATTAGATCAAAATGGTTTTAATGCGATTGAAGCTTGTGACATTGAAGATGCGTTAACTAAAGTTAATGAGCCGTACCCTGATTTAATTTTACTTGATTGGATGTTACCTGGTGGCACAGGGGTTTCATTAGCTAAGAAACTTAAGCAGAATGAATACACCCGAAATATCCCTATTATTATGCTTACTGCTCGAAGCGATGAAGATGATAAAGTTAAAGGTTTCGAAGCGGGCGTAGACGACTATGTAACTAAGCCTTTCTCTCCAAAAGAGTTAATTGCTCGCATTAAAGCGGTTATTCGTCGTGTTTCGCCAACGTCTCTTGAAGAAGAAGTTGATTTTCATGGGCTTAAGCTTGATCCTGTTGCTCATCGCGTAGCAATTAACGGTAATAGCTTAGATTTAGGTCCAACAGAGTTCCGCTTACTACATTTTTTTATGACTCATCCAGAAAGAGTTTATTCGCGTGAACAGTTACTTGATAATGTTTGGGGTACTAATATTTACGTTGAAGATAGAACTGTTGATGTTCATATAAGACGTTTACGAAAAGCTATTTCAGGTGAAGGGCACGAAGACTTTGTACAAACTGTTCGTGGTGCAGGTTACCGTTTTTCAAGTAAATTAAAAAAAGTTAGTTCGCAATAATTTGCTCTTAGCTGTTGGAAAGTAATCAAATAAGCATGCACTTTCGTTTATCTCTAAAACATATTATTTATCGCTTGTTGGCTATTTTACTAACAAGCGCTACAGTTGGTTGGCTATTTGGTTATATTTTATTAACCATGTTAGTCACCAGTCTTGTATTACTTCTTTGGAATTACCATCACCTTTATAAATTAATTACTTGGCTGTTGCAGTCTAAGTCCCTTTCTCCACCTCAATCTGAAGGTGTATGGGGCTATTTATATGATGGCTTATATCATCAAATAAAACAGCAACGAAATAAGCAAAAATTACTGAATGAAAAAATTCGCCGTTTTCGCGATGGTGCTGAAGCACTACCCGACGCCGCTTTAATGTTATCTCGCGAGTTAACTATTGAATGGAGTAATAAAAAAGCGCAACGTTTATTAGGTGTTAGATGGCCTGATGATTATGGGCAACGCATCGATAACTTATTACGTGCGCCAGAGTTTGCTGATTATTTAGCAATTGAAAACTTTGATTCGCCATGTTTACTCATATCACCTATGCATTCAGATATGCACCTTGAAATTAGAATCATGGCTTATGGTAGTGATCATGTTTTATTATTAGCTCGAGATATTTCTAATATTCAACGTTTAGAAAATATGCGACGAGACTTTGTTGCAAATGTTTCACATGAACTAAAAACACCATTAACCGTTGTGCGCGGCTATGTTGAAATGATTCAGGCGTCAGAAGATGCATTTGATCCCCTTTGGCAAAAAGCATTTCAAACGATAGAAGGGCAAGTCTCTCGTATGGATCGCTTGGTCGAGCAATTACTAAACTTAGCGAAAGTAGAAAATAATAGTGCAGAGGATAAGCAAAGCGTTAATATGCCGCATTTAATCCAGACCTTAGTTGATGAAGTTACCTGGTTAAACCAAGAGAAAAATCATCAAATAAAGTTAACTATTTCCACAAATTTTTGTGTTTTGGGTTTTGAAACTGAATTAAAAAGCGCTTGTGCTAATTTATTATCTAACGCTATTGCTTATACTCCTGCAAATGGTTGTATTGATGTTAGTTGGAGCATGATGGGCAACAAAGCTGTTTTTTCAGTAAAAGATAATGGCGATGGTATTAAACCTGAACATGTAAACCGTTTAACCGAGCGCTTTTATCGAATTGATCGTTCGCGCTCAAGAGACACTGGTGGATCCGGCTTAGGACTTGCCATCGTTAAGCATGTATTACACCATCATCAAGCTGAACTAATCATTAACAGCCACTGGGGACAAGGAAGTGAGTTCTCCATTCACTTTGACCCTAGTACTCTCACAAAGCCTCAGGGTTAATTATTCTAATATATTAAATAGCGTGTTTATACGATATTTTATCTTTATTATTAATGACTTATCTTGGTTTTTTATTGTTATAAATCAGTAGGCAATAGCTTCTTCTAGTCATAATTCTGTAATAAATAAGACGTATAATTGTCATATTAAGTTCGTATAGTGTACACAATTAAATAATTCAAGCTCTTATAGGAAACATCATGAGTATTAAGAAAGTTATAACTTCAATCGGTTTATCAAGCGTGATTAGTTTATCAAGTATGATCAGCTCGTCAGCTTTTGCCTTAGATGAAAACTTACCAGAATATAAAAAAGTAAGTGGTATTTCTGGCAATGTATCTTCGGTAGGCTCTGATACCTTAGCAAATATGATGACCTTTTGGGCTGAAGATTTTAAACGTGTTTACCCTAATGTTAATGTACAAATTCAAGCAGCTGGCTCATCTACAGCGCCACCAGCGTTGACTGAGGCTACTTCTAACCTAGGCCCTATGAGCCGAAAAATGAAATCGAGAGAAATTGAAGCATTTCAAAAAAGATACGGCTACAAACCAACAGCAGTAAGAGTTGCTATTGATGCCTTGGCTGTATTTGTTCATAAAGACAATCCTCTAGAGGGATTAAACATTGAACAAGTTGATGCAATTTTTTCAATAAACCGCAAATGTGGCGGAGCTAAAGATATTGACCGTTGGGGTGATTTGAACTTAACAGGCGAGTGGACAGGCAAAGATATACAGTTATATGGTCGCAACTCAGTATCAGGTACTTATGGATACTATAAGAAAAAAGCTTTATGTAAAGGTGATTTTAAAAATAGTGTAAACGAGCAACCAGGATCAGCATCAGTTGTTCAATCTGTTTCAGCATCACTTAACAGTATAGGTTACTCAGGTATAGGTTACCGTACTTCTGGAGTACGTGCTTTACCACTAGCCAAAAAAGGTGATAAATATATTGAAGCATCAACGGAAAATGCTGTTTCAGGTGATTACCCATTATCACGTTACCTATATGTATATGTTAACAAGCACCCAAATAAACCACTTTCACCAATGGAAGCTGAATTTATAAAATTAATGCTGTCTAAGTCAGGACAGGGCATTGTAGAAAAAGACGGTTATATTCCATTACCAAGTTCAGTAGTACAAAAAGAGTTTAAAAAGCTGGGTTTACTGTAACTTAAAAAATAATAAACTTAAAAAAGGCGAGCTTATACTAGAGCTCGCCTTTTTTAGTTATAACTACCTTCTTTAATCTTGCGTTAATAAAAGCTTACATTTACAGTTTTTAGATTAAATGAAAGTGATACCGTCACTAAGTATTCCTCTTCAAAACAACATTTATTAAAATATATATAATTAATTCATTTCATTGATATAATGCAATTCAGCTTATTTTATTGCTTATTTGAAGGAAAGGTATGGAAATTATTTTAGCAAACCCTCGTGGTTTTTGTGCGGGTGTTGATCGAGCTATCAGTATTGTTGAACGTGCTTTAGATTTATTTGGCGCGCCTATCTATGTTCGTCATGAAGTTGTACATAATAAGTTTGTGGTTGATGGCTTAAAAGAGCGTGGAGCCATTTTTGTTGACGAGCTCGACGAAGTGCCAGACGATAATACCGTTATTTTTAGTGCGCATGGGGTATCTAAAGCCGTTAGAGAAAAAGCGAAAGACCGAGCGCTAAAAGTTTTTGATGCTACGTGCCCATTAGTCACTAAAGTGCACATGGAAGTCTCTCGTATTAGCCGAAAAAATATTGAATGTATTCTTATTGGTCATGCTGGGCATCCAGAAGTTGAAGGCACTATGGGCCAGTATAGTAGTGAGTCAGCAGGTATTTACTTAGTTGAATCACCAGAAGATGTAGAAAAATTAGTCGTTAAAAATCCCGAAAAGCTGTATTTTTGTAGTCAAACAACCTTATCTGTCGATGACACTATGGATGTTATCGATAGTCTTCGTATTAAATTCCCTTTAATTGAAGGCCCCCGTAAAGATGATATTTGCTATGCAACACAAAATAGACAAGATGCGGTACGTGAAATAGCTGATAAAGTAGATCTTATGTTAGTAGTAGGTGCAAAAAACAGCTCTAATTCCAACCGTTTAAAAGAACTCGCCAGTAAAATAGGCGTTACTTCATACTTAATCGATACTGCTGACAACATTGAACCTACTTGGTTAACAGGTGTTGATAAAGTAGGAGTTACTGCAGGAGCATCTGCACCGGCAGTATTGATAAAACAAGTTGTGGAAGCACTAAAAAACTATGGGGGTCATGAGGTTACCGAACACCCAGGAAAAGAAGAAAATATCGTATTTGCAGTACCTGTAGAATTGCGCTAATGTTTACTGTTAAGTAAATCAACTTTAAGTGTTAACAATTTGTTGCAACTATATGTATCAAAGTGTTAATGTACAGTTGTCGGTTTATTTGTATTACTAAGGGTATTATAAAATAATATCACTAGGGTCGTGAGTAGTAGCTGTACACATTAAAATAATAATGAAGTATATTAAACTACTCTGATGAGTTGTGTTGGCTTGTGCGTATTTTTCAGCATAACTAATTAATAGCCATATGACTTTATGGTGGGGGTAGTAATGATGCAATTTACACACAATAAAAATGAATATTACCTGCTTAAGGTAAGGTTAACCTATCTTAGTTTTTTGACGAAAAAATATTCTCCTCTTCAATCGTCACGTCAATATTTATCGAGTAACTCTCAATTAGTAACATTATTTTTGATAGTACGTTTTTTTTTGCTAGTTCATATGATTTCTATTTATTATATAAGTAGCGAAATTTTATTATCCCATAATTCTTTTGCCCTACTCATCAATCATAAATAAGTGGAGTTTTCATGAATAATAATTCGATCCCATTTCGCAGTAAGAGTAATCAGCGGGGGATGACATTTCTTGAAGTGTTAGTAGCAGTAGTTATTATAGTATCAGGTATTTTAGGTGCAGTTGCTATGCAAGCTACCGCAAAACAAGCAAGTTTTGATGCTATGCAAAGGTCTTTAGCTTCAGGGTTAGCACAGGATATTATTGCTCGTATTAGAGCTAATAATCCTGGTGATTTAGCTGCATACGCAGCAAGTGATTATGGGGATATATTGGACGATGAGCCTGATAACCGGTGTCATAAAGAAGATAACCCATGTGATTCTGTCGAGCTAGCAGCAAATGATATATATGAATGGGAGCTTTCTTTAGTTGGTGGAGATGTTATTTTTGGGTCACAAAATAAAGGTGGTCTCGTTGGTGGTCAAGGTTGTATTTTTCAAAATGGTAACGCTCTAACTGTGGTTGTTAGCTGGCAAGGTAGAAACGAAATTAATGATAATAAGAAAAGTGATAATTGTGGCACTAAAGGTAACAAAAGACGTCAAGTCGTTGTTCAAGCATTTATTATTTAAAGTTTTATAGTAATGAGTTAAATATGAATAATCAAAAGATTAAGTTTGTAAACTATAAAGTAAAAGGTTTTACCATTGTTGAGTTAATGATTTCATTATCGGTTGGCTTAATTCTTTTTGCTGGTGTAATGACTATTTTTGTTGGGATGCGAACAACCACAGCTGAAACTTCTAATTATGGAGAACTACAGGAAAACGGACGATTTGCTATCAACATTCTAACAGAGGACTTACTTAGACAAAACTTTTGGGGAGACCTTTCTGGGACGTTGAGTTCTAGTCACTTAATTATAACACCAGCAGCGCCTATAAATGATTGCGTAGGAGGGGGAGTTAATAATAGCACATTCCCGAAAGCTATAGGTCCATTTAGAACTTTATGGGGAGAGACTGTTGTCGCAGGTAAATTAGATCCTTTAGGATGTTTTAGTTCCCCTGCAGGAACAAAAACGATGATTGATTCAGACATTCTTCAATTGAAACGTGTTATAGGTAACCCCGTCGTGGCTGCTCAACCGGATGATTTTTACTTTATTGCTAATACTGATGATGCTGGTATTTATACAACAGACGATGCAACCCCTATTATTAATAACGCACGAATATGGCAATATCAACATCATGTTTACTATGTACGAGAAAGAACTGTTGGGAAAGATACTATTCCTGTTTTGATGCAAGGGAGGCTAGCTAACTCTAGTATGGATTTTTCCCCAATCATTGATGGAATTGAAAGAATTCGTTTTATGTACGGAATAGATACGGATACTGATTCAAACTCACCTGGATACGGTATTGTTAATGCGTATGTTTCTGCCGAAAATATGACTCAATCATTATGGGAAAATGCATGGGGAACAAGAATTCTCGCCGTAAAAATTTTTGTCTTAGCTCGAAGTACTGTAGCAGATAATAAGTATACAAATACTAATACATACCGCTTGGGTAAAGACTATTCTTACACGGTTAACGATAACTATCGGCGTTTACTTTTTAGCACCACGGTAACTTTATACAATAGTACTGTAGAGGCATTTTAAAGGAACATATATGAAAAAAATATTTAATTTTCCTTCTCCAAGAAGAAATCAAAAAGGTGTTGTCTTAATTGTATCACTTGTTTTTCTTGTTGCGTTAACAGCTGTTGCTGCAGCATTAATGCAAAACAGTACAGTTGATATGAAAATGTCAGGGGCAAGTGAAGAAAAAACAATTGCACTACAAGAAGTTATAAGTGCGGTAGATGAAGTGATTTTTAATCAGGTTACAGCTGCTGAGAATCGATTTTCACGGCCAGTAACCGGCGAGGATAACTTCCCTATCGTTAACCAAGGTGTCTTATTACCAGGAACCTCCACTCAAGCTAATGCTAGGGTTGATGTTGTAAGGAACGGATATAATTTAGATAAAGATTGTCCTCGAATGAAACCTGCCTCATCGGTAGGACAGTTCGGGTGTAGCCTTTTAAGAGTGACAGTTGATAGAGATTATGGCCGAACAGGCTTAAGTAATATTTCAACTGAATCAGGTATTGCACAACAATTATTAAAATAAAGCAGGCGTTGGAGCTTAAATTCTATTTTAAGATCACCTACCTGAAAATATTTTGGAGAATCACATGAACTTGTTAACGGAAATCAAATATACAACTAATAATATGGGGGGGATTTTTTATAGTATTATAGTTAGCTTTATACTTCTCTTTTCAGCGTCTATCTTAGCTGAAGATATTGACCTTTATATTAGTGAGAGTATTAAGCAGACTCAAACACGCCCTAAAGTTCTTTTGATTTTTGATAATTCAGGCAGCATGTCTACAAAAGAAAACTTTAAACCATCATATGATCCAAAACATAATTACAGTGCTCTAACAGGTTACAGTAAGCTTAGTGATGATTATATTTATTATGGTAAAGGTGATTCAGCTGTTGATGTACCTATTCCAGATAGTCCAACAGAAACGCGTCGTTTTTTAAGTGCTATTAATGGCTGTCAAACAGCAGTAGATTCTTTAAAAAACTATGGTCTTTATACCGGCCGAATTCGTGAGTACACATTTCAGGGTAATTCAGGGCGATGGACTGAGATTCCAGAAGAATCCGGTGAAAGTATACAAGTTATAGATTGTGAAGATGATGTAACAACAAATAATCTTAATAATGCAAAAATGAAAGTCAGTACTCTTGGTAATACTGTTACCAACTTACCAACCCCTCAAAGCGGATTACCTATTGACGGAGAAGGAACAAAAACTTTACCTCAATTACATACATCAGTACCTGAAGACTCAAATGTTTCATGGAGTGGTCCTTATGTAACGCTATATAGCGCTAATTACTTACGCTGGCAACAGAATGAGAATATTGAAACGAAGAAAAGAGAACGTCTTGCAGTAGCTAAAGAAAGTGTCACAACACTAATTAGAACAACGCCTAATATTGATTTTGGATTACAGGTTTTTAACCGTAATGTTGACTCAAAAAACAGTGGAGGACGTATTGCTCGTGGCATAGAAGCTTCAACAACTAACTCAATCAATGATTTATTAACAAAAATAGAGGATGAGATAGGTAGCGATACTAATACGCCTTTATGTGAAACACTTTATGAAGCTAGTCGTTATTTTGGTGGTATTTCTGTTGATTACGGTGATAATGATTACTCTGGAAGCTACTATAATGAAAAACCCCTTAGAGATACTAGTGTAGAAGATGGAGGGGTGTATATAAGTCCATTTACTTCATGTTCAGATAAGGTTTATGTGATCTACCTCACCGATGGAGTTCCAGTTAGTGATGGTGATGCAGATGAGAAAGTTAAAACAAGAACAGCAGGTAGTCTGACTCCGATAACATATAGTGATAAATTTGAATGGAAAAAGAATAATAGAAGTTATTTACCTGCAATGGCGGGTTGGATGAATACTAATGATATAAACCTAAGTCTTGATGGAAGACAAACAGCTTCAACTTATACTATTGGTTTTAGTAAAGGGGCTGAAGATGCAGAGTCATTACTAAAAGAAACAGCTAAAAGGGGAGGTGGGCAGTATTATTTTGCAGAAGATAGCGCCACATTAACTGCAGCTTTAACTAACGTATTAGCTAACCTACAGCCAAGTAATGAAACATTGACTTCTGCATCTGTAGCTTCTAATAACTTTGATAGAACGCAAACTTTAGATTCTGTGTATTATGCTATGTTCAAGCCAGACAGAGGGCCTAGGTGGCAAGGGAATTTAAAAAAATATAAAATCATAGATGGCGTACAAACTGGAGCTAATGAGATTGCTGCAATTAACTCAGAATCAGGACACTTTTCAAGTGAAGTACAAAGTTATTGGTCTAGCACTGTTGATGGTGATGATGTAGAGCAAGGTGGCGTTGCTGAAACGTTGAGAGAAATGAAAAATCGAGTCATTAAAAGTGACTTAGGCGCTAATAATGGTTTAGTTGATTTAAAATACAGTGATGCAACAAGTAGTTATGTTTTTAAAACTCCTTCATCGTTAGCATTAGCGTTAGATGTAAATAATGATGAATCTACCATTAAAGAAGTTTTAGATTGGGTTAATGGTAAAGATGTTGATGATGAAGATGGCGATAATATTACTACTGGTGAAAATAGAAGTGATATTTTTGGTGACCCCTTACATTCTAAACCTATAGTTATTAATTATGGTGATGATAATGTTTATATTGTGGTTGGTACAAATCATGGCGTCGTTCATATGTTTAAGGATGACGATCTTAATAATTCTATTGAGGAAACCTGGGCTTTTATGCCTAAAGAATTTCTCTCTAATATTAAAGGATTACGAACTAACTTTACATCGGCAGATAAAATATATGGTGTAGATGGAGCTATTACTTCTCATATAACCGATCATAATGGTAATGGTGAAGTTGATCGCGGTGACGGTGATAAAGTTTGGTTGTTTTTTGGTTATCGACGTGGGGGTAGTAATTATTATGCAATGGATGTTTCTGACCCTAACAATCCTTCTGTAATGTGGACAATCATTGGTGGTAGTAAAAGTGAAGCTGGTGACTTTACTAATTTAGGTCAAACATGGTCGCAACCTAAAGTAGCATACTCTAAATTAAATATAGTTAGTGGTGAGCCTAAGCCCGTATTAATTTTTGGGGGGGGCTATGATGAATCCAAAGATGCAAACACTATTGGAGATATAGATGATGTAGGTAATGCTATTTACATGGTTGATGCCGAAACCGGCGTTTTAAAATGGAGTTTAGCACCTGATGGAAATACTAAGTTTGATGGTACTGATAGTATTCCTGCAAGTATTGCTACACTAGACAGTGACTCTGATGGATTAGTTGATCGCCTTTATGCTGGTGATACTGGGGGCAACCTTTGGCGAGTTGATATGCCTAGTGCTGATATAAGTGAATTTTCGGTCTTTAGATTAGCTAGTTTAGGGAGCGAAATTACAGATTCAGAAGACAGGCGATTTTTTAGTGAGCCTTCCATCGTTCGTACCTATATTACAGAAACAATAGACACGAAACAATTAGGCGAAGATAATAAATCTATTATCGTACAACAAGAAATTCCTTATGATGCTATTTTAATTGGTAGTGGTGATAAGACTGACCCTTTAGGTAAGGATACTCAAGATACATTCTTTATGATTAAGGATATAAATATTAGAACAAAGCAGTTTACAAGTACTAGTACCCCAGCAATGCCATTAGTTCCGATCACTATAAATGATTTGGCCGACTATACTGATAACCCATTTGAAGAAACATTAACTTCACAAGAAAAAGAAGCCTTATCTCTCTCTGTAAGTTTACAGTCGGGCTGGTTTATTGACTTAGAGCAATCAGGAGAAAAAACTACTGCTTCGGCTATTGTAATTAATAATATAGTTTACTTTACTACTTACACGCCACCAGAATTAGGGGTTCAATCTGTCAGTTGTGACTTACCTAATGGACAAGGTTGGTTGTATGCAGTCGATTTATCATTAGGAACTAGCAAATATAACTGGGCCTCCGAAGATTCTAAAAATAGAGATGACCGAATCGCTTTTATTAGCGAACAATTTTTAGGCTCTCCGACCTTAGTCGTAACACAAACAAAAGATCCGGATACAGATGAACTTGAAGTAGATGGAAATTTAATAGTAGGACGAAAAATGATAGATGCGAACTTTAATCCACAGATGATCAGGACTTACCTGTATGTAACTGAGGAGTAATTGATGGATACTATTAATTTAATTAAACCTCCTTTTCAATGGAAAGCAATGAAAGGCTTTACGTTGATAGAGTTAATGATTACAGTTGCAATTGTCGGGATTTTGGCTTCGATTGCTTATCCTTCATATACTGACTATGTTACAAGCTCTAATAGAACAGAAGCATTAAGAGAGCTTGTACGGATAGCTAATTTACAGGAACAGTTTTTTGTTGATAGTAGAGCGTATACGGCAGATTTAAGTAATTTAAATGTTGGCAAGTCGGCTGTTTATGAAACACCGAGTAAACATTATAAAATTTCATCAGTAGTTGTAGGAAGTACGTTTACATTGACGGCTAATGCTCAAGGTATTCAGAAAAAAAATGATGCAGGCTGTATAGCTATTGCATTAACTGATACTGGAAGTAAGTCACCATTAACTTGTTGGGATTTATGATATGAAAAATTTAATGATATTAACATCATGTGTCGTCTTAATAACTTTTAGCTCCTTCAACGTTATTGCTTTTTCACCAAATAATGAAGATAAAAAGAGCAATTCAAGCGAAAGATTAAGTGTAAAGTGTCATGTAACTTTGATTGATGGTAATGAAACTATATCGTTGTGGAGGCTTTCACCTGAAGAGTATTCAATATTGAAAGAGTCTGCTGTTGGAAAATATGTAACTCCACATAGTTCGAATAAAGAAGTAAAAATTTCTAAGGTGAATGAATGTGCTTTAGAGAGTGAAAAATTTACAGCCTTTAGTGCGAAACAACTGGATAAAAAATTACCAAGATAGTTACATATTCAAAAGCCGAATATTAATATATTACTTTGATATTAATATTCGGTACATACTCTTAGCCATTTCAATAATAATTATATTAATTACATACAATGTTTTTTCCTGCACGATCTTGATCTTTACCATCGCCATTTACGTCTGTGCTAAGGTAAGTTCTTCCTGCAAGTGATAAGTCTATTCCTCTAGAGTAATCATCATAACTTTTAGGACAATAATTAAAGGTACCTATAACAGTATTAATTAACTGGCCACTGGGAGAATAAGTTATACTATTACTCGTAGACGTAAATTGAAGCTTATCACCGGTTTTTATAGCTTCCTTTTCTTTTATTAAGTCATCTCCATTTATAGACGATACAACACCAATTCTACCTGTCCAATCATTCACGTCATTACAGGTGTCATCATTTTTTAATGGACATACCTCAACATTCGCGCCTGTATTAATGGCAGTATTACGTGCTGTTAGCAATAAGCGTTGTAAACTAACAACTTCATTATCAACTCTCATTTGCGCTAAAAACCCCCCTAAACTTGGTAATGCAATAGCTAGAGCAATGCCAGCTATAGTTATGGTTATCATTAATTCAATTAATGAAAAACCAATAACTTTATTTTTTATAATGTCTGCTTGTTTAAGGAAATGATGTCTGTGACTTATGAAGCTTACAGATGAAGGGATAGTTTTAAATTTATTGTTTGATGATGAGGTGTGTACAGGTTTTTTATGCATGTTATTTAGCCAGTTATATCACTTATCTAGACTTTATAACATTTTATATAAGTTCTCGCTAGAGTAATAAAGTAATATATAGAGTCAGTATTACACTATATATTACTAATATCATATTATTAACTTATAACTCAGTACTTGGCACACTAGTTGGGTTTATATGCTCAATAGGATAGCAACCTAATACTTTAATGAAGTTAGTATGAGGAGTAATGTCACTAATAGCTTCTTGTAACGCAAAACCTTTTAAATTAGCTTCTACGTCGATATAAAACATCTCTTCCCAAGGACGTCCTTGAATTGGACGAGACTCAAGTTTGCACATATTAATACCTTTGTCTTTTAGTACTAATAAGCATTCAACTAAAGCGCCCGCTTTTTGACCGGTTGATAAAATAATCGCGGTTTTAGCTGGAATTTGCTCAGCTACTTCAACGGGTTTTCTTGCTACCAGAATAAAGCGAGAGTGGTTTTCGGTTTGATTGGCTATAGACTGTTCTAACGCATGTAGTTTATATAAATGTCCGCCTTCTTCACTACCTATTACCGCAACTGTTTCATCTTGCAACTCAGTAACTCTTGCCATAGCATCAGCGGTACTATCACAATATTCAATACGGATACCGCTTTGCTTGTCTAAAAAGTTACTACATTGGGCAATAGGCTGACCATGCGCAAAAATAGTTTTAATTTTATCTAAGCTTGAATTAACCGCGGTTAATAAACAGTGCTTTATCGGTTGAGTTATTTCACCAACAATGGATAAATTGGTATGTTGTAGTAAGTCGTAAACCTCGTTAATACTACCTGAGCTTGTGTTTTCTACTGGCAGCATACCGTAATCAACTTGGCCTGATTCAACTTGCTGAAAAATATCGGAGAAATTTTGACAACCTGATTCAATGATTTTTTCTGCGCGACGCGAAAAATAACGATGACTTGCTAGATAACTGTATGAGCCTTTATCACCTAAAAAAGCAACACTTACCGTTGGCACTTGTAGATTTGGGTTAGCTAAACTTTGTAAATAAGCTTGTTGATTTAATACCGAGTCTTCGATAATTGTTTGAAATACACTGGTAACATAATGAGCGTCTAAACCGAGTGTTTTACCGTGTTTAATTAAACGGATCAATAGCTCTTGTTCACGTTGCTGATCACGAATAGGGCGAATTTGCTGAACTTTACTCTTTGCTACATTAAGTGTTAACGCACGGCGTTTGGCAAACAAGGCTAATAAATCTTGATCTAAAAGCGTTATTTCTTTGCGGATTTCGTTTAAGTCTAACTTTTCGCTCACAGGTGTACCTTTATATTTTTGTTGATGTCTTTATTGTATAGAGTTTCTTAAAGACGTTACTCTAGCTAGCTTAACAAAATTATGCCAACTATTCTTTGGACATTGTAATTCATTATCATACTTCAAAACACGGGTAATTATACTGTTTTGAATACTTAATATCGAGAATATCAAGTAATGCTGTGGTTAGTTTATGTACATTTAAATTAATATTTGTTGTAACAACGGTACTAACCAAGGGCTTATTAAAGCGGTAAGTAAAGCCGATATAATTAACGCAACCGAACTGTATGCGCCATGTTCTGCGCTAATTCGTACTAATACAGCCGTGCCTATTACATGACTAGCGCTGCCAATAGCCAAACCTTGTGATTTTGCTGATCTTACACCAATAAAATTCAGCCAAGTAGGACCAAGTAATCCGCCAAATAAACCGGCAAGCATAATGGCAAATGCAGTGATTGAACTATCACCAGAAAGTTGATCTGTTAAGGTGATGCCTATTGGTGTTGTTACTGATTTTAATGATAACGCTATGGCTATTTCAGGTGCTTTAATCAATAACATAGCAAAAAAGAAACTAATGCTGATCACTACAATAACACCTAGTGCTAAAATTGAGGTTATCTCACGCCAATGAAAACGTATTTGTTTAAATTGTTGATAAAGCGGATAACCTAACGCCACAATAGCAGGTTCTAGCATCATATTTAAAAAGTAAGTCGCTTGGCTATACTCTTGATAATTAATATCAAGCCAGAGTAATACAGGTACCAATATTAAAATAGTGATTAACATGGGATTTAACCATATTGATAACCACTTTTGTTGTAAACCAGCAGCAAATTGATAAACAGATATAGTAATAAATGTAACTAGTATACCCGCTAATATTGGGGAGTTGATAAGAAAGCTATCAATCATTTTTGCCCCCTGATGTTAGAGGTTTTTTTTGATAATACGGTTTAACTAAAAAGCGTTCACTCAGTAAACCAATTACGGTTATTAAAATAAAAGTGGTACCCAAAATAATACCTATTAATGCGATACCGTGCTGCTGAAGTAATTGAAAATGATTGATTATGCCAATAGCAGCAGGAACAAAGCAAACCCCCATATGTCGAATAAACCATTGGTTTGTTTTCGCCACTTTATCTGCGCTAAACCAATTAATCTGTAAAAATAAAGCATAAATAATCATGCCGTATAAGCTTGCAGGTAAGCCCGCTAAATAATGATTAGTAAGCTTACCGAGCAGTAAACTTATACTAATGGCAAAAAGGGTATAAAGCACATGGGTCATAACAGCTTACATGTTCTCCTGACATTTTTCTGCAGCGGCAACAACTAATTGTCTAAACCAAATATGGCTAGAATCATGATGAAGTAAAGGGCTCCAGATCATTTTTAACTCTATACCTGGAATATCAAAAGGCGGCTTCATGATGGTGTAATTGTTGTCATTTCTGTGTAAAAGCGCCGCTTTAGTGGGTAAAGTTGCAATTAGATCATCTTCATAGGCTATTTGCATAGCGACATGATAATTACGCGTAAAGACTTTTATGTCTCGCTTTTTGCCTAAACGAGCCAGTGCTTCATCAACCCAACCCAGCTTTTGAAAGTCTTTAGGATCCATACCGACACCGACGCCAAAGCCCGTTTTTGATACCCAAACGTGCTTTGCATTTAAGTAAGCATTTAAATTAAATTTTTTAATTAATGGGCTATCGGCACTTAATAAACAAGAGAAAGTATCTCGCCATATGGTTTTTTGATGAAATGATTGTGGAAGCTCATCAAAGCGGTTGATCGCCATGTCAATTTTACCGGCTTCAACATCATGAAATGTAACATCGCTTGGGGTCATTATGTCTAAGGTGACATTTGGCGCAACTTTATTAATTGCTTTTAATAAGGTAGGAATCAATGTTGATGCGGCATAATCGCTAGCCATTACTCTAAAAACACGATGACTATTTAATTCGTTAAACTCTTCCTCACCTTGTAATGCTTTTTCTAACTCAAGTAATATTTTGCCAATACTTGGCGCTAGTGAGCGAGCTCGCTCTGTTGGTACCATACCATCAGAAGTTCGTACTAATATAGGATCATTAAATAAGGTTCTTAAACGTTTTAAACCATTACTCATTGCAGGTTGGGTAATATTTAGTTGACTTGCAGCACGAGTAACATTTTTTTCTCGTAATAAAACATCCAAATAAACGAGTAAATTCAAATCGATTTTAGAAATATTCATATTGGTGACAACTCTGTTGGTAAATACGATCTAGATATGAATTAAAATAAGCAAGCTTACTTAAATTGATGAGAACCTCCAATTGGAATTCAAATATATCTAAAAATTTCATTCATAATGTGAATGGTGATTTATTTAATTATACATTTTAAGAATAAGGAAGTCATGAGGAATGTTGGTTGTGTGGCTAAATGAGTATGATTAAATTAATTGGTAAGTTAGATATAAGTTAGACATAAGTTATATAGCTGAATTGTTTTATAACTCTGTAGTGTTAAGCCCATTGTTAAGGCTTTAAATTCAGGAATTAATCGGTGTTTACTTTAACAAAAAAAAGCCCCGTATATTGATTTAACAAATATACGGGGATTTTATAATCACTGTCGGTTATTTCTTTGCTCAAATTAGTATTTGAAGCTGAAATAAAGTAATCGAACAGTAGTCATTTGAAGCTATAAAATTAGAAGCTATAAATTAATGTTGCTGATGTTTCAGTATTTGTGTTTTCAAAATCTTCCTCTACTTCTGTGTCGTAGTCTACACGGAAAGCAAATTTAAATTGTAATGAATCAATTAACTTAGTGGTTAATGATGTTTCAGATTTATAAGTACTATTTTTATCTGATTCTAATGCTTGCTTGGCAACAAAGTACTGTTTAAATTCTACAAAGTCATTGATTTGGTTAGTGTACAATGCTTGAGCTTGAATAATTGCAGCGGTTTCGCTGTCTTCTACTGTAGTAGGAGTTGCACGTAATACATCGTATTTGATACCCGGACCGATATCAGCAAAAAATGAACTTGTTTCGTTGTCTATCCAATGACGACCCCAACCAACTGAAGCAGATGTTTGGTATTTGAAACCGCTAAATTTGTCTTGTTCATAGTAAGCACTACCGTAAAGATAGTTTTTACCGTCTGCTTCAATAGAGTAGTTAGATTGACCGGTAATATCCCAACGGTTATCTGTAGTCTCAAAATCGTCTTCGCCAGTTGCAGCATTTTCTTGTTCGCTTTTTTTAGCAAGGGCACTAAATGCGACGGTATTTAACCATTGAGCTTCTTCATGTTTGACGTTTAAGCCAAGTTTTAAATCGCCACTTTTTGTATTACCGGTGGTATATAACATACCTAGTTCGGCTGAAACGGTCACTGAAGACTTTTCTTCAGTAGCTGCTTCTTCCGCCATGGCGTATTGACCTGATATAGGTAATAAAAGAAGTGCTGCAATAGCTATTTTAGATTTCATGTTTATCCTTAAAAGAGTGATTTTAAATGGTTGAAGTATTAATGCGCTAAATATGTCGCGATCCTATCAAATTTTTACTATACAGCCAATGTGTAACTGTTGTGTAAATGAAAAATAGCGTTAAATATGAGGATCAGACAGGTTTATACCAATTTGATTA
>NZ_JAHKPR010000010.1:219478-266514 GCF_018860585.1 Colwellia sp. E2M01
CCTATAAGCCTTTTAACTTTCGCTGAGTGGGAAAGAACTTAATCAACTTGGTATTACTTATTTGCATCTCGTCCTAAGTTTATAAACGTCTTAGTACGAGAGAATACTATGTTGTTATAAACTTGGTGTAGTAACTTTTAGTTCGAGCTAAGCTTGTTGGAGCTAAAGTACCTTGAACTAAGGCACATTTTTTGTTGAGCCAACTTTGAGATATCCATATTTATCCTGACATTGCATTTATTGTGTTACTTTATACTTGTTTTATGTATTAGTAAACACTAATATAAGTAGTATTAGTAAACACTAATATAAGTAGTATTAGTAAATACTAATATTTATAAAAACTTAACTTATTCATCATGTAAGAGTGTTGGATGTAATGAACTGAATAATAGTCAAACTTATTTATTTTACTATGCAGCTAGAGGGAATATGATGTTAAAAACAATACCGGAAGTCGTAGCACATGCGCGAGAATCATTAACCGTTGTTAATGCTGAAGAAGCCGTGCAACAAGCCCAACAACACAATGGTGTTATTATTGATGTTCGTGAACCAAGTGAGTTTTCTGATAAATCAGCGAAAGGGGCAATTAATATTCCCCGCGGTTTATTAGAAATGAAAATGCTGCAATTGTACCCAGATGATCAACAAGTTATCTTTTTGCATTGTGCTACTGGCGCGCGCGCTGTGTTTTCTGCGGAGCAATTAAAACGAGTGGGTTATAAAAATGTTTCAGTAATAACCTCTTGTATTGACGATATTTGTAATGCGTGCCTTTAATAATATTTGTAAATGTATAACAATCAACTTATGAACAATGATAGGAAGTAAAGCATGACAAAGCCTTTGGTTATAGACTATTACAGTGATGTATTATGTGTGTGGGCTTGGATAGCACAACGACGTATTGATGAGCTAAACGAAAAGTTAGGTGATAAAATTGAATTTCGTTACCACTATGTCGACATTTTTGGTGATGCGAGTCATAAAATTCCCAATCAGTGGCGTGATAAAGATGGTTTTTTAGGTTTTGCTAAACACGTACAAGAATCTTCAGCGCCTTATGTTGATGCGCCGACAAATTCTGAACTATGGAAAACTGTGCAGCCAAAGTCATCGGCTAATCCGCACCTTGTATTAAAAGGCATCGCTATAACGCTCGGAGAAAATATCAGTGCTGAAATGGCGTTACTATTTCGTCAGGCATTTTTTATTGAAGCTAAAGATATTAGTCAGTTGAATGTTTTGTTTGCATTGATTGAAAGTGCAGGACATAACGTAGCCGCAGTAAAAGAGGCATTAAATGACGGTAGTGCTATCGGCGCGTTAATGGCTGATTACCAACAAGCTAAGTTATTAATTATAAAGGGTAGTCCAACTTACATTATTGATAATGGTAGACAAGTTCTTTACGGTAATGTTGGTTATCGGGTGTTATTCGCGAATATTGAAGAGCAGTTAAAATCGCCAACTAATGAAGCTAGTTGGTGTTAATTCACTCTTTGCAAAGCTAAAGAGCATAAGCATAATGATAAGCATAGCTTTGTCTTATCATTATGTATTATATAAATTTATTAAAGCTTATCTGCCATACTGCTTTACAAGTATTATAACCAGTCAGGGGTTATATCTTGTTTGATAATATCTTCATAACTTGGGCGAGTTCTTACCACCGCAAATTCATCGCCTTTTACCATCACTTCTGGCGCTAACATACGGGTATTGTAAGTAGACGACATAACCGAGCCGTATGCACCACTGCTCATTATTGCAATTAAATCGCCTATTTCAGCGTCATGCACTTGTCTTGCTTTGGCAAAAGTATCGCCGGTTTCACACACTGGGCCCACAATATCGTAGGTTTTTAAAGGTTCTTCATTATTATCAATACTCGCTTTATCAACGGCGATGATTTGATGATAAGCATCGTACATACTTGGTCTGATCAAATCATTCATGCCCGCATCAATAATTAAAAATTCTCGCTCTTCGCCTTTTTTAACAAATACCACACTGGAAACGAGGATCCCTGCGTTACCTAATAATGAACGTCCAGGCTCAATAATAATTTTACAGTTTAAGTGTCCCAGTTGTGCATGAACCATTTCTGCGTAGGTTTGCTTACTTGGAATAATTTCATCGCTATAAGTAATACCTAAACCGCCACCAACATCTATCACGTTAATGTCATGACCATCTTCTCTTAATTCAACAACGAGCTGGGCGATGTGTTGATATGCTTCTGTAAATGGCGTTAAGTTTGTTAATTGCGAGCCAATGTGTACATCAACACCTTGCACTTTTATACCTGGTAATGCAGCAGCTTCTTTATAGGCAACTCGTGCTTTTGAAATAGGTACGCCAAATTTGTTTTCAGCTTTACCTGTGGAAATTTTTTCATGAGTTTGGGCACAAACATTAGGGTTAATACGAAAAGCAATAGCTGCAGTTTTGTTAAGAGCAGTGGCAACCTTTGAAATTAACGCTAATTCAGGCTCAGACTCTACGTTAAATTGAAATATGCCTAAAGATAGCGCGTAGTTAATTTCTTCTTCTGTTTTAGCAACGCCAGAATAAACAATTTTATTTGCGGGAATACCAGCCATTATTGCCCGTTGAATTTCGCCCATCGAAACCACATCAGCACCAGATCCTAACTTAGACAAGGTTGTTAAAACAGCTTGATTGCTATTGGCTTTTACCGCGTAACAGATTAACGTATCTTGGTTGCTAAAAGCGTTTTGATAGTCTTGAAAACTTGCTTCAATCGCTGTATGTGAATAGCAATAAAAAGGCGTTTGTACTTTTTTGGCGATATCACTAACCGCAATATTTTCAACAAACATTTGATTATTTTTATGCGGGAAATAGCTAGTTGGAGTCATAGAATTATCATTGGGCTTAAAACGAATAGATTGTAGCTAAATTTATGCTAACTCAGAAGACTATTCAAGCGCTAACTGAAGATGGGGTTAAATGAGCAAGGAGGAACAATTATTCAATACTAGCTTGATTAAATAACAGTGTTTCTAGCAAACAGAAAGCTAGGGTGGCATAAAGATCAGAGCAATACTAAATTTTAGCATTGCTCTGAAAAATTAAGTAAAGCTATACAGTAAAAGGTTATAGCTGAGCGACTGCAGCTTTTAATTGTGCAACTATTTCTGGATTAGTCACCGCTTGCTTTTCAATATCAAAGTTTTCATAAAAATTAGGTACCGAAATACTGGCTTTTACATCTGCTGCAAAATAAGGTGCTGAGGCTGTTGCGGCAGCTAAAACTGAACTAGCACCACCTGGGCCTGGTGAGCTTGCTAAAAAAACTACCGGTTTACTTTGAAATAACTTCATGTCTATACGAGAAGTCCAGTCGAATAAATTTTTATAAGCTGTTGTATATGAACCATTATGTTCGGCAAATGAGATGATAATCCCGTCAGCTTGCCCTAGTTTTGCGTAAAATGCTTTGGCTAATTCGGGCTGACCTATTTCAGCTTCTTTATCTTCACTAAACAAAGGCATTTCATAATCATTGATATCTAATATTTCTACCGAAGCGTCTGAAACTAAAGATGTGGCATAACTGGCAAGTTGCTTATTGATAGATTTTGAACTGCTGCTGGCAGCAAAGGCTAATAACTTCATGTGTAGATTCCTTATTTACATTTAAACTCAATTAATTAAAACCAAATACTTGAGAGTAAAGTTACTTTAAACTCGATGTAAAGTGATTATGTTAGTAGTATATAGCTATAATTAAATGTAATTAATAACTTTAAATGATAAAAACTATTTCCATATGACTCATAATGAAGACTCTAAAATTTTCGATGGCATGGTGATATTTACCCAAGTGGTAGAATGCGGTAGCTTTTCAGGCGCGGCTATTACTACAGGGCATTCAAACTCTTTTATAAGTAAAACAATAAATAAGCTTGAAGCGCGTGTTGGTGTGCGTTTACTCAATAGAACCACGCGCTCTATTAGCTTAACGCCAGAAGGGCAGGTGTATTATGAGCAGTGCCAACAATTAGTGCTTGATGCGCAAGACGCGATGGCATTATTAACGCAAAGTAATATTGAGCCGAAAGGGGTATTAAAAGTCAGTTGTCCTACTTCGTTTTCAGAGAGTCATTTGCAAGATGTAGTGTCAGATTTTATGCACCAGTATCCTGCAGTTAACTTAGTCTTAGACTTAAACGATCGCCATGTTGACTTAATTCAAGACGGCTTTGATTTAGTTATTCGTGCTACTACTAAACTTGCTGAATCAAGTTTAGTGTGCCGTAAAATATATAGCTGTAAAGGTTATACTGTCGCATCACATGATTATTTACAACGTTATGGCACGCCAAGCTCACCTGAACAGCTAGTTAACCATCAATGTATTTGTTATAGCAATTTAAAGCAGCCCACTAAATGGGGATATGAAAATAACCAAGGGAAAACTAGCCAAGTAGAGGTGACCAGTAAATTACTGTGCAATAGTGCTAGTATGGAATTGGCTATGGTACTTGCCGGTCATGGTATTTGTCGTTTACCTGAGTTTGTGATGGAAAAAGTCCTTAAAAATAAACAGCTAACGGTGTTGTTTAATGACTACATAGCGCCAACTATTGATGTTTATGCTATTTATCCAAGTCGTAAGTATTTATCACCCAAAGTGCGTTGTTTTATTGATTTGTTGGTGGCTAAAATGCCTAAAGCTTCGCTATAAATAAAGCTTCTCTCACTAAAATATTGTCATAATTAACAACTATTCTGCTAAAACTATTCATACGTTAATTATATTTTTCTGAATAGGCTTTGCACTTTGTTAATAATGAGCAAAATGCATTAAGCTCTCGATCAAGTGCGGTTTCAGGTAAAAATAGGTGATACCCCAATGCACTGTGCAAAAGAGTAGTGTGATGCATAAAAGCTGCTAATGGTCCTTTTAATACTTGGCCACAAGACAGTATGAACGGATCAAAATTTAGTTGGCATTGCGCTAAGGTTAAATAGTCCAATTTAATAGCAAGTGCTAACAAAGGTTTTTGTTCATGAATCAATCGATTAGCTAAACGTGGTGATATTTGTTTTGCTAGTGGAGTTAAATCGACTAAGCGAATAGCAACATACGGCGGTTGAATTTGCGTTAAACCGAAGGTTTCATTCATTAATGCTATGCGCTGAATTTGCTGCCATTCAAGTTGCCATTGACCATATCTATGGTGATATAAAAGACTTTTTGGAGTTAAGCATAAACTATATTGTGGTTGCAGGTACTTTGCCAAACCTGTGATAAAAACAACCAATGCAGATAGATAAATAAAAATAAGCACTAACTTAAACTGTAACCAATAGCCTTGACTAAAAGCTAAGGTAGTAAAAGCGACAAATATCCCAGTTAACATTAAAAAAAGCGCATGGTGATTACTCTGCGCTTTAATATTTATTATAGGTAATTGTGTTTGCATCATAACTACTTAATTACATATTTTAATGTAAGTAGATAAGTGCATTAGGCCACCTAAATTACTAACATTTCGTTTTAATTTGTTTTATTAAATGTTTAGTTTTGTCAGCTAACTCTTGATCACTTGTGTAAGTTCGCTCACCATCAGGAGACATAGTATAAAGTCGGCCTCCTTGTTGATAAATAGCAAGGTTACTTTTTAAGCTATCGCAGTAACGTTGTTTTTCGGTTTCAGTTTCATATTTTTTTATGGCTTGCTTTTTTTTAGCTTGTTGTGCTTGTTGAAAATCTTGTTGCCATTGGCTATTAGGGTTCACTGGTTCAGAAAGGTTAGGATCGCCCGCGGGTTGAAACTGTTCAATATCACCTTCAAAGTGAGGTTTATCGCTATAATGCACAACGCCATCGGTATCGGTCCAAGTATAAACCTCAGCATGTAAGCTAAATGACAATAGATAACTTGTTAGTACAAGGTTGTTTACTACTTTAAGTGCTTTAAAAAATATCATTATACTTCCTTTTTTATTAATGAGTTTCTTGTATGTAGAATAAAATATCCCTCTATTTGCTAAAATATTAACACAGCTTTATTAGAATAGGGCAGCTTGATATCATTAATTCTTTATAAAAAGACTATTTAAGAAGGTTTCAATGAAAATAATGTGTACGTTAATGTGCAGAGGTTGGAATAGCTTATTACTCCTTATGTTAATGGCAAGCATTACCCATTGTTATGCTGGGCAGTTGTACAAATACAAAGATGTTAACGGAGGTTGGGTTTTTAGTGATAAGCCCCCCGAAACAGAAGATGATTTTGAAACCTTAGCCTTTTCTAAGGATAAAAAGTCAACCAGTAAAGTTAAACTGAAATACACTATTGATACTGATGGTTATCGTTTACAAGCTCATAATAAATTTTATGCACCTGTTGAAGTCGAGATTGTAAACCCTGAAACACAAATCAGCATTAGCAAAGTTGTTCCCGCACAAGGTGAAATTGATTTATTTACCCTTAAAAATAAAACGAGCCAATTAAAATTTCGTTGGGCAATGGGAGATCCTAACCTGAAGCCTGATAATTATCCCTATCAACCGCCATTTGATTCACCTAAAGGTCACCAGATAACACAAGGATTTAATGGTAAATTCTCTCACACTAGCGAATACAGTAGATATGCGGTAGATATAGCAATGGATGTAGGCACATATTTAACGGCTGTAAGAGCGGGTACGGTCGTGTGGGTAAAAGATGATTACCACATGAGTGGTACAACCACATATTTTTTAGATAAAGCGAATGTGATTAGAGTGCTACATGATGACGGCACCTTTGCCTCGTATGCTCATATTTTGATGGATACCGCCTTAGTGAAGGCAGGTGATAAAGTAGCTGTCGGTGATAAGCTAGCTCGATCAGGCTCATCGGGCTTTTCAACAGGGCCACATTTACACTTTTCAATTATTCGCAATATAGGTTTGAAAAACGTTTCAATTCCGTTCAAATTTGTAAACCCAGATGGTGAAACTTACACGCCTAAGCGAACGATGTTTATGGTTGGTTCAGTCAAGCCATAAAAAAACAGAAAAGCACTTGGTTATTAATCTAGTGACTTTTTAAATCGCAACGCCGCTACTAGTAAGCCGAAACAGGTAAAAGTAATTAACCAAAGCATATCAAAGCTCATATCTACAACCGCCACATCACGTAATACTACGCCTCTAATTAAACGAATAAAATGAGTGGCGGGTAATGCTTCGGCAATATATTGCGCAGCTAGCGGCATTCCTTCATAAGGGAACATAAAACCTGATAATAATATTGATGGCAGTAAAACAAACACCGTCATTTGCATCGATTGTAATTGGCTTTTGGCGATAGTTGATATCACCAACCCTAAAACTAAACTAGCGCAAATAAACAAAAATGTAGCAATAGCTAGTTGAGTTAGTCCGCCATTAAAAGGCACATTAAAAACCCAATAACCTAAGCCGAGAATAATTGCCACCTGAATAGCACCAATAAAAATATAAGGGACTATTTTGCCAATCATTAACTCAAGAGGAGCGAGCGGGGTAGTTATCAACATTTCCATATTACCGCGTTCTTGCTCACGGACAATAGCGGCAGAGGTAAACATTATCATGGTCATGGTTAATATTACGGCAACAAGTCCAGGAACAATATTCACTACACTGCGCTGCTCAGGATTATAAAGCAAGGTCGTTTCAAAGGTTGCGGTATTTCGATTTGCGGGTTTATCTAAAAGCTCAGTTAGCGGCATGTTGCGTAAGCTTTTAATCGTGCTGGCAATCATAGTATCTGAGCCATCAACTAACCATTGCGCTACTGGTCGGCTAGTTTCTTGTTTGCTTGATGCTGGTAAGCCCAAACCAACACTTGAGCTGCGCACTAAACGTTGACTAACGTCTTGAGGAATTATAAATACAGCGCGTACTTTATTACTGTCGATGGCAATTTGGGCTTCTTCAATTGAAGTGTAGCTATGGGTGAACTTTACAATACCGGTTGCCGACACTGTTTGTTGTAATATACGACTCAGTGATGTTTGGCTGTGATCAAGTACACCAACAGGAATATCTCGAATATTGGTATTGATGGCAAAAGCAAATAAAAGCAGCTGTACAAGTGGGATCATAATCACCATGCCAAAGGTCATTTTATCGCGTTTGAGTTGTAGTAACTCTTTAATAACAATGGATTGTATTCGTAATAATGATGTTTTCATTAACCAATACCTCCTTGACTAGTTGTACTTGAGTCATCGGTTATTTTTTGATTAGTACAACTAACAAATACATCTTCAAGGCTTGGTCTAACAAGTGCCAGTTTATCTGATGTATGTAAACAAGGTTGTTGCTGCAATAAAGCAACAGGATCGTCTTCTGCTTTATTCACTAAAACCCGTAAATGTGTGCCCAGTTGAGCGGCTGAAACCACTTGCGGTAATTGGATTAATTGATCTTTTATGTGTCTTAAGTCTTTAGCGCCAATTTCTACAATTTGTGCTGCCATGTTATCCATTAAATTTTGGGGAGTATCATCGGCTCTTTTAATACCATTTTCTAAAATAGCCAGTTTATGACAGCGCTCGGCTTCGTCCATGTAATGAGTTGAAACTAAAATGGTCGTACCTTGATCACAAAGATCAAATAACTGCTCCCAAAACTCACGTCGATTTTGTGGATCAACCGCCGAGGTTGGCTCGTCTAAAAAAAGTAATTTAGGCTTATGAATGACAGAGGCAGCAAGCGCAAGTCGTTGTTTTTGGCCGCCACTCATACTGTCCGCAAACTGGTTACTTTGCTGTGTTAATTGATGAACACTTAATAATTCACTCAAGCGTGCTTTTTGCTCGTTAGGCGTTAAACCGTAAATTTTACTCACAAATTGCAGATTTTCTTTAACAGTTAAATCGTCATAAAGTGAAAATTTTTGCGTCATGTAACCTATTTTCATACGTAGGTTTTGTGCTTCTTTTGGCAAGTTACAACCTAAAATATTTACCTCGCCACTGCTTGGTTTTAATAACCCAGTAAGTAAACGAATTGCAGTGGTTTTCCCTGAGCCATTGGGGCCTAAAAAACCATAAATAGTTTGTTTCTCAACCTGTAAATCTAAGGCTGAAACAGCCGTTAGGTTACTGAAATTTCGTGTGAGCTGTGTAGCGCTTATTGCATAATCATTTACGTTATCAGTGCCGCTTAACTTATTATTTAGTCTACTCATGGCAATAATACTTGTGCAGGAATACCCATTGGCAGTTCATTTGCACTGTCAGGTAATTGCACTTCAGCTAAATACATTAAATTCGCACGCTCTTCTTGGTTAAGCGCAAAGTAAGGGGTGAATGCTGGCTCAGACGATATCCAAGTTACGGTGCCTGTAAAAGTTTTGCTTAAGCCATCAACTTTTACAGTAAGTTTATCGTCAAGTTTGATATTTACACGATAAGGCTCAGGGATATAAACGCGGGCAAAGGGTGCATTACCTGCTAATACTATTGCCACGGGACTGCCTGTCGTTACACGCTCTCCTAAATTCCATGGCAAGTTATCCAATATACCATCACGTGTGGCAGTAACGGTTAAATCGATAAGCTTCTTTTGCTCGCTAGCTAATACTGCGATTGATGTTGCTAACATAGCTTCAGCAATTTGAATATCTTCAATACGTGCGCCGTTGGTCATTTGTAATAGGTTTTCTTGGGCGCTGTTTAGTTTTGCTTGATTTTCATCTCGAGCAGCAAGGGTTTCATCGAGGGTTGCTTGACTCGCTAATTGTTTTTTTATCAGTACTTGTGCACGTTGATAATTAGCTTCACTTTTAATTAATGCTGCTTTCGCACCTGAAACTTGTGCACTTGCGTTGGCTAACTCTTCTTCACGAACACCGTTACGTACTTTGTCTAAATTGGCTTGGGCTTGTTGCATTTCCGCCTGCGCTTTGGCAACCAGTGCGGTTTGAATGGTATTGTCGAGTTGAACTAAAACGGTGCCTTTTGTAACTTTACTACCAGCACTAACAGGTAATGCAGTGATTACTTCATTTGTTGTCGCAGTATGAGCAATTCGTTCTAGCTCTAATGTGCCTAAAGCAACGCCTGTCTTTTTGTTATCACAAGCACTCAATAAGACTATTAAGCTTACAAAGAGATAATGAAGTACTTTATAAGGAGAGGGAAATAAAACCAGCATAATCATTCATCTTATTGAAATGTAGTATGCTTTTAGTTTAAGTTCGATCAATAAAATGTCAATTTAATAATCAAAATTGAAGTTTATAAGAAGGAGCGTAGTTGACTTTTTGGGAAGGATTTATTTGTAAGCCTAAGCTAATTAAACTCAGACTAGAGATCTAGTCTTCAGCCAGTTAGGGGCTAAGTTATGATATTAAACTAGGGTATTAAGCTAGAGGTATTAAGTTAAGACACTAAGATTAGAAACTAAGCTACTATTTGAACTCAGTGTCTTATATACCCGTTCCACTTGAAGATGCTCGTTTCAGGAAGGCTGAGCGATTCATAACCAAGGCACCTTTTTTATCAAGGGTTGTTCTCTTAAAAAGAAATGTAACGCAGGGTATGATTTGCTCAGTCTTCCCCAAGGGCTGGTTTAGAAACGCTTTATGCCGCGTTATTGATTTTGAGAATGAACAACCATTCTCTACAATCAATGCCTTGCCTAAAGGCGTTTCTAATTCCAGCTGAATCCTGCATCTTCAAGTGGAGCGGGTATAGAGTAGAGGTTTTATGAATATTGTTGCTCAAAGTAACTTTCGATAATTAACCGTGCAGACTCGGCATCTATATTATCTTTTTTCAGGTTTTTAAAACCACCGCGCTCAAAAAGTTGGGCTTTAGCGTCGGCTGTTGTTAAGCGCTCGTCTTGAAACTCTACTTTAATACCAAAACGGCCATGTACACGATTACCAAATTTCCTTGCGTCTAAGGTTAGTTGCTGTTCACTACCGTCCATATTTAACGGTAAACCAATCACGATAAAATCAGGCTGCCATTCGGTTAGAAATTTAGCTAAATTGTCCCAATGAGGAATGCCATCATTAGCTTTAACTGAGCCGAGCGGAGTAGCACTACCAGTCACCTCTTGACCGACCGCAACACCAATATATTTTTTACCAAAATCTAATCCGATAACAGTACGTTGGCCAATTGGCGCTTTTGTTTTAGTCGACATTATTTTCCTTGGAATAGCTAATTAAAGACTGAGTAAAATTTATTTACTCAGTCTTTTAATCGTAAATGGCTAATGATTAGGCATGGCCAACTTCAGAAGATAAATGAGCAAGGTCGATACCTAACTTTTCAGTAGCTTTCTTCCAGCGTAGCTCTATAGGTGTGTTAAATAGTATTTCAATATCAGCAGGTGTTGTTAACCATGAATTTTCTTGTAATTCTTGTTCAAGTTGTCCAGGTCCCCAACCGGCATAACCTAAGGTTACTACAAAGTCTTTGGGCGCTTTTTCAGTACCTAAAGCCATCAAAATATCTTTTGAAGTGGTGATCATCAACTCGTCACTTAATGACAAAGAGCTTGCCCAACCTTGTTGCGAGCTATGTAAAACAAAACCACGCTGTTTGGCAATAGGTCCACCGGTTAATACTAATTGTTCTAAACTATTTGTTAAATCGATGTTACTTTCAGCAATGTTAGTATCAGTTGTTTGGCTATCTGCACTTGCTGATTGTTCATTTTCGTCTGGCTCTATTTGTTTTAATAAATCAGACAAGGTGATATTTACAGGTAGGTTAATGATCAAACCCATAGCACCCTCTTCATTATGCTCACAAATATAAGTGACCGTTTTATTAAAATAAGGATCGCCCAATGTTGGCATTGCGATTAAAAATTGGTTCTCTAAACTTTGCATTGATAAGGACTCGTCGGTTTTAGGTAGATCTGCTTTGGCTGATTTTTCCATCTAATTTACCTTTTATTTTTTTATGTTATCTTCTATCGCGTCCATTAGCTTACCACTAATATTGATTGGATAAGCTGCTTCAATTTCACGAATACAGGTAGGGCTGGTGACGTTAATTTCTGTTACTTTATCGCCAATAACATCTAACCCTACAAAGTATAGCCCACGTTTTTTCAATTCGGGGGCAATCGCGTCAGCAATAGCTTTATCACTAACACTAAGTGGTTGCGCAACACCACGTCCACCAGCAGCTAAATTACCACGGGTTTCACCTTGTGCAGGAATACGCGCTAAACAATAAGGCATTGGCTCGCCGTTAACAATCAGTATGCGTTTGTCGCCATCGACAATTGCCGGCATAAACTCTTGTATCATGGCGTATTGCTGACCATGATTGGTTAAGGTTTCGATAATTACCCCAACATTGGCGTCTTTTTCTTTAATACGGAATATTGACGCGCCACCCATACCATCAAGTGGCTTAATAATCACATCTTTATTGGTTTGATGAAATTCACGGATTTTATCACTGCTGCGTGTAACTAATGTTTTCGGGGTAAATTCGCTAAACCATGCGGTAAATAATTTCTCATTACAGTCACGTAAACTTTGCGGTTTATTCACAATTAATGTGCCTTCAACCTCGGCGCGTTCAAGCATATAAGTCGCGTAAATAAATTCCGTGTCAAAAGGAGGATCTTTACGCATTAATACGGCGTCTAATTCACTTACGGCAATATCTTGTGGGTCTGATAATTCATACCAATGCTCGCTATCATCAAATACCTTCACTTGTTGAGTAGTAGCACGACATTGGCCTTGCTCTAGGTATAAGTCTTTCATTTCCATGTAATAAAGTTCGTAACCCCGTTTTTGTGCTTCAAACATCATGGCCATGGATGAATCTTTGGCGACCTTAACTTTCGAGATAGGGTCCATTACTACGCCAAGTTTTATTACTTTAGTTGTTGTCATTTTTTATCCTGTTCAGCGTTGTTTTAACACTGTAATTGAAAGCTTTAGTAACCTTATGTTTAAGGTTGTGTAAAAGATCATTGCTAAATATTTATGCTGTTAGTGTAAGTCACCAAATCTACATTGTAATGCGGTAATAGCAGTTAAGGCTGCGGTTTCAGTACGTAATACTCTAGGGCCTAATAATACATCATGAAAACCACTTTCATTAGCATCATTTATTTCTTCATCACTTAAACCACCTTCTGGGCCAATAAGTAATCTTACGCGTTTATTTTCCATCGGTAAGCTCATAATCGAGTGTTGAGCTTTAGGATGTAAGTTAATTTTTAGAGCGCTAGTTTCTTGTGCTAACCAATCAGCTAAAAGCATAGGCTCAGCAACAACAGGAACACTAGCACGACCACTTTGCTCACAAGCGCTGATCACAATTTTTTGCCATTGTTGGCGTTTCTTCTCAAGTCGCTCAGCATTTAGTTTAACACCACAACGCTCAGTAAATAGAGGAGTGATGGTATTAACCCCTAATTCAACTGACTTTTGTAGGGTAAAGTCCATTCTATCACCGCGCGAAATACCTTGCCCAAGGTGAATATTCAAAGGAGATTCACTGTGGTTTTCTTGCTGGGAAATAATCTTCACATCCGCTGACTTTTTACTAACATTGCACAGCGCTGCAGTATATTGAAATGCTTCTTCTCCATTAAAAACAGTAATAGCATCGCCTTCTTTTAGGCGTAACACGCGTACAACATGACCGAAAGCATCTTCGGATAAAGCTATTGTTTCATTAACTGTAAATTGACTTGGTTGAAAAATTCTAGGGTTACGCATAAATGGGCTTATAAATGAAACTTAATCATTTAACTAAGGTAAGGGCTGTGGAGGAAAAAAACAATGAAAGGATGGAGAAAGTTATTAATAGATTATTTTAGCTGGTGGTAATTTTTAGAAAGGTAGTCACTTTTAAAAAGCATAAACTTTTAAATAGATCGGTAGAAGCGCCAAAAATAATAAGGGAGCGTATATTATTAACCTCAGAAAACAAAAAACCAGTATACCGGTCAGGCATACTGGTTTTTATAAACTAGCGTTTTAAGCTATTACTTTACGTATAATTTAGCGCTTAAATACCGGCAGCAATACGTAATGCGTCTGCTTTATCTGTTTTTTCCCAGCTAAATGCTGTGAACGTATCATCACCAACAGTCATTTCAAATGGTTCGCGACCAAAGTGACCGTATGCAGCCGTTTGTTGGTACATTGGGTGTAACAAGTCTAACATTTTAGTGATGCCGTAAGGGCGTAGATCAAAATGTTCACGCACTAATTCAACTAAACGCTCTTCTGTTACTTTACCAGTACCAAACGTGTCAATTGAGATAGAAGTTGGCTCAGCAACACCAATAGCATATGACACTTGAATTTCACAACGATCAGCAAGACCAGCAGCCACAATGTTTTTAGCAACATAACGACCTGCATAAGCAGCACTGCGATCAACTTTTGATGGATCTTTACCTGAGAAAGCGCCACCACCGTGACGAGCCATGCCGCCGTAAGTATCAACAATAATTTTACGACCTGTTAAACCACAATCGCCTACTGGACCACCAATAACAAAACGACCCGTTGGGTTGATATGAAATTTTGTGTCACTTGTTAATAACTCTTCAGGTAAAACATGCTTAATAATGTTTTCCATTACCGCATCAACTAAATCTTCTTGTTTAATTTCAGGATTATGCTGAGTAGAAAGTACAACGGTATCAATCGCTACTGGCTTGTTATCTTCATAGATAAAAGTTACTTGTGATTTTGCATCTGGACGTAACCAAGGTAAAACACCCGACTTACGTGCTTCAGCTTGACGCTCAACTAAACGATGGGAGTAATAAAGTGGTGCTGGCATTAAGGTTGGTGTTTCATTGGTTGCATAACCAAACATTAAACCTTGATCGCCTGCGCCTTGATCTTCTGGTTTAGTGCGATCTACACCTTGCGCGATTTCTGGAGACTGTTGACCAATTAAGTTCATGATGCCACAAGTTTCGCCATCAAAACCAACATCTGATGAGGTATAGCCAATATCACTGATCACGTTACGAGTGATAGTTTCTAAATCAACCCAAGCATTAGTTGATACTTCACCAGATATAATAGCAACACCGGTTTTAACCATAGTTTCACAGGCAACACGGGCGTTTTTATCTTTGGCGATGATGGCATCTAATACCGCATCAGAAATTTGATCGGCTATTTTATCAGGATGACCTTCAGAAACAGACTCGGAAGTAAAAAAGTGTCTAGACATAAATCCTCAGAAAAATTTGAGTTGGTGTTTGAACTGTACTTTGAATCGCGTCTTGAATATTAAAGCAGATTATTAGCCAGAGTATTAACCTGAATACTAAACCTGAGTATTAAATATGTGTGTTAAAGCGCAAATCTGTACAAAAAATAATAGGGTGATTCTACACGGGTTAAAAATTATTTTCTAGTGTTTTTACGCCTAGACGGCTAAACGTCTCTTTTTTATTTAGGAGAGTATATTGATGTTTAACTTGTTCTTGTGAAAATACTTATTGAGGGTTGTTTTTTATTGTAATTAAAAATCAAATGGTTATGTTTTTTATCTGTACGTTACCTTGCCATAACTGACAGAATAAACTTTCTTGTTGATGAGCAGCTAATGTACTAAAAAATAAACAATCTCCTTTTTGAGAAGGATTGGCACTTAAATTGTTTTCGGCTAATTTTTTGATTAATTGCTGCGTCACTGGCACCGTTGTTTCAATAATATTTATTTGGCTACCAACAATATTCTGTATTTGTTGTTGTACAAAAGGGTAGTGAGTACAACCAAGCACTAAAGTATCAATGCCTGCTGTAATTAAAGGTTCGATATATTGTTTCAATAAAGAAATACACGCAGAGCTGTTTTGTTGTCCTTGCTCTATAAACTCAACTAAGCCGGGGCACGGGTTAATAATTACCTGTGTGCCATTATTGTGTACGTCAATTAAGGCTTTAAAACGCTTATTTTCACTGGTTGCCTGTGTTGTTAATACCGCAACTTTTTTAGTAATACTTTGCAAAGCCGCAGGTTTAATTGCGGGCTCAACACCAATAATAGGGATATTTACTTGGGCTCGAAGTTGTTCAATAGCATTTACAGTAGCGGTATTACAAGCAATAACAATAGCTTTAACACCTGTTGCCATTAGCTGTTGGGCAATTACGTTAACACGTTCAATAATAAAATCGACCGACTTATCACCATAAGGTGCATACAAGCTATCAGCGATATAAATAATATTTTCATAAGGTAACCGCTCGCTAATGCACTTAGCAATAGAAAGGCCACCGACGCCTGAGTCGAAAATACCAATTGGTGCTGAATTAAATGTGTTGGTTGGCGAAGTAATAAGTTTAAAAACCGAGATAGTTAACTAGATGCAATAAATTGTATTGCCTTTAATAGTGATAAAGCAAACATAATTAATTGCTTAGTTATTTTAACTAGTTTGGTGAGAGGTTACTTTTGATATTTGAATGTTTTTTATAATAGAAAGTAGTTGACGCTTCCAAGGTGCCGCAGCTTACATAGTCCTGAACACCGTGCTTGTCTTTAAGAACGGGTGGGATCATTGATTTGGTATTATGAGAAATAGATTTGAATTCAAATGAATAATAATTGACGCTTCCAAGGTGCCGCAGCTTACATAGTCCTGAATACCGTGCCTGTCTTTAAGAGAGGGTGGGGTTTTCTTTGATATTTGAATGTTTTTTATAATAGAAGGTAGTTGACGCTTCCAAGGTGCCGCAGCTTATATAGCCCAGAACACCGTGCCTGTCTTTAAGAGCGGGCGGGATTATGAGTTTTTAAATAAAATGAGAGTTTTTTATTAGAGAAGTGAGCGCTTCTTATGTTCGGTAAGTGTTGCCGCAGCTTACATAGTCCTGAATATCGTGCTTGTCTTTAAGAGCGGGCGGGATTATGAGTTTTTTGAAATGAGTTTTTTTTAGAGAACTGAGTGCTTCCAAGGTGCCGCAGCTTATATAGTCCAGAACACCGTGCCTGTCTTTAAGAGCGGGCGGGATTATGAGTTTTTTTAGAGAAGTTAGCGCTTCCAAGGTGCCGCAGCTTACATAGTCCTGAACACCGTGTGTTCAGGGCGGGATCATCATGTTAACCGTAGGCTTCCCGATACGAGCCGGGCTTGCACAATAGCTAGCAATCAATTCCCTAAGGTAAAACTTATCGGCTCAGGGACATAGTTCGCATACAAACACCCCAGAAGACAAAATAAGTATAGCTAAAAATGGTGCATCAAATAAGGTTTATTTTGTAATTTCTTGCCAAGTGATGGGTAATTATTCGTTATGTTTTATTTTTAAGCTTTAACTGTAGGCAAGGTAGGCAAGTATAAAAAAATAGGGTGCGGATGATTAATCGTAACTAAATATTTTTGCGGTAATGTAAACTTGTTATATAAGTTTGCAGCTAAGCTCTTTTTTTCTTGGTAGGGGAAAGTGCTTGTTCAATGGTTGATTGTAACAAGGCTATTTTTTGTTGGTTTTCTTGTTGCTCAACTTTTAATTGTTGTTGAGTTTTGATTAAATCATTAGCTAAGTTCAAAGCGGTCATTAATAAACTCTGCTCTGGCGTACTGATCACTTTACTGTTTGATGCTTTTTTTAAACGATCACTTAGCTCTTGCGCTGCCGTTAATAAGGCAGTTTCTTGCCCTATTGGGCAAGCTACTTTTAGCTTGCGATCAACTATGTTGATTTCTACGGTGCGTTGCGACATTTATAAAAATTCCAATTACTTATTAAATACTTATTAAAATCTCTTAATAAGATAGCCATCATTTAGCTATTTTCAGTCCGTTATTTAAATAGTAACGATGCAAGGCTTTAGATGCAAGCGATCATATTAGTTATATTTGCTACGATCGTAATAAAAACAATGATCTTACCCGCATTTAGTTGGCGTTTTCAGTTATTTTCCTTTTCTGATATTTTCGGCAGTGATACCATAAAGCCTATAACTTCCATAACTATATAAAGTATAAAAGCAATCATGAGCGAAATCACTTCAAGTAACGATCCAAAGCAAGACCTAATAGATTTTCCTAGCATGCAAGCCATCATAGCCAGTGAAGGGCTTAACTGCCATGCAAGTGAGTTACATGGCGTTTTAACCGGGCTAGTGTGTGCAGGTTTTGAATTTGAAGATCAAGGTTACCTTACTATCTTAAATGATTTGTTCAATGACGGTGATAGCTTTCCAAGTTCGATAAAAATAGCGCTTAAACAAATGTTTAGTGAATTGTGGAGCAGTATTTTAGACGATACTTATAGCTTTAATCTTTTATTACCAGATGATGATGACTCTATTGTTGAACGTGGTCATGCGTTAGGTGTATGGGTACAAGGTTTTAACTTAGGTTTTGGTTTACAGCAAAAAGATAACCCTGTGGTATCGGAAGAAGTAAAAGAAGTCCTTACTGACTTTGGTGAAATAGCTAACTTGTCTGATGAAATGGAAGAAGATGAAGATACTGAGCAAGCGTACTTTGAAATTGGTGAATATGTGCGTATTTCAGCATTATTATGTTTTAGCGAATTAGCGACACCGCCAAATCGCGAAAGTAATAATGACGCCCCTAAAATACTTCATTAAATTTAACTTAGACGGTGACTACTAATATAGTCACCGTTGTTTGAAAAACATTATCTAATAAAAAGTTAGCTCTTAAAAATCACCACTTACGACAATATAAGCTTTTACAATGACCAAAGCCCAAATAAGCACATTACCGCTAAGCGACTTTACGAAACATCGCACCGCTTTTATCGAAAAAATGGTGAATAACAGTATTGCTATTTTTCCTGCTGCGTCTGAAGTTACCCGTAGCAATGATACTGAATTTGCTTTCTGTCAAAACAAACATTTTTACTATCTAACGGGCTTTAATGAGCCAGATGCGCTACTAGTTTTAATGAAAACAAACGATGGTACAGCGCAATCCGTTTTATTTACCTTGCCTAAAGATCCTTTGCATGAAATTTGGCAAGGTCGCAGAATAGGGCAACTGAAAGCGGTAGAAGATTACGCCGTAGATAAAAGTTTTGAAATTAAAGAAATTGATACGTTAATACCTCAATATTTAGAAGGTAAAAGCCAAGTGTATTTTGGTTTTAACGATCCTGATTTTTCAACTCAAGTTTTTAGTTGGTTAAAGCAAGTAAAAAGTCGTAGTCGCCAAGGCGTAAAAACACCGCAATGTTTATTTGACTCTGATCCCATTGTAGAAGAATTACGTTTAATTAAGTCAGAAAACGAATTAGCGTTAATGCGTCAAGCTAATCATATTTCAGGTTTAGCGCATCAACGTGCTATGCAAAAATGCCAAGTAGGTAAGTTTGAATATCAAATTGAAGCAGAGCTTTTACATGAATTTTCTCGACATGGCGCAAGATACCCCGCATACGCAAGCATTGTAGCAGGTGGCGATAATGCCAATATCTTACATTACACAGCTAATAATGACGCACTCAACAATAACGAATTATTACTGATTGATGCTGGCGCAGAATTATCAGGTTACGCCGCCGATATTACCCGTACGTTCCCTATTAATGGCAAGTTCAATAAAGAGCAAGCAGCGCTATATCAATTGGTACTCGATGCCAAAAACTTAGCCATCAATGCCATTAAGCCGGGTATGACTTTCGCAGAGTTAAATGTAATAACTAATGCATTTTTAACACAAGGTTTACTCGATTTAGGCTTATTTACTGGTGATTTCAACGAACTTCTCAGTGATAAAAAAATAAAGCAATACTTCATTCACGGTCTTGGTCATTGGCTAGGGTTAGATGTTCATGACGTGGGTGATTATCAAAGTAATGATAAACGAGAGCAAACCAGAGCTTTTGAAAAGGGCATGGTAATGACTATAGAGCCAGGGCTTTATATTCCACTTGATGATTTAAGCGTGGCAGAAAAGTGGCGTGGCATTGGTATTCGAATTGAAGACAATATTGCGGTAACTGACACCGGCTTTGAAAACTTAACGGTTAACTCTCCGCAAACAATTGAAGAAATTGAAACCTTAATGGCTACGAGCTAATCATCAATGACAACGACGAAAAACACTAATCAACATTTTGATGTCATTATTTCTGGCAGCGGTTTATCGGGCAGTTTAATGGCATTAAGTTTAAGTAAACTGACTAAACAAGATGGCAGTTTACTTTCTATTGCTATTATCGAAATGCAAACAGTGAGTAAGTCAAAATTAAATAATGACAGCAGCTTATTTGATGAGCGTGTTTTAGCCTTATCGCATGGTAGTGCAAAATACCTCAATGAATTAGGGGCATGGCACTATTTAAAAAGCGACGCGTGCGCTATCACTGATATTGATATTTCTGATCGTGGTCACTTTGGTAAAGCACGGTTAGCAGCAAAAGAACATAACGTAAACGCTTTAGGTTACGTTGTTGCTATGGAAAAAATAGGCAAAGCACAGTTAAATGCACTGAAAAATAGTCAAGCGGATAATACGAAGGCGGATAATACTAAGGCGAATAATACTCAAGCGGATAATATACAGTGGTTTAGTCCTGACTCAATTTCAGCTATTGACTGGCATACCGAAAATGCAAATCAAGCTCAAGTAAGGGTTACCTTAAACTCAAACAAAATTTTATCAGCAAGTTTAATCCTCGCTTGCGATGGCGTGCAATCTCCCGTTAGAAAACTCGCTAATATCAAGGTTAATGCTGAAAATTATCAGCAAGTTGCGCTTATTACTAATGTTTCTACAAGTAAACATCATCAAAACAAAGCGTTTGAACGTTTTACTGAATTTGGTCCAATTGCCATGCTGCCGTTAACGAATGCTGTTGTTAATTCCAGTGGCAATAGTACGGACTCTAACCGTTGTTCTTTGGTGTGGACTATGACGCCTGAGCAAGGAAAGGTTATTAATCAATTAGATGACACGGCTTTTAAAACAGAGCTTGAGCGCGCCTTTGGCAGTTATCTTGGCACTATTACTCAGGTAGGAAAACGTCATACTTATCCGCTAGTGTTATTACAAGCACAACAACAAACTTATCATCGCATGGCGCTAGTTGGTAACTCCTCACATACTATTCACCCAATTGCAGGACAGGGGTTTAATTTAGGTTTGCGCGATGTCAAAGTGATGGCAAAATTAATTGAAGAAGCGTTGCTTGCAAACCAAGATATCGGTAGTTTTTCCTTATTACAGACTTATCAAACAAATAGAGCTAAAGATCAGCGTGATGTCATTGCATTAACCGACTCATTAGTGACTTTATTTGCTAATGATCTACCGCCATTAGTGCTTGGCAGAAATATAGCCTTACAAGGGTTGAATTTTATGTCGCCGCTTAAAAATGCCTTAGTTAAAAAAACGATGGGCTATTAACAAAATTGAAGAAGATAAAACATGCAAAAATTTGATGTGTTAATTGTTGGTGCCGGTATGGTGGGTTTAACGCTAGCACTAGCGTTGCGTAAAACAAGCCAATTAACAATTGCTATGGTCGACACACAAGCAGTAACGGAACTTGATGACAACATTGACGTAAGAGTAAGTGCCATTAATGTTGCCAGCAAGAACATCTTTTCAAACATTGGCGTATGGCAAACGATAGAAGCAAGTCGCGCACAAGGTTATCAGCACATGCATGTTTGGGATAAGTCGGGTTTAGGTAAACTAGACTTTTCAGCACAAGACAGTACTATTTTTCCAACCGAAAATAATTTAGGCTGGATCATCGAAAACAAAATGATCCGCCATGCTTTATGGCAACAAGCCGAACGTGATGAAGGTATTCATTTTTTTACGGGTAACAAACTTGCCAGTATTAGTCATGGTGAAAGCGAAATATTTGCTACGTTTGAACAAACATCAGATAGCCCAATGACAACACCTATTATTAGTAAATTAGTAGTTGGTGCCGACGGTGCTAACTCTTGGGTTAGAAAACAAATGAACATGGAGATGATTTTTAAAGATTATGATCATCACGCCATTGTTGCGACGGTTCAATGTCCACAAGGTCATAAAAATACCGCTTGGCAAGTTTTTCTTCCATCAGGACCTTTAGCCTTTCTGCCTTTACAGTCTCCAAGTACTGCAAGTGAAAACAAAGATTTATGCTCTATTGTTTACTCTACTTCGCCAGAAGACGCTAAGCGTTTAATTGCTCTTGATGATATTGAATTTTCTAAAGAATTAACCGCAGCAAGTGACGGAAAATTAGGTGATATAAAACTAGTTAGCGAGCGATTTACCTACCCACTTACCATGCGTTTAGCACAAGACTTTGTTAAAAATCGCGTAGTATTGGTTGGTGATGCTGCACACACCATTCATCCTCTTGCGGGACAAGGTGTTAATTTAGGTTTGTTAGATGCTGCAGCATTAGCGGAAACTTTAACAGTAAAGCTTAATGAGCATGATGAAAGTCAAAGTGACTTTGTAAACTTTACTGATCTCAAAGCCTTCTCACGCTGGCGTAAAAGTGAGGCCACAGAGATGATTGCCGCAATGGCAGGTATTAAACAAGCATTTACTCCGCAACAATCGCCAATCAAATTATTGCGCGGTGTTGGTATGAATTTAATCAACAACTTGGCTCCAGCTAAAAACAAGCTTATTGCGCAAGCGCTAGGCATAAAAACAGACTTACCAGCTCTAGCTTATTCAAAAGATACTTTATAAAAGATTTAAGGTATTAGGATCTAGAGCCTAGAATCTAACTCCTAGAACCTAGGTCTTATCTCTAGCCTTTATCTGAAGTGATATTACAACATCAAATCACCTGCATAGCATTACGTCATTCCCGAAGTTACTTGTCGGGAATCCATGTTCTTTATTGCTAAATTACTTCCCGATCATTTCTTCAATTAACTCGCCAAACTAACTTAAAAATCAACTAAACAATAAGCTCAAAAATAAGTTATATCACACTTTCGGTTTTTATTTGTTTTATTGATTATTTACTTATATTTAATTGTTTTTAATTTTTATTTTTTGTGTTTATAAAAATAAAATTCGGTCATGCTCGTTAAGGCTGTTATATGTTCTTTTAACCTTGCTTTTTGTTGTTGAATCAACAAAAGTGCAGCGCTATAATTAGCCAACTTTTTAATAAGCATTACCTAAGTCTTATTAGTTAAATTTTTGTTCGTTAACCTTTAGGTGAAACAGATGACCAGTAAAACAGTATTACATGCCAAGCACATAGCTGCGGGCGCAAAAATGGTTGATTTCTATGGCTGGGAAATGCCAATTAACTACGGCTCTCAAATTGAAGAGCATAATGCAGTAAGAACTCAATCTGGTATGTTCGACGTTTCACACATGACAATTGTTGATGTACAAGGTACAGACGCCAAAGCATTCCTACGTCGTTTAGTTACTAACGATGTTGCAAAACTTACAGTAAAAGGCAAAGCCCTTTATGCTGGTATGTTAAATGAGCAAGGCGGGGTAATTGACGATTTAATTATCTATTTCTTCTCAGATACTGATTACCGTTTAGTGGTTAACTCAGCAACACGCGAAAAAGATTTATCGTGGATGGAACAACAAGCAGCAGGGTTTGACCTTAGCATTATCGAACGCCCAGAATTTGGCATGATCGCCGTGCAAGGCCCAGAAGCAAAAGCGCAAGTTGCTAAGTTATTAACACCAACTCAACTTGAAGCTATTGCCGACATGAAGCCATTTTTTGGTGTTCAAGCAGATGATTTATTCATTGCGACCACAGGTTACACAGGTGAAGAGGGTTATGAAATTATCATTCCTGAAAATGCAACCGAAGATTTTTGGCAAAAATTATTAGATTTAGGCGTTGCTCCTTGTGGTTTAGGTGCACGTGATACCTTGCGTTTAGAAGCAGGTATGAACCTTTACGGTTTAGATATGGACGAAACCATTTCGCCACTTGCCGCTAACATGGCGTGGACAATTAGCTGGGAGCCAAGCGATCGTGATTTTATTGGTCGTGATGTATTAGCGGCGCAAAATGCTGCCGGTGAACAGCCTAAGCTTGTTGGTTTAATATTAACTGAAAAGGGCGTATTACGTTCACATCAAGTGGTTGTTACCGAATTTGGTAATGGTGAAATTACTTCAGGTACTTTCTCGCCAACATTAGGTCACAGTGTTGCTTTAGCGCGTGTACCGCGTAATGTAAATATTGGTGATGTGGTTGAAGTTGAAATGCGTAAGAAATTAGTAAAAGTTACAGTGACTAAGCCTAGCTTCGTACGTAACGGTAAAAAAGTATTCTAATTCATCCGTCATATTTGAAACCGCAGTTTTATTGTCTACGCTGCTCGGCGCAATCACTTAGTAAACTAAGCTCAGCGCCTCGCAACTTGACCGCTTCACTGCGATTCCAACTATTTAGAATTAAATTCGTCCCGCTTGAAATGGCTGAAAATGATGAATATTAAGTTTTTAAGAAAAAATAATTAGTTCATAGCTTTTATGCTATAAAATTGAATAAAATTTACTCTACCTTAACTCTATTAAGAATAGGAAAATAAAATGAGCAACACTCCATCTGAATTAAAATATGTAGCTACGCACGAATGGGTTCGTGTAGAAGGTAACGGCATTGTTACTATTGGTATTACTGAGCATGCGCAAGAGCTTTTAGGTGATATGGTATTTGTTGAGTTACCAGAAGTAGGCGATCAAATAGCTACGGGTGATGATGTTGCTGTTGCAGAATCGGTTAAAGCGGCTTCTGATATTTACGCGCCAATCACAGGTGAAGTAGTTGAAATAAACGAAGAGCTTGAAGATGCGCCAGAATTAGTTAACTCAGATGCGTTTGGTGACGGTTGGTTGTTTAAAATGAAAGTTGAAGATGAGAGTGAGTTAGATGCTCTTCTAGATGCAGAGGCATACGCCACTTCAATCGAAGACTAATTTTTAACGTCGCTAATCCAGTTTAGTCGGCATTACTCTTCGCTACTCGCCTTGTTACGTACTAAAGTACGCGCCAACGGCTCGCAGCTTGAGTGCTTTGTCTAAAGCTTGATTATCTTAGTTAAAGTTTTCGGTCACACTCAACGTTTATGCGGCGTTGCTAAAGTTCTTATTAGGTATCACTTAGCGGACTAAGCTCAGTCAAATCAGAATAAAAGCGCCTTGCCTAAACACTGACTATTTTCAAAAAACGTCTGTCTCAATTGCAGATATTTAAATTACATGCTCAAGTAATTAATTCAGCTAAATTCTGAATACGTCATCTTCGAAGTTTCTGATCGAAGATCCATGATGTTTTTAGTAACTGGGTCCCCGATTAATACATTACGGGGATGACGAAGCTTAGCTAAATGCATAAGTAATTGCATAAGTAAATGCACAAGCATGTAAAGATATTAAATTAAAACCTTGAACAATGTAGTTCGAGGTTTTCTTTTTCCAAAATTAACAATATTTATTTAAGTGAAACTGTTATGACCTCAGAAAATACGGGTAATTCTAACGCTTTGTCGTTAAATCAATTAGAGCAAAAACAAGACTTTATTCGTCGCCACATCGGTTCAAATGAAGTGCAAACACAAGGTATGCTAGCAGATCTTGGTGTTGATTCAGTTGACGCCTTAATTGATGAAATTGTACCAAGCGCTATTCGTTTAGCTGACTTACCAAATATTCAAGAGAGCAAAACAGAAGTGCAAGCATTGGCTGATTTAAAAGCCGTTGCTAGCTTAAATAAAGTAAACGACACCTATATTGGTTTAGGTTACTACGGCACGTTAACACCAAACGTTATTTTGCGTAACGTGTTAGAAAATCCAGGCTGGTACACTGCCTACACGCCATACCAACCTGAAATTGCCCAAGGTCGTTTAGAGTCATTATTAAACTATCAGCAAATGTGTATCGACCTTACCGGTCTTGAACTGGCTTCTGCGTCGTTATTAGATGAAGGCACAGCCGCCGCCGAAGCAATGGCATTAGCTAAGCGTGTTTCTAAAAACAAAAAATCAAACTTATTCTTTATCTCAAGTGATGTTTACCCACAAACCATCGACGTTGTTAAACAACGTGCTGATATGTTTGGTTTTGACGTTGTTATTGCACCTGCAGAAGACGTAGTTAATCACGATGTATTTGGCGCATTATTACAATACCCAAGTGCAACGGGTGAACTACGTGATATTTCAGACCTTATCGCGCAAGTACATGAGAAAAAAGGTATTGTTGCTGTAGCTGCCGACATTATGAGCTTAGTGCTATTAAAAGCGCCGGGTGAATTAGGGGCAGATGCCGTTATTGGTTCAAGCCAACGTTTTGGTGTGCCTATGGGCTATGGTGGTCCACATGCTGCGTTCTTTACCACGTCAGACAAATACAAGCGTTCTTTACCGGGTCGTATTATTGGTGTTTCAAAAGACACACGCGGTAATGCAGCTTTACGTATGGCAATGCAAACGCGTGAGCAACATATTCGCCGCGAAAAAGCCAACTCAAACATCTGTACGGCACAAGTATTATTAGCCAACATGGCAGCGTTTTACGCGATTTATCACGGCCCACAAGGTTTAAAAACCATTGCTAATCGTATTCACCGTTTAACTGATATTTTATGTTTAGGTACGGCGATGAACGGCGTTACCGCTATTCATGCGAACTACTTTGATACTTTAACATTCAATTTAGATAATAAAGCGGATGTTGTTGCCCGCGCATTAGCTGCAGGTGTAAATTTTAGAACTGATGTAGAAGGTCAAATTTCAATTTCAATTGACGAAACCACCACCCGTGAAAATGTCGCTGAGCTTTTCGATATTTTATTAGGCGAAGGGCATGGCTTAAACGTGGCAGAGCTTGATGATAAAATTGTTGCCTGTGGTCATTCATCAATTCCTGCATCACTTATTCGTGAGTCAGAAATTTTAACGCACCCAGTATTTAACTCGTATCACAGCGAAACTGAAATGCTGCGTTACATTAAAAAATTAGAAAACAAAGATTTAGCCTTAAATCACTCAATGATTTCGCTTGGCTCTTGTACCATGAAGTTAAATGCAACCGCGCAGATGATCCCAGTATCATGGCCAGAATTCGCTAACATGCATCCGTTTGCGCCAATCGACCAAGCGCAAGGTTACAAGCAAATGATTGACGAGCTAGCCGACTGGTTAGTTGAGTTAACAGGTTACGACAAAATGTCGATGCAACCAAACTCTGGCGCGCAAGGTGAATACGCAGGTTTAATTTCAATTGTTAAATATCACGAAAGCCGTGGTGATTCTCATCGTAATATTTGTTTAATTCCATCTTCAGCACATGGCACAAACCCAGCAACCGCACAAATGGTTGGTTTTAAAGTGGTTGTAGTAGATTGTGACAAAGAAGGTAACGTTGACATGGCCGACTTAACAGCCAAAGCTGAAGAGTTACGTGACAACCTAGCATGTATCATGATCACTTACCCATCAACACACGGTGTTTATGAAACTACAATCGCCGAAATTTGTAATATAGTTCACGACAATGGTGGTCAAGTTTACCTTGATGGCGCCAACATGAACGCGCAAGTTGGCTTAACGTCACCAGGCTTTATTGGCGCTGATGTTTCGCATCTTAACTTACACAAAACTTTCGCTATTCCACACGGTGGCGGTGGTCCAGGTATGGGTCCTATCGGCGTTAAAGCGCATTTAGCACCGTTCTTACCTGATCACGCAATTATCAATGTAGATGCAAGTACAGCAGGCAACGGCGCAGTATCAGCAGCACCATTTGGTAGCGCAGGTATTTTATGTATCTCATACCTATATTGTGCAATGTTAGGTAAGCAAGGTGTTACCGATGCAACTAAATACGCCATTACTAATGCGAACTATGTAGCCACTAAACTTAGCCAACATTACCCGTTGTTATACACAGGTAAAAATGGCCGAGTAGCACACGAATGTATTATTGATTTACGTCCGCTTAAAGCATCATCTGGTATTACCGAAGTTGATATTGCTAAGCGTTTAATCGACTACGGGTTCCACGCGCCAACTATGTCGTTCCCAGTTGCAGGCACGTTCATGATTGAGCCAACAGAGTCTGAATCGAAAGTTGAATTAGATCGCTTTATTGAGGCTATGGTTTGTATTCGTGATGAAGTACGTAAAGTAGAATCAGGCGAATGGACGTTAGACAACAACCCATTACACAACGCACCACATACGTTAGCTGATATTACTGATGTATGGGAGCGCGGTTATACCGTTGCCGAAGCAGTATTTCCTGTGCCAGCCGCTGCGGCGAATAAATTCTGGCCAACGGTTAACAGAATTGATGATGTGTATGGGGATCGAAATTTGGTGTGTAGTTGTCCACCGATTGAGACTTATGTGGATTAGTTAACTCTTGATCACAACAGATCAAGTTGGAAACCGGTAACATCAAGTTGGAAACTGCAAATGTAGTTGGAAACTTTAGATAAATCTTATATAGGCGAACCAGAAATGGTTCGCCTTTTTCTTTTGTTAAAAGCAATATTCGTCTAAGAGTAAAAGACTAAAAAATAGTTACTACTAAGTTATCTATTATAGTAGTGTTATGTCGGTCGATAATGGAAACAGATTTAAATTAAGACGGATATAAAACTCTCTTAATATATTTCCAAATTAAACATTAGTTTGTACTGAAAGGTGTTGTAAAAAATATGGAAAGAAACCTGAGAGATAAAGACTTAGAGCAAGTATCCAAAATAGTAAAGGATAAAATATTTGTACCTAAAAATGAAAAACAAGTTACTGTTTTTCTATGCGGTGCTGATATTAAAAATAATAAAACTGCAAGATCAAAAATGGCATCATTATTTTCATCAGTTGCAAGGTATGAGCTTTTATATCCTGAAGATATCTTTGATGATTTACTTGCTGGTGCGGGAAAACATAGCCTATTAACATTGGAAAATGTTCTAGCAGGAAGTGTCGATGCAATTGTGATTTTTCCTGAAAGTCCAGGCTCTTTTGCTGAATTAGGTGCGTTTTCGAATAATGAAAAATTGGCTGAAAAGATGATTGTTTTAGCCAATAAAAAGTACGAACGTGATAAAAGCTTTATTAATTATGGTCCTAATCGGTTAGTAAAAGCATCAGATACAGGGAAAGTATTTCATTTGAATTATGGCGACTTTTCTGATGAAGATAATAAAAAAGATTTATATAAGAAAGTAAATGATCAAATTACTAAAATTAGAAAGGCTCATCCAGTCCCTAAGAATGTAGCTAACTTACTTGAGACTGAAAATTTTATTTTACCCTGTATTTACCTTATTGACGAAATTGATCATGGAAAACTTTACAAACTTTTAGAATTTGCAACGGATCACAATAAGCAGCTATGCGAAATAGCTACAAAGTCTTCATTGGGGCGCTTAGTCTCCAAAAATTACATTACCCGAACACCTAAAGGATTTAAAGTTACAGAGCTTGGTGCTGACTATGTTCGTAAAACTTTTAAAGATCAATCTCTTGATAAAGCTAGAATAGAGATCTTGAATACAGAAAATCGTAGAAACTCTAGTGTGAGCTATGGTAGAGTTCAGTAGGCGCACATCCTTAGCGAGTGAGGTCAAACTCACTGGGTAGTGTTTCGCTATCCTGCACATAAACTAGAACAATGCCGCATATAAATATGCAGAACAAGCGACTCGTCGCTTGAGCTGCATTTTTATATCCAGAACTTAAGACGTAAGGATGTTGCGCCACATGACAATTAACAATATATATCGATTGAAAAATATTGGTCTACCGGTTATGCAATCTATTGAAGACTTAGCTAAACACGCAAGGCTATCAATAGAAAAAATTAGATATTTATCTGTAAGAGCAGAATTTATATATCTCACATATGAATTGCCTAAAACTAATGGAAAGACACGAGAAATTGCTCAACCATCTCGCGAATTAAAAGCTATCCAAAGTTGGATTTTACGAAATATCTTAGATAAACTTTCACCCTCAATTTACTCTAAGGGCTTTGAAAAAGGCACTTCTATACTAGATAATGCATTCCCACATATTGGATCTACATTTGTATTGACCATTGATTTAGAAAATTTTTTTCCAACTGTAAAGGCATCTAAGGTTTTTACTCTTTTTAAGTCAGTCGGTTACAATAAAGAAATGTGTGTGTTATTAACTAATTTATGTGTGTACAAAGGTGGATTACCCCAAGGTGCGCCGACATCACCTAAATTATCCAATTTAATCTGTGATAAGCTGGATTCTAGAATAAATGGTTATGCTGGTCCTAAGGGAATTGTTTATACTAGGTATGCAGATGATATAACATTATCTGCCAACAATATCCAAAAGCTACAAAAAGCAAAGGACTTTATAGGTACGATAATATCGGATGAAAATTTTAAAATTAATAAATCCAAGACGAAATTATGTGGAACTAAAAGGCAAAAAATGATTACTGGTCTTGTATTATCTGAATCAAGTGCTGGAATAGGAAGAGTTAAATTAAGAGAAATCAGGGCCAAAATACATCATGCTTTCGTTGGTAAGCATAATGAATTTGACCATATAAATGGATTGTTATCGTTTACTTATTCGGTAGACAAATCTTCATACAAAAAACTTTATCGTTTTATTGATAAAATGAATAAAGATTATCCGGATTCATTAGCTGTATTAGAATTACATAAAAATCTTCTAAAAAAACAGCTACAATAAGTTAAGTACATTTCCATTTATCCGTAGTGATAGCTTATTCATCACTCATCCTCCAGATATGCAATCTATTCCTCATACCACTTTCTAGCATCCAAATCTCATCCTCACCATTGACTGCTTGAACAATCGACTGTACTAAGTAAACGGGGATAAGTAAACGGGGACACCCATCTATTAAGTAAACGGGGACACCCATCTATTAAGTAAACGGGGACACCCATCTATTATTGAATAAATAAAGCTTTTTTACTATGGTTAAGTAACAACCTAAGGAGAGGTTTTATGACTCAATCACGTAGTAAGCAAATATCACTGGAAGATACCCGTTATTATCACTTAATTTCTCGCTGTGTTCGCCGCGCTTATCTTTGTGGTGAAGATGCCTATTCTAAACAAAGCTATGAACATCGCCGCCAATGGATGGTTGATCGTATCCGTTTTTTAACAACAGTTTTTGCTATAGATGTTGCCGCTTATGCCGTGATGTCAAATCATTATCATATTGTTGTGTATGTAGATGAAGAGCAAGCTAAATTGTGGTGTGATGAGGAAGTTTGTCAACGTTGGCTGCAACTATACCATGGTCACCCTCTAGTTGAACGATTGCAATCGGGTATGAGTAGCTGCCAAGCTGAAATAGATAAAGCACAAGAAATTATTGATAAATGGCGAGAGCGTTTAGTTGATCTCTCGTGGTTTATGAGAAACCTGAATGAATATGTTGCGCGTAAAGCCAATGATGAAGATAGCTGTAAAGGTCGGTTTTGGGAGGGGCGCTTTAAATCGCAAGCGTTACTCGATGAAAAAGCCGTTTTAGCGTGTATGGCCTATGTTGATTTAAACCCAGTTAGGGCTAAGATGGCTCAAACGATACAAACATCACAATACACATCCATTTTTGAGCGTATTCATGATAAGGCAAGTGATATTGATACCCCATCACAATTGTCATTTCCGATAAAACCCTTATTAGGCTTTATCGGAAATGACCATCAAAATTCATCCAAAGGTATCACTTACTCTTTACTTGATTATTTAACGCTAGTTGAAGAAACAGGGAAAATAATTCGAGAAGATAAGCTTGGTGCAATCAACTTGCAAGGTATGTCGTTATTGCAGCAATTAGGTATTAATCAAGAAAACTGGCTGAATTTGGCCCAACACTTTGGTAAACAATATCATTATGCTGTTGGTTCATTAGAAGAGTTATCGGAATTTGCCTTACATACGAATAAAAACTGGATAAGCGGTCAGCGACGGCAAGCTCAAGTATTTAAGTAAGTTTTAGTTATTTTATCTTATTAGTTTCTTTGTCATACAAGCCATTTGTAAAGGGGGACTTGCCTAAAAAATGTTGATTTCGATGAAAAATAGATAGTTAACATTAAATAGGTTAAGTTTTGTTGCTGCTGTATTATTTTTGAATAGTTTTATTAGGTTTATTTTGAGCGTGTGTGATGATTTAAATTTATGGCTGTCCTTATTTGTTTTCCTTATTTGTTTAAGACTTAAAAACTCAACGGTCATCGTTATCTGTAATAGCTGCCAAGAACACCAATTCCGTCTCAGTGAATAAATATCAATTTTGTAAAGTGTCAGTCAAGCTGAGCCATGGATGGCGAAGACTGCCGCTTTTCATGGACGAATATCGGCAGGTATTGACTGTAAACTCAAAATTGTGATTTATGCTTTTCACTGAGCGGACGCCGCAGGGGTTCCAAGGGGAGGCGCGGCGGTACGTCGCCCCTTGGGTGTGGTCGCCACCGCGACGCCAAGCAGAAAATGTAAATTTCAAGCCATGCAGTTAATAAAATTAACCCCAAAAACTGGATCCCCGACCAAGACACCACGGGGATGACGAGCAAAAGTTAGGTGCTTATTATCTCTATGTCATTCCCGAAGTACTTTGTCGGGAATCCATGTAATTTAAATTTATGGCTGTCCTTATTTGTTTTCGTATCAGTGTTGTTGAGTATTACGAAAACCAGTTGTTAGAAAAAGGGGAAGTTAGATTATCTTGTAATAGGTAAATAGGGACATATATGTCCCTATTTATTTGTTGTCCTTATTTGTTCTTCTTGATCGCCGGACGTTTACGAATATTTAAAATTCAGATAATGTATTAAAAAAATAGACAAACTTCGGTTTGTCTATTTTTTGTTTGAAGAACAGTTAATATTTAGCTGAGTATATGTACTTTGAATTACGCATTAGAAAAATGTGCTAATATCAAATCAAATACATCTGTTTGTTTATAGTTTTTATTTTTCAGTAGTGATTTTTCAGAGGCTATGAGTATTGCCCCTAGGTTTTTATCATCAGTAATACGTCCATGGCTACCCTTGATAAGATCAGCATCTAGCGGAATAACATCCATTAAATAGCGAAAACCTAATTTCTTACGTAGCACTTTACTCGCTACTTTTAACAACGGAAATTGAATGTCAGGATCAATAAACATCTCTACAGGGTCATAACCAATTTTCCTGTGTATATCTACGGTTCGAGCAAACTCAGGGGCTTTGTTATCGTCTAACCAGAAGTAATAAGTAAACCACGCATCCGCATTGCTTATTGCTACCAAATCACCACTACGTTGATGTGCTAAACCGTATTTTTTTTGTTCTTCTTTATCTAATACTTCATCGATTCCGTCTATAGATAACAACAAGTTTTTAACCTTATCACTATTGTGTTTATTCTTAATGTAAACGTGAGCACATTGATGGTCTGATACCGCGAATACTTCAGAAGCGGCACAATCAATATTTTCAATTGTTTGTTTTTTACTGAGTTGAGTTTCACGTATTTCAATATAACCTTGCTCACGTAAAATTCGATTAATATGGATGGGCTTATTAACGGCGGTAATGCCGTATTCAGATACGATCATAAATTCTGCTTCGTATTGCTGGTAAGCATCAATGATTTCGCCAACTACTTTATCGATTGCTAAAATTTCAGCTGGAATAGAAGTATGTTCTGGCCCCAATTTTTGTAAACAATAATCCAGATGAGGTAAGTAGACTAATTGTAAATCGGGTTTATTAAGTTCAAACTCTTTTACTGCTGCTTTAGCAATCCACTGACTTGCGCCAATACCTGCCTTGGGACCCCAAAAGTTAAAAAAGGGGAATTTTCCAATATCACTTTCAATATTTTGATGAAGACCATTAGGTGAAGAATACAAATCAAATATTTTATTACCATCGGCTAAATAATGCGGCCTTGGGGTCATACTGTTATCAACATTGGCGTACATGTTGTACCACCAAAATAATTTAGACACTTTTAAAGCAGGGTTCTTTTTCTTTAAAACATCCCAAATTTTATCTGATTGAACAAGCTGATTCGCCTGTTTCCAAAAGCCAACTTCGGCCAGTTCATGAAAATACCAACCGTTGCCAACAATACCGTGCTCAGAGGCTTGTTTACCGGTAACCATTGCCGATTGAGCAGTAGTAGTAACGGCTGGAAACTCAACAGCTAACGACTGACTTTGATAACCTTTGTCTAATAATTTATTTAAATTAGGGGTGTGTTCACCAAGCATGTAAGGGCTTAAACCAACCACGTTTAATACTACTAATGGAGCTGACATATTATTCCTGTATATACATTAAATGCATGAGATAAGTGTTGTTATTAAAGTAAGTTTTTATTTGTTAAAGCGGCTTCGAGCCAATAAAATTCTGCTGCTAAACCGTCATGTAAATCTATTACTTGTTTATCTCCCGTACTTAAAAAATTTAGCCAAGTGTAAGTTTCAATTTCAAGGCAAGGTTGTAGCTTTTTATTCACTGTTAAAAAGTCCAGTGTTTCTAGAATTGATGCCTGTGTAGATGACAAAAAGGCATAAGGAAAATCTGATTCCGTTTGATTAATAGGAATATGATAATGCACTTTCGCGTTTAGTACTAAATCACTATGTTGTGATGACTTATTTGTTGATTGCTTAGTTATTGATGAATTAGTTGTTACTGATTTACCCGTCATCGATTGAGTTATTACAGCGTTTGTTGTTAACGATTTAGCTGAAAATAGGGTGTTGGAGACAAGATCGGATAATTGGTTTTCTTCTAAATCGGCTAGCTCTGAAATCAAAGTATTCTTTGAAAAAACTTTGGTTTGATGCAAAAATTTTTGGTCTTTAAATAACGCGGTTAATTGTTTTACTTTTTCAAGTGAGTCTATCTCGGCATTAACAGCGTTAGATATTTGAATTTTTGCGATATCAATACCTAGCGTTGTAATAGCCGTTAACGAATCAGTAATATTCTCATTCATTACCGCTTGATGGCAGGTATCATAACAACAGCCAATATAACGTAATAGCGTTGCTTTAGTGAGGCCTGACGTTATTGCTGCAGGCACCAAATCATTTTTAAAAAATTTAACAAGTTCATGAGTGTGCTGTAAAACACAATCAGGCTCCATTTCAATGCAAATAACAATTTTCTTACCTGTTTTAACTTCTAATTCAGCTAGATATTGTGCTAATTCAATGAATTGATTAATGGCTAATTGATGTTGAGATTCATCCCAAGTATCAGCGTAAGCTAAGGGGAGCGTTGATATTGCTCCTTTATGGCATTGCTCGGGTAAACAAGTTGCCAAAATAGTGGCTAGATTTTTAGTATATTGTAAACGCTCGGCTTGCGCCCAAGTTGGCAAGTACACATTTTGCTTAACGACAGCTTGATGAAAATCCCCATAAGGAAAGCCATTTAAGCTGGTTAATAATACGCCATACTCATTGAGTGATTGTTTAAATAAATACAGTAACTCAGGCTCTTCAAGTAACTCGTTAACCGCCTTAGCCGATAACCAAAGTCCTGAAGCCATTTCTTTGAGTTTTCGTTTTTCACGAACACTTGAAAAATGCTGTTTGATATTGTTAATAACAGAAGAAACATCTTCGCCTGGATGTACATTACTGCAATAGGCGAGATGCTTTTTGGAAAAATTCATTATCCAGAACTCAGGTTAACTAATTATTTAGCTGATGTTTCAATAATCGGCTCTTGACCACGTAACACTTTATTATCTTCAAACGTTTTAGTTTGATCAATTAAAGGTTTTTTCACCATATCTAAAGAAATACGGCCACTTTGTGCAAAGAAGTTAATTGGGTTGTTAAAGGTTACTTTTTCAACTTGCTCTTTGGTAAAACCCTGTTCTAACATTGCTTGGCCTGTTTTTGGTACCTTAAGCGGATCACTACAACCCCAATCAGCAGCACTGTTAACGATCATTTTATCAATGCCGTATTGCTGTAATAGTTTTACCATTCGAGATTCAGACATTTTAGTATTTGGGTAAATACTATGACCACGCCAACATTCGGTTTCTAATACTAATGGTAGCGTTTGTTCAGTTAAATGATCAACTAGTACCATATGCTCGGCAATACCACTTTCTTTAATCACATCAAGAGTACGTTTTGTACCGTTCACTTTATCGCGATGCGGCGTGTGAATAAGTACCGGTAAATTCATCTCTTTCGCAAGCTGCAATTGTTCGCCTAAGAAACGGTCTTCTTCTGGCGTGATATCGTCATAACCAATTTCACCCACACCAACAACATTATCTTTTTGGCAATAACGCGGTAAAATTTTCATCACCGCTTCAGCAAGCTCAACATCATTCGATTCTTTAGGGTTTAGGCCCATAGTACAAAAGTGCATAATACCGAATTGTGATGCTCTAAAGTGTTCCCAGCCAATTAGCGTGTCAAAATAATCAATAAATGAACCCACTTGCGTGCGTGGTTGCCCTAACCAAAAAGCAGGTTCAACAATACCAACAATACCAGCAGCAGCCATATTTTCATAATCATCAGTGGTACGCGCTAACATGTGAATGTGTGGGTCAAAATATTTCATTATCATTCCTTAAGTCATTTGTTATAGACATAGGTTTAACTATGCTCTTTATGATCAGTTTTATTATCAGTTTCGTTAGGTTTTTGAGTGAGATAAGATCTAATCACTCATCATAAAGTTCATCACTTTCTAAGAAAGCTAATAGTCCTTTAATGTGGTATTATCACACTTTACAAAAGTGAGTTCTTGAAGTTCAATTAACCTAGCAATAGTGTCTTTATGATGTGCATCGTGTTGTGAAAAATGCTGAATATAGTGTTCAAAATCAGCTTGATGCTCAGTGGTTAAATCTACATATTTTATCGCTAACCACAATGAAGCTGGTGGTATACGTTCAGCTAAAGCTTGTTCAACAGCATATGAAAAACACATATTACTCAACGATGAATTGCATCTTTCGGACAATAATAAAAGCTCATCTATCGCTAAACCCATAAACAATGTTTTTAATACTAATTGATTAAAGTTTAATTCAGGGAAAAAAGTACCAGGGTAGGCATTGTTTAAGGCTAATGCGGTGTATTCATCAACACTGTTACAACGTGTCGCGTTTATCGCTACATTAACGGCTTCGCCCTTTTCATCAAGTAACAACAAACCTTTAAGTAAAGCTGACTTTTCAGCGCTATCTCCGCCTTGGTAATATTTTTTTAAAAACGAGGCGAGGTTTACTATGTTTGGCGTTACATTAGGAGTTGAATTAGATGCTGTATCCGTTGTTGTTTGCGAAGCGTTAAGCGCCGTTAGCAAGAAAAATATTCTGAACACTTCAACACTGTCACAATGTTTAAGCTCAGTAAATTGTATTTTCAGCTCGGTTTGGATTTTGCGTTTAACAAAAACAGAGGCGTCTAGTATGTCATTATTTATATCGGTGCTATTACGTAGAGTTTGCACTGTGCTGCTAAGCCACTGCAGCTCCTCTTGTGATAGCTGTGCGTATAATTCACGTTCTAAATCTTGGTATAACATCATTGATTAAATTTTATTTCGTTGAAAAATTAAGTCACGTATAAGTATTTATTAAGCATACGGCAAGGGGGTAACAAAGCCAAAATAAGTAGACTCAAGATATATTCACCTGATAGAGCCACAATAAGTGCATCAAGTGGAATAACACCGATGACCATGAACCCAATAAGTTGTTGAATATTAGCCGGAGTAAACGCTTTAAAAACATTCAATAATTTATTTAGCATAAGCATTGCCCAAATAAACATTAGAGAATAAGCAATTGTTAGCTCAACAGTACTCAAGATAAAAACTACATTAATTAAATAAATGCTCGCTAAACCCGTTAAGACTAACATGCTACCACAAAATACAACGCTGTTTTTGTTGCGAGCGTGAGTCTCTTGTTTACTTAAGAAAGTTAATCCGGTGATATAAAAGAATATTGGTAACGCTAATAAAAAACTTTCGCTACTTAACGCAACAAAACTAGCACCTAGCAGCCAATTTAAGTAACGGCAACTCGCCATACACATTGAGCCGAGCAGACCTTCTTTAATGAAGCCGTTATATAAAAAAATAGTGGTTGTTAATGCAATACCAATAACACCTGAAACCACACTGTAACTAAATGAGAATGCTAATCCTGCTAAGATAAAACTAGCTCCCAACATCCAAGCTGATTTTAATGAGATATCGCCATTAGGAATAGGTCTTTGGGGTCTTTCAGCTAAATCTTCTTTGTAGTCAAAGCAATCATTTAAAATCATACCGGCAAAATAAAATAACACGCTGGCCATTATTAAGAGTAAAACATCCCAACGAAGATTAGCTTGGCTGGTAATAATAGAGGCTGCCAAAATGTTTGACATAGCCGTAATACCAGCAGGCGCACGCATCAGCTTTAAAACGGTTAAAAGGGTAATCATGGTTATAAGCTCTTTAATTGCTCAATGGCTTGAACCATTAATACTTCGTCAATTACGTTAACTTCAAAACCAGTTCCAATGTTACTTAATAACGTGATACATAAGTCGCCGCCGAGGTGTTCTTTAAATTCAGCTAATGCTTTTGATATATCAAGCTTACTTAATATTGAATGGTTTAATTCAAAACCAACGTCTTTTAATAAAGCTAAAATATTTTGCAATTCATCAGTTGATAGGTGTCCAGCTAACATAGAATATATACTATCTATAGCGATACCTATGGCAACAGCTTCACCATGACGTAATTCATTATTACTTAATTCTTCTAGTTTATGCGCAGACCAGTGGCCAAAATCTAATGGTCGTGCAGAGCCCAATTCAAAAGGATCACCACTGGTTGCTATATGATTTAAATGCCACTTGGCACCCTTAATAATCATATTTTGCATGGGGGCGTCTTCGAATTTAGCTAACTCATGTCTACTCTGGTACAGCTCGGTAAAAAAAACGTTGTCTTTAATTAACGCCACTTTAATTGCTTCAGAAATACCGGAACGTTTATCTCTATCGCTCAATGTCGTTAATAAATCAAAGTCGTTTATAACGGCAAATGGTGGTGCGAAAGTGCCAATATAATTTTTTCTATGATGGTAATTGACGGCATTTTTCACTCCGACTCCTGCATCATTTTGCCCTAAAACTGTTGTGGGTATTCTAATTAATCGAATTCCTCGGTGCGCCGTAGCGGCTGCAAAACCTATAGCGTCAACAACAGCACCACCACCTAACACCAATATATAAGAATGGCGATCTATAGCATGTGTCTCTACCGCTTGATAAATACTATCAATGAGTTGTTCGTCATTTTTACAGGCTTCGCCACCAGGTACTATTATTTCAGGTAATACATTAATTTCGTGTAATTCTAAATAATCGGCAATTTGTTGCGGTAATAATGGATTGCTATCGCATAACCCTTGGTCAATAACAGCCATAACCTTTGGAGACTCATTTCTATTATCAATTAGGTCGATTAAAATATTATTGTTCTGGTCAAAAACTTCTCGGGTAAATAATACTGGGTACTCATAATGGAGTGTGAATTTTTGTTTTATTGTATACTGCTCAAGCGTGTTTACATCAGACATAACACTAAACCTCTAACTACTATTTTTAACTGACTTTCTTACCCATTTTTATACCAATCTTTATATGAAAAAAGATACTCATTAAGCTTGTGTAAGTGTGTTGAAAATTTAAAAAAAGACAGGCTTTGACTATTTTATGTATTATCAATTTGCAGGTAAATTATGGATATTGTATATATTTAATTGTTGCGGGTAAATCATTAATTAACTACCATTTAGTTCTATAAAATATGCCATTGAATCAATATCTAGACATGGTTTTATTATTTAAAATCAGTCAATTCTCATCAGTTGAATTCTCATCAGTTGAATTAAAAAGTGTAGCTTAATAATAGTGGTGTATTGCCTTGTTGTAACGTGAGTACCTCGTTATATTTGAGTTGCCCGATTCATAATTACCAGGTTTTATTAACTCACCATTGTCTATATCTTCAGCGTCATTGTGAATACAGCAGATAAAAAGCGGAAAGGGTAGAGATTTTAAACATGAGTTACTGCCTAATAACTGGCTATTAGGATTGAAAGCAACGATGTTATTGAATATTTAGACCCTTTTAAAAGATTATTTACTAAACAACCACCGTCTTTAGATGGTGTTTGTTTATTGTTAACATTAACAATGTTGACAAAGTTTGTTTTGTAGGTTTAAAGTAGCGATGTAAATAAAACATCAGTATGTTTTTTAAACAGAATAACACTGATTTGTGTTGAATGAGCTTCAAGTGATAGCAGTATGGCTAAAGTTAATGATCAAGATGTTGTAACAGGTATTGAATTTGAAGAGGCTATCGAAGTTAGTTATAAATTTGATTCAGGTGTTTTTTGCGCTAACTTATCTGTGACACAAGTATTAACATAATTATAATTTGGTAAAGTATTTACTTACTTGCCTTATTAGTTAACGCTTCATTTGAAGCGGTATTTTTTATGTAATTTATAGAGATTTATTCCTCAGTATATGTTTGTTGCAATACGAGGCTCTGTAAAATATCTGTCTAGTTCAATTATAACCTTATGGTTATCAGTTTTAATTTACCAGTCGAAAATATTATAAATATCAAATTTTTACATCTGACGTGATTATTTTAATTCACTTATAAATCAATACAATAAGAGTTGTTATATGACTATTTCTAGGTTCAAATCTTTATTATACCTCACCCTAATTTTACAGTTTGGTTGTGAAAATAAAACGCTTGAAGAGAGGGATGCACATTCCGTTGAGAGCGCTAAACAAAATATGGTGGAATCAACATCATCAACTCAGCAGTCAGGAAAAAAATCAGCCAAAACACTAGAAAAGAAACATGAGCATCAACACGGTCATAATTTTCAACAAGTTGTCGGTCTTTCTCCAAAGGAATCTCATGCAGCCATTGTCGTTCAAGATGGTTTTAAAACTGAACTTGTAGCACATGAGCCTATGGTTGAAGAGCCTGTGTTAATGACATTTGATGGTAAGGGCCGAATGTACGTTGCTGAAATGTTAACTTATATGCAAGATGCTGATGGTAGCGGGCAAATGGAGCCACTTAGCCGTATTAAGCGTTTAGAAGATACTAATAATGATGGTGTTGCTGATAGTTTTACTATTTTTGCCGATAACTTACTGTTACCTAGAATGGTGTTGGCATTAGAGGACGGTAAAATATTAGTGCGTGAAACGAACACCTTCGATTTGTTATTAATTGAAGATTTAGATGGAGACGGCATTTCTGATAAACGGACAACTATTTTTAAAGGCGGTAAACGAGGTGGCAATTTAGAACATCAACCTAGCGGACTCATTTGGGGCATTGATAACTGGTTATATGTTACTTATACCAATAAAAGATACCGTATTAACAAGGGGGAAGTTACTAGCCAAACTATCCGTTATGGTGGTGGTCAATGGGGCCTCGGGCAAGATGAAGCGGGTAGAATGTATTATTCTGCGGCCAGCGCAGAGCAACCTGTTTTTGCCTTTCAGTTCCCCAGTGTATACGGCATGATTCCGATTAAAGGGGAAACAACAGAAGGGTTCAATGAAGTTTTTCCTATTGAAAACATTCCTGATGTACAGGGCGGGAAAATTCGTTTACGTGCAGATAATACGTTAAATGCCTTTACTGGCGTTGCAGGACAAAGTATTTATTTAGGTGATAAATTACCAGAGATTTACGGTAATTACATCCTACCTGAGCCTGTCGGTAACTTGATTCGTAGTGCTAAAAGGGTGCGAGAAGATGGGTATACCGTCATCAGCCACCCTTATCAAGCCGAGAAAAAAGAATTTATCGCTTCTACAGACACAGCCTTTAGGCCTGTTTGGAGTGAAACCGGACCCGATGGTACGCTTTATATTGTGGATATGTACCGAGGTATCATCCAGGAAGGTAACTGGACTAAGAAAGGTTCATTTTTGCGCGGTATAATTGAACAATTTGGCTTGGCTGAAATAACGGGAGGCGGGCGAATATACCGTGTAACCAAACCGGGTGTAGATCTTGGTGAAAAGCCTAATATGTATGCGGAAACACCTATTGAATTAACAAAACACCTTAGTCATGAAAATCAGTGGTGGCGAATTAACGCCCAAAAACTAATTGTCTTAGCGCAAGACATGTCCGTTGTACCTGAACTTAAAAGCATAGTTAAAACGCATAACAATGCAATGGCTCGTTTGCACGCGCTCTGGACACTTGAAGGCCTAGGTATTATTGACCAAGATTTATTAATCGCAGCGTTCACCGATTCAGACAGTAATGTTCGCACAGCCGCTGTTCGCATATCAGAGCAACTTGTTAGTAAGTCTGAACAAGGTATCGTTAAGGTTTGGAAATCTCTTATAGCTACTGCAGACATCGAGTTAGCACAGCAAATCTTATTATCGACTTCTTATGTTGATATCCCTGAAGCATTGAGTAAATCAGTTCGCGATACAGTAATGGTTAAATATCCTAATAAAAAAGGGCCGTTAGCGATAAACAAAGCAATTCTGTATCAAGAGAAAGCTCAGGCAAAATATGACGCTTTGGCGAAAGGTAATCAAGCACTAGCAAAAGCGTTAAAACGTGGCGAACAAAATTTTGAATCACTTTGCGCCAGTTGTCATGGTGCAGATGGCAAAGGAGCCCCGGCAGGCGATAAATTGATCGCTCCATCTTTTTACAATAATCCTAGGGTTTCAGGCGATTTGGCGACACTTGGGCGAATTGTTTTACAGGGATTATCAGGACCTATTGACGGTGAAACATATGTTGGCGGTGTAATGGCATCCATAGCCTCGAACGAGGACCAATGGATTGCTGATGTACTTACCTATATAAGAAATAACTTTGATAATAAAAGTTCAATAGTAACGGCTGAGCAAGTCAAATCGTTAAAAGAAATGAGCGCGAGAACAGCGCCATGGTCCTTGCCTGAGTTAAGTGAATTGTATAGTCATAAATTAACCAATAAAAAAGCATGGAAATTCAGTGCTAGCCACAACAATAAAGACTTTGGTGCGTTGATCGACGGCAAAGCTGACTGGGCAAAATGGGACAGTGGAGACCTGCAATCCATTGGAATGTGGTTGCAAATTGAATTACCAGGCACCTATCGTATCAGTCAAGTTGATATGGATTGTGGAAAATGGACATGGCTTTGTGCAACCCCGTTTGATTTGTCTTTTTCTGTTGATGGTGAACACTGGGAAACGATAGATAAAAACATTCAAACAAGCGGTAAGCGTATCAGTGAAACACTGGGGCATGAAGCCAAGTTCATTCGTTTTACACTGAAAAATGGTAGTGTAAAACAGAACTGGGTGATTTCAGAAGTTGATGTATTTGGTAGTGCTATCAACTAATTTACTTTGGTATGTTCTAAACGCCGAATTTCAATATAACTTATACCCGAGTAACTTGGGTATATACCTGTATACATGATTTATATATTAGGAGTCTATGGTGACTTGTCATTTTTACCGAGGATGCTCTTTAGCATTTATTTTATTACTTTCTGCGTGTAGCAACATGCCGTCTCATCTTGCAAATAAACAGCAAGCTGCAGACTACCTAGACAAAGACTGGGAAAACCCTGCGGTTATCTCACGTAATCGTTTACCAACCCGCGCTATGCCTTACTCTTATTCCACAAGCGAAGCTGCATTACTTAGCTTAAGTTCAGAAGCTGGTCGTGAAAAAAGTGATTACCTAAACTTGAATGGCCAATGGCAGTTTAGTTATCAAGAAGATGACGAATCTATTGATAACTCTTTTGTTGCTAGTGATTTTGACTCTTCAGCGTGGACAGAAATTCCAGTTCCCTCAAATATAGAATTACTTGGTTATGGTATCCCTTATTACACTAATACTGAATTACCTTTTTATTCTGGCGGCGGCACTTCTTCTATTCCTGATACCAGCCCAAACATAGCTAAAGAAAACCCTGTTTCTTTTTACATTAAATCGTTCGACTTACCTAAAGGTTGGAATGAAAAACAAGTTATTTTACATTTTGGCGGTATATCTTCAGCTTTTTATGTTTGGGTTAATGGACAAAAAGTTGGCTACAGCCAAGGCAGCCGATTACCAGCAGAGTTTGATGTGTCAAACTTTGTGCAACAAGGCAAAAACAAAATAGCGTTACAGGTTATGCGCTGGAGTGACGGCAGTTATCTTGAAGGTCAAGACATGTGGAAAATTAGCGGTATTCACCGTGAAGTACTGCTACTGGCACAACCTAAAACTGCGATCAGAGACTTTTTTGCGAAACCTAAGTTAAGTGATGATTACCAGTCTGCGGAATTACAAATTCGTCCGTTTTTAACGCAAAGTGATAATGAAAAAATGGCCGGTTGGACATTAACAGCTGATTTATTTGATGCAAAGAACAACAAAGTAAACCAAGTGAGTATTAATGCTGACACGGTAATGCAGTCATATCCACAACGTGAAAATATTCAATTTGACCTAATTAACATTAAAGTAAATAAACCAAAACTTTGGACTGCAGAAACGCCTTATTTATATAGCTTGGTATTAACATTAGCTGATGATAAAGGGCAAGTGATAGAAGCTAAAAGTAGTAAAGTTGGCTTTAAAGACGTAAAGATTGACGCTAACACTGGTGAGTTATTAGTTAACGGTAAAAGTATTAAAATTATCGGGGTAAATCGCCATGACCATAATGCGATAAGGGGCAAAGCCCTGACTCGTGAAGATATGCGCAATGATGTTATTTTAATGAAGCAAAATAACTTTAACGCGGTACGTACAGCTCATTACCCTAACGACCCTTACTTTCTCGATTTATGCGACGAGTATGGCCTTTATGTTATGGATGAAGCTAATGTTGAAAGCCATTTATTTGGTGGTCAATTTTCAAATAGCCCACAATGGGTGCCTGCCATCATGGACAGAATTATGCGTATGGTAGAAAGAGACAAGAACCATGCGTCAATTATTTCCTGGTCTTTAGGTAATGAATCAGGCATGGGGCCTGGTCATGCAGCTGCCGCCGGTTGGATAAAAGATTATGACTCAACACGTTTTGTTCATTATGAAGGCGCGCAAGGTGTACCTGAACACCCAGAGTTTATTCAACCACCACGTGGTTGGTATTGGGTACCTGAAACTATGGAGAAACTTGGCCGCATAACGCCGATGGCTAACCCTACAGATCCACCGTATGTGGATGTTATTTCACGTATGTATCCAAGTATTGAATACTTAAAAGGCATGTCAGACAACCCATACATGAAACGTCCTATTTTAATGTGTGAATATGAGCACGCCATGGGTAACTCAATGGGCAACCTTGATGAATTTTGGGATCTCATTTATCAACGTAAAAATTTAATTGGTGGTTACATTTGGGATTGGATGGATCAAGGGTTAGAGCACAAAACAGAAGGCGGTGAAACCTTTCTTGCTTACGGTGGTGATTTTGGTGATACCCCTAATTCACATGCCTTTAACCAAAACGGCATTGTTGATTCATATGGTAACGCCAGCCCAGAACTACACCATGCTAAATATGTATTTCAACCCGTAAAATTTGAAACGGTTAATTTAGCTCAAGTATTGACATCAGGCACGGCCAAAATCAAAATTACTAACCGTTATTTCCACCGAGCGATTAATTTAGAAAATATCCGTTGGCAGTTAATGGCTGATAATGAAGTGATTGACCAAGGAACATTAGCTAAAAACAGTCTTGACGCGGGCGATACTAAAACGATTAACATTAAATTATCCGCTATTGAAGAGCAAAGTGGTGTTCGTTACTGGTTACGTTTAAGTGCGCATACTGCTAATGATGCTCCTTGGGCAGAAGCAGGTTATGAAATTGCTAAAGAAAAGTTTGAATTAGTGTCAGCTTCACCAAAAATATTAAAAAAATCGACAACAGCTTTAAAAGCAGCTCAAGACGTAACCTTGATAGAAACTACCAATAAAGTTGCAATCAACAATTCATTGTTTACTGTTGAATTTGATACAGAGAAAGGTCAACTGACGCAATATATTGTGAATAATGAAGCCATGATTAAATCACCTTTAACCATGAACTTTTGGCGCGCACAAACGGATAATGATCGCATTGGTTGGAGAACGCATGAAACTTTAGGCTTTTGGAAAACAGCGGCAGACTCTTTAGTATTAACTGATTTTTCAGTTAAAAAATTAAATGAGCAACAAGTGCAAATTACAGTCACGTCAGCAATTGATACTAAGTTAACCGTTATCAATAACTATACCATTAATAGCTTGGGTGAAATTGCCGTATCAACCCAAGTTGATGCCGATAAATCTTTACCTGTTATCCCAAGAATAGGCATGCAAGTTGGCATTAATCAGAACTTGAGTGATGTTACTTATTACGGGCGTGGACCGTTCGAAAACTATAGTGATCGTAATAAAGGTGCTGAAATTGGTATTTATAAAGGACAAGTTGATACATTAACTTATCCGTATATGGTGCCGCAAGAAAACGGTAATAGAACCGATGTGGATTGGTGGCAGTTAACACAAGCAACGTCTAACGTGGGTATTATCATTAACGGTAGTGAAAACCTCAGCATGTCAGTGTGGCCTTGGTCACAAAAGAATATCGATGAAGCTAAACACCCTTATGAGTTAGTTGAGCAAGGTTTTACTACGCTAAATATTGATCATAAACAAATGGGCGTTGGCGGTACTGACTCATGGTCCTCGCTAGCCGCACCTATAGCTAAGTATCAAATACCCGCAGGTAAGTATAACTACAGCTTTACGATTAATGTGGTTGGTAAGTAGTGACAGTTCATCTATAACGTTAAGCGCCTTGGGCTACTTCATCCCAAGGCGTTTTGTTGTTGAGCGTTGTTGATGTTGTTGAACCTTGTGTGGTTTGGCTATCGCAGTTTCACAATAGTTCATATATACCCGTTACCATTCAAAGTGCTGTATTTCAGTGGGAATTAAAATGTCTTTAAGCGGCGGTAAATA
>NZ_JAHKPR010000010.1:266562-283427 GCF_018860585.1 Colwellia sp. E2M01
TATTTACCGCCGCTTAAAGTCATTTTAAACCCATCGAAGAAGGGCTTGAGCAATACCAATTCGTCGTTACTTTGATTTAGAAGGAAATAACCCTTCTTTCATCAAAGTGCCTTGAATTGAAATCGCTCAAGTACTCTGAAACCTGCATCTTGATTGGTAAAGGGTATATTCCCACTGTTCGTTTAGGAGCAGATTAAAAGATTAAAAACAGAAAAGGAAATCATATTTCAATATAACAATCACATGAGTTATTAATATCAAACGGTTAGTCTTATTAACGGTTAGTCTTATTAACGGGTAGCTGTTTACTATTAGGTTGTAATCAAATGCCTAAAAGTGATTTAGGCGTAGACCCAGAAGAGAACATAACTTAGCGCAGCAGCCAGAGAAAGTAAAAAGTATGCAGCAGCGCCTAGATGAAGTTATTGCTCAAAAGTCGAGATTATAATCAACTTGGTTACCAGCTAATTTATCAATTACTTAATTAGTAACTTAGGGAAGCTTTCAGGAATGCTTTGTGTTACTTGTCCTGTAGCTGCCCATTCTGTACCACGTAGTAATGTAGTGATAAAACTCATATTATTAATCGCTTCAATGTCGTGCCCTAAAGTCGTGTGAAATATTCGGCCATTCTGATAGTTAATGGTCATTAATACCGGCTCATGTCGACCAAAACCATTAAATTTAGGATCATCATAAGCTGTTGCTAAGATGGTCATATTTTTAGCCGGTCCACGTAAGCGGTTATATAACTCGTCTTTTGCATGTAACCACTTTTCAGGTAAACCTTTGGTAATAGGGTGATCAGTAACACGAACCGTAATAGGAAATTCATGGCGTTTTCCATGGCCCCCCCCATTGCCTTTACTTTCGTCATATGTTAACTTTTCTTGCGCGTCATAATAAACGTAAGGGCCATCTTTTTCATTCCGCCCCCCCCAACCACCTATGCCGATCATCTCATTATACGCTTGCCATTTAGGAAACGAGTTATCTGCTGCGTGAATTGATACAAAACCACCACCGTTGCCAATGTACTTAGTAAAATTTTCCTGAGTTACTTTTGGCCAATCTGCTGCTCGCCAACCAAAGTTAGAAATAACTACATCATAAGCTTTAAAGTTGGGCGAAAAATTAGGATCAGTTTTAGGCTCAGATTCGATATATTGTTTATTATCATTAAGCGCAAATTGCTTGCCAAACTTCTCACTGTTCCAAACAAATGAAGTTCGTTCAATATCAACGGTAAAACGGTTTGATTTTTCTAAGAACTCTTTGAACATTATCGTTGCTTTTGGCCATACTTGGTGGTTATTTTGTCCATCAATAATGAGGACTTTAATCAATGGCGTTGAATTTTTTTCGGTAACAAGCTTTTGATTTGAATCGTGTGCACAACCAGTTGTTATTAAGCTACTTGTCGTTAAAGCAAAAACTAATGTTATTGGCAGAGATGTCTTTTTATTTTGTGGCATTTTTTTCTCCTAATCTGAACGGAATCTATGGCAATCTTTCATTGTTATACCGTTATTATTTGATAACGTAAATAATCGAACAGGTTGTTGTTCGAAGGTGACAAATTGACTTGAAGTAATATCAAGTTTGGTTGCTTTTACCTGTGCTGATGTTGCTACTGTTGTAAATAACAAGGCAGAATATAAGATTTCTTAAGTATCTCAACGTGCATTTTAGTTCCTAGTTATATGTTATTTAGTGGTAACTACCACGGAATTTCTTTACCTTGTTCGTCAAAAAAGCCACCACTTTGCGCCACTGACAATTGCTCAATTGTTTGAGTCAATAAAGGTACGACTTGATCAACGCTTACCGGTGCTTCATCGCCGCCCATATCAGTACTTACCCAACCGGGACTTAAAGCACAAACAGTGATTTTTTGCGATTCAAATTTCTTAGCTACACGGCGAGTTAACATGTTTAATGCTGCCTTACTCATACCATAAGCATCAAATGGTCCAAGCGGGTTTATCGCGGTATCAATCGAGGCTAAGCCAGAGGTGAGCTGAATAATTTTACTGTTTTCATTAAAGTGATATTGCAATGCTTGAATTAACAATGCTGGGGCAACCGCATTCACTTGATAAGATTTTATAAAAGCTTCCTGTGTCCATGCACCAAAAGGTTGATCAATTGATACTCCAGCGTTATTAATAAACAAGTCAATATGCTTACATAACCCCACAACTTTTTTAGCGGAATTTTGTATTGAAAGCTCAGATTCAAGTTCTACATTTACTTCTAATAAATTACGTTTCTTTTCATCATTGAGTCCCTCAAGAAAGTCAGCGTTAAGACCATTTCGAGTAAGTGCAATAACGCACCAACCTTCTTTTAAATAACTTGAGGTAAAGCCAAGACCAATTCCGCGGTTTGCACCTGTAATTACAACTGTTTTCATTAATTTTCCTTGCTATCTTTAAAGGCGTTTTCAATTTCATGTAGAGATACACCTAAAAGCGCTAAAGAAATAGCGTTTAGTTCATCTATGTCGCCATGAAAGTGATATGTATTATGAAAATGTGATTGGGATTCACCCTTTTTTAAAGGTTGTGTATTTGAAGATGACTCGAGTTCATAAAATCGACCAGGTTCACCTTTTTCATTTGCCCCCGAATTAAAAATATTAGTTACATCACCTTCATAATTATCATAGCCTTCAGGGTACCAAACCGAATTCAGGTATATGTCGTTCTCATTGTTATTAAATTGAAATGTTACCACGGTAAATAAACCATTTACGGGATCATAACTCGCCATGATTGGTTTTGTATTTTCTGGAGGAATACCAATTTTATTCATGTAGTTAGCATCAGCTCGATAATAAACCACACCATTCTTTATTTTAGTATGTGTAGGTTTTGTCGGGGTAAAATAACTTGTAACATTAGCTAGCTCATTTTTTATTGGAATTACAGCGACACTTTTATTGCTTGGTAGAAAAGCGCCCAAGTCCCATATAGAGATTAGCCCGGTTTCTTTTGTCCAGTGTTGTGCACCAATATTCGTTATTACCGTATTAGCACCAAAGCCCACTGCATTTAAATTTTGATAAGTAATACCAAGATTGGCTTTTATTTCATCGGCACTAAATAATGATACTTTCCGATTTACAGCAGCTTCAAAAATAAAACCTTGGTAGTTTTGCATTTGTAAATTTTGCGTAAAAGTAACGTGAGTATTGTCTTGAGACGTTATATTAAATGGTAATGATGAAAAGGCAGGTTGAATAACAATATTTTCAGGGATGCGTTCGGTATTCGGTTGGAAAAATAAAGAGTAATCCCCGGTTTCTGGGCCAAACCATAATCGGTCAGCACCACCGACTCTTGGGTTTTCTTGTCGCGTTAATAAATGTTCGTAGTTTATCCATGCAAGGCTTTCACCTTTATCACCATTCAATGTACTGGTCATTATCCTACCTTGATATTCAGCCAGCACAATAATTTTAGCTTTGCCTGCAGACAAAACAATTGGTTTGTGGTGTTTATCAATTACAGCTAAGTCGTAAGCAAAAGTTCCTTTCTCACCAAACGAGTTAACCTTCGCGCAAGCAAAAAGCCCTGAAGTGTAGATAACGACAAACAGTAAAGTAATTAATAGGCGCATGAAGTTTTTATCACCAAGATAAAAATTGAATATTATAAAACACCTTAACATACGAGATATTGTTAACAAAATAAAGTCATCAAAAAACAAAATAGTGAATAGTGAAATAGGTCAGAGCGGTTCATTCAAAACCTGCTAGCTGTATCGGTTTTTAAGAAGGCAGAAGGGTAAGCGCAAATAACCATCGTGGCTAGGAAGTAAAAGTCTTCTCTATACAGTCTGGATAGATGAGAGCAATGATTTTCTTCATCACTGTACCTTGAATTGAAATCACTCGAGCGCTCTAAAACATGTATTTTGAATGGAAACGGGTATAAGTATAAATAATAGACTTGAATTGTATTTTGTTATGGTGTTATAGTTAGCTATGTCACTAGTTGTTGGTGTTGATAATATCATGCAATCAATAGTAGAGCGTTCACCTAAACAGGGTTTAATCTATAGGTGAACCACACAGATATCATAAATAAATTACCATATAAAATTACAGGAGTTTCCTTTGAAAAAATGGATGTTAGTAAGTTTAGCGTGCCTATCTGCATGCTCGTCAGAACAAAGTCATAATAAAGTGGCCGAGTTGGAATCAAAAGTTAACGGTTTTACTTTTGCTGAACAGGCCACTAAAAAAGATCATGAAACAGTTATCCCCTACAGTAAATACGTACTAGAAAATGGTTTGACCGTCATCTTGCATGAAGATCATTCAGCCCCCTTAGTGCATGTTGATCTTATCTACCATGTTAGCTCTTCTCGAGAAGAACTTAATCAACTTGGTATTACACATCTTTTGAACACATGATATTTCAAGGCTCTGAGCATGTAGCAGACGAACAACATGTTTATTTTGATTGTGGGTGATGCCAAAAGCTTAACGCCACAATTAAAAGCGCTAGGTTACGATGTTATTGAAACAAAGTATTAGTGTTATACCCACTCCACTTGAATATGCAGGGTTCAGCCGGAATTCAAGTGGAATGGGTATATAAGAATATGGTTAGCAAGTGCTGTAAGTGATACCACAACGGTTTCTAGGCTGAATTACGTCCTAGAGCATCTTAATAGAATTAAGGGTTACCAATGAAACAGAATAAAAGTAAAACACTCTTTATCAGCCACGTAAAGGCGTTGGTTTATAAAATATTATGGGTAATGCTTTGTTTAACTGCATGGGGCAGCCAAGCAGAGCCTGCGAGTTATAAAAAAATTGCCTTGAACAACGTGAATAATATTTATACACAAGGCTTTTTTAAAGTAGAGATTAAACAAGGAGAAGAAGAAAGTCTTGATTTGTATATTAGAGACAGCCAAATAAATACTGTAAAAATTGGTGTTGAAGAAATTAAAAGCAGTGACGGCACACCTAACAGCAGAGCGCTTTTTGTTAAGCAGCTAGACAACTCATCAGAAGGTAAGCGTGATGAGGCCCCTATTGCTAACCTTATTATTACCGTCAAAAACTTGAGGTCGTTAAAAGTTCATGATACTTACCAAGTACTTGTTGCAAATATAGAATCAAATGGACTTAAGCTCGAAGCTACAGGGCGGTCTGATGTGTATTTAGATAAGGTAAAAATAAAAAATGGTAGTTTCGTAATTAATCATGAGTCTATTTTAAAAGTAAATGATAGTCGAATTGAGCAATTAATTTTGAATCAGTACAGTGTATCTAAAATAGGTATCAATGGTTTATTAACTAATACGATGAAGCTTGATTTAAGGGATCGTTCATATTTTAGTGCTAAAAACTTTACGGCATCGTCTGTGCACTCATTTGGTACATTTAAAAGTCATTTATTCATCAAAGAAAATTCAGATATAGCATCAATATTTATAGCAGGTAATCGGTGGCATAAAGTCGAAGCGAGTGGTGCGTCATTAAAAGTTGTTAATTGTGACATAACTGAGAATGCAGTAGCTAACTTACCTACTCCCGATATTCTAACGGTTAAAGCAAGTGGAGATTCTAAAGTGTATTACCAAGGCAGCTCGACATTGAGCGTAGATCAAAAAGACAATGCCATTATTAAAAAAGTGCTGTCTACGTCACCGAGTCATCATCATGAATAATCACTGGCATGATGATCTCCCCATATATAAACAATTGGTTATTAAATTAAAGAATGCAGTACTTGACGGTAGTTTTGCTGAAGGACAAGCAATGCCTTCTGTTAGGGCCATTTCCGCAGAGATGAGTATTAATCATATAACGGTATCAAAAGCATATCATGAGTTGCTTGATAACGGTTTAATTGAGAAAAAAAGAGGGTTAGGCATGTTTGTTTTATCAGGAGCGCAAGAAAAATTGTTGGCTGCAGAACGACAATTTTTTATAGAAAAGGAATTACCAATGTTAGTAAATAAAATGAATCAGCTTGATGTATCAATAGAGCAAGTAATTAAGATTTTTAAAGAACAACGTGAAGGGTCATAGTCATGAGTAATATTATTTGTGTTAAAAATGTAAATAAAAAATACAAAGATAAAAAGGTACTTAATGATATTAACTTTACGGTTAAATCAGGTGAGGTTATAGGGCTGATAGGCACTAATGGCGCCGGAAAAACAACCTTGCTTAAGTCTTTGTTAGGGTTAACCGCGTACAAAGGTGATATTGAGGTTTGTGGTTTAAACCCAGACAAAAAAAACGTTGAGTTAATGAAAAAAGTTGCGTTTATTGCTGATACGGCGACTTTACCGCCATGGATTACTTGCAACCAATTATTAGAATATATTGCGCAAATGCATGAAGGATTTGATATTGAACTAGCTAAAAGTTTTATTAGCTCAACCAATATCCCCGGTAAAATGAAAGTAAGTAGCATGTCTAAAGGCATGGTTACCCAATTACATTTATCAATAGTTATGTCGATAAAATCTCAATTGTTGATTTTAGATGAACCAACATTAGGTTTAGATATTATTCGCAGAAAGGCATTTTATAAGAGCTTATTGACTGAATATTATGATGAGAACAATACTATTATAGTAACAACTCATCAATTAGAAGAAATAGAGCATATTTTAACACGGGTTATGTTCATTGATAATGGAAAAATAATTGCAGATATTGATTTAGATACTCTTGAAAAGCGCTTTGTGCGTGTACAAGCTTCGAGTGAACATCACGATGATTTACTCGCTTTATCGCCTAGTTATATCACTGAAAAGATAATGGGTAAGGAGTATTTATTTGAAAACGAAACACAAGAAAACCTCGCTCAATATGGAAAAGTTTCTACGCCAGAATTATCAGATTTATTTATTGCGCTTTGCCAATCATCGCAGGAAGTAGTCCAATCAGATATAAAGGAAGTTACTCATGCTTAATCAATTTGTTATGCAATATAAACGAGAATATTGGGAAAACAAGCAATCATTTTTATATATCCCTATCGCCATTTTTAGTTTTATTTTAGGTTTGTTTACCTTAGCAAGTTTGTACTTTTTGTTAAGTCAGCAACTTAATTTTTTAATAAATGATGAAGTTATATTTGGCTCTCAAGATGTCCATCATGAGTTTTATTTTGATGGTGAGAAACCTAATGCGTTACAAGGCTTTTCTAAAGTAGAACATACCTTTGAAAAACTACCGTCGACTATTCCACAAGAGTTTCCTGAATTAATGAGGGAAAATGACAAGTTAGATAAGTTATCTCCGTCTGTGCACCCTTATAAAAAATCAATTGACAACCGTATAGCACACATAATGACAGCGGTAGATTTTATGTTATTTATTTTTATAACCATACCTTTTATAAACTCGTTACTCTCTGATAAACGGGACAAAAGTGTATTGTTTTGGCGATCTATGCCGGTATCACATACCAAGGTAATACTTACTAAAATTTTATTGTCGTGTGTACTGTACCCAATACTTCTCTTTGCGGCTATTTATGTGGCGCTTGGTGGCTGCCTTTTGATTATAACGGCAATAGAATCCAGTTTATCTGTATCGGGAAGTATGGCAATCAGTCATGTTTTTACCGAGGTGTTCGTAAATATTCTTGCTATGTTTAAATCATTTGCGTTTAAAGTGGTATGGTTTTTACCTGTATTATTGTTATTTGGCCTTATTTCTGTTGTCTTTGCCAATTTAGGTAAAGCTATTTTATTAATGATAGGATTTAGTGGTTATATCGTGACTAAAGCGTTATCTCAATCCGAATTATTAGTGTCAACGGTTGGTAAGTACTTTCTTTTAGGTAATGAAACGGCATTGAACCTGAAATTTAGTGTTATTTGGGGAGACTATTATCTAGGCATTAATTATGAATGGTTTAGCTACTGTATTTTAGCTTCAGTTGTTATAACTGGTTTGCTTATTTTAGCTCGTCATCGACAAAAATTTTAAAGTAAACCGTCTGATTACCCTCAATTATTGCTAGCATACAGCCAGAAAAATTGAGGGTAATTGCTTACATAGGTTAATATTCAGCTGAATATGGCAATGCCTTGTCTCTAATACCAACTCCGATAAGTTTGTGGTCTAGCTGTTGATAGGAAAAATTATTAAAGACAAGGCGCTTGATTGAGCAATAGCTGGCTATTGTGATTGAAAGCAACGCAGGATTTGATTATTTTAACCAGTACAGGTGAACAATAATTTAGCGGATTTGGTATAAGCCTTTTTAACTTTCGTTGAGTAGGAAAGAACTTAATCAACAGGTATAAAGTACTTTGAGTTACATATTAGAAAAATGTGTCAATATCAAATCAAATACATCTGTTTGTTTGTAGCTTTTATTTTTCAATAGTGATATTTCCGAAGTTATAAGTATTGCCCCTTGGTGTTGTTGCCACTGCGACACCAAGCAGAAAATGTAAATTCCAAGCCATGCAGTTAATAACATTAACCCCAAAAAATGGCTCCCCAACTAAGCCACCACGAAGATGACGAGAAAAAGTAAGGGTTTGTGTCTGTTATGTCATTCCCGAAGTTACTTGTCGGGAATCAATGTTACTTAAACGAGCCCCTCCAACAGATTTGAAATAAATTGAATTGCCCACTCACTCTAAGTTTGTGGTTTATGTTGTTTTCTACAAGCGTAAATCCAAGCGGTTGCTCCTGATGTAAAATCACCCGATATCCTTATGTAATCATCGACTTCATATTCATCAGCTTGTGCAAGCTCTTGCGCTGTTATTTCAAAAATAGTGCCTGCGACAGTATCTGTGTCATTACCGGTATATTTTAAAATAGGGTGAAACTCTTTACCGCTAGTTTTTAACACGGCAGCGTCAGTTATTCTTACTTCATCGAGTACATAACCAACTAGAATATCTTTTTTACCTTTTAACAATCGACCGAATGTTTCTGTTTGTACTGGCTCTAGTTGTAATGTGCCATACGAAAATAAATTTTCCATTTGAAAGCCTAAATAATTAAAGTGAAATAGGTTTATTTTTGTTTATATTATCATGCCAATTATAATTTTCGTGGTTTAATAAAAAGGTAATGAATTCAATTGATAATAACGTTAAGTTACTAGAATTTAATTATTAAAGTATCATTTACGCTACTGCCAAGGTTAATCATCATGAAATATGTTTTATTCTTCCTGCTCTTATCTTCATGTATTCAAGCTAATGCCACAGTAACCAATGTCGGTAAAACTACCATTAAAAGTTCTAACAAAGAAAAAATCGTTATTGCTCACCGTGGTGCTAGTGGTTATCTACCAGAGCATAGTATTGCCGCTAAAACGATGGCACATGCTATGTCGGTTGATTACATCGAACAAGACGTGGTGATGACTAAAGATGATCAATTAGTGGTTTTACATGATATTTACCTTGATCGGGTTACTGATGTCGCTGCTAAGTTTCCTGAGCGAAAACGTGCTGATGAACGTTATTACGTGATTGATTTCAGCCTTGCCGAAATACAAACGTTAGCGATGACTGAAGGTTTTTCGTTGAAAGACGGTAAAACGGCGGCTAATTTTCCGCAGCGTTTTCCGCTTTGGCAATCAACATTTAAAGTACACACTTTAGCGGATGAAATTGAATTGATTCAAGGGCTTAATCACAGTATGGGTAAAGATATTGGTATTTATCCTGAAATTAAATCACCGGCGTTTCATTTAAACCAGGGTAAAGATATTACCAAAGCGGTGTTACTTGAGCTCAAACGTTATGGTTATGTGAACAAAGCGAGCAGGGCGATTGTGCAAAGTTTTGATCCTGTTACTTTAAAAAGAATAAAGTATGAGTTGTTTGCTGAGTTAAATATGCAGCTAAAGTTAGCGCAACTCATTGCTATGACAAGCTGGCAAGAAACACCTATTTATTTAGACGAACCTACTCAGCAAACCATAACTCAGCAACTTCGAACTCAAAAGGCAAAGCTCATCTTTTATGATTACGATTGGATGTTAACGCCAAGTGCGATGACCGAAATTGCTAAATACGCAGACGCTATTGGCCCGTGGAAGCCAATGTTAGTGAATGTGGATGCAAACACTAATAAAGCCAGCTCTAACGGTTTGGTTGAAGCGGCACATGAAGCCGGATTATTTGTCCACCCGTATACCTTTAGAGCTGATGAAGGACGTATACCTGAGTTTGCTAAAGACTTTGATGATTTACTGCGTATTTATTACTTTGAACTTGGTGTGGATGGAGTGTTTACTGATTTTCCGGATAAAGCGGTTAATTTTTTACAAAAAATTGATTAATACCTTAGAGGGGTAAGGGCAGCAGTCTTACTTTTTGATTAATACTGAGAGCGTAAATAGTTAACTTTGTAGTTTCACGTTATTTAGCCATGAAATCTACTTACCTATTAGATATAATAAATTTAATATTTTATAGGTTTTATTTTAATAATCACAATAATAATAAAAATCATGTGATTACATGTTTTAAGTTGAGAGTAGAATATGTTATTTCGCGCTTTGTTTGTCAGTGCTACCTGTTCTTTAATGTTTGCTTGTACCAGCTCCAATAACGCTACGGGAGGTTATACTTCTGAAGAAATAAATGCCTATTGGTTTAATAAAAACCTTAAACGAGAAGGTGTTGTTGCCACTGATTCAGGTTTACAGTACAAAATTTTAGAAACAAGTAACGGTTGTAAACCAGATCCCTATGCTAAGATTACCGTACATTATAAAATGATGTCGGCTAAAACTAACCGAATAATCGACAGTAGTTATCAACGTGGCAACCCTAATGAGTTTCAGTTATCTAAAATGATCAAAGGTTGGCGTGAAGCTGTACCTATGATGAATGTAGGTGAAACTTGGGAGCTTTATATACCGCCAGAATTAGCGTACGGCAGTAAAGGCTCGCCTGGCTCTGTTGCGCCTAATAGTGTACTTATCTCGTTAATCACTTTAATTAAAGCGCGTTGTCAGGATTAGTTGAGAATCAACAGGTATATTTTTTATCATTATTCTTAAAATAAAGAGAGAAGTATGAAAAGTCGATTAAGTTTAAAGTTAGCCCTAGTTTTAATTATATTGTGCGGATTATGCTCATGTAGCAATAAACAACTATATAAAGCTGGGCAGGAGTATCAGCAAAGTGTGTGCATTAATAAAGCAGTCACCGAAGGACAATATAATGATTGTGATAATGCACCAGAGAAAACGTTTGAGGATTACGAACGAGAGAGAAATGAGGTTTTAGATAATTAGTTAATTAGTTATAGGAGCTTAAATAGGTTTAATATTAGAAGTCTAAAATTCAGCTAAGGCAATGTTAGTTTGTGCTTGTAAATAGCTATTGATTTTTTGGTGTTCAGGACTCCAACCTTGTAAAAACCGATGAAAGTCTGCATTAGCAAAACTATATAATTTACGCCATTCAATTTCCAGTTCCGAAAAATCAACACCCTGTTTATGTTCAACACAGGCGATAGATAAGCGTTTAAAATAGTAATCGAGTAACTCGCTATGCAGACTAGTTAACTCGTTATCGGTTAAACAACTCCCTAAAAAGTAGGCCAAATCTTTTACGCCTACGCCTTTACCTACATATTGAAAGTCAACCGCAGCAACGCGCTTAGCTTGATTAAATTGATTAACTTGGCTAGTTGGTTTCCCTTCAAGTTTGTTATGATTTTCGGTATCGTCTCGCGAAGCAGTGTTAATAGGGAAACTTCCAAAACAAAAATTAGCTAATTTAGCATCTCCATGAATTACGGTTTGGTATTTTGCATTGTTGAGTTGGTTATCAATAAAGTGCGCAGCTTGCTTTAAAACTCCGTTTTGCATGCTGTTAAATTCATCTTGTCTTGTCGCTAAATGCCAATAAGTTCCGATGGGCCATAAGTCATTTGCGTCATACTCAATAAAACGCGCATGAAAGTTTGCTAACCAGTTAATAACTACTTTAATATCGGTTAACGATAAAGATGAGTTTTTATCATTAAAACCTAAGTGTTGTAGGTCTTCCATTATTATTATTTGTTCATTATCGTTATTTTCTGTCGGTGATAACGCAATAAGTTGCGGTACATAACATGCGTTTTTACAGTGGATAGCGTAATGTTGATAAAACTTTGCTTCAACTTTGTATGAGTTTATTTTTCGTTGATGACCAGCATCACTATGCCAACCGCGAGGGTGATTAACCTGCTGTGGTGGTGTCACGGACTTTACTATGACAGAGCTTTCAAGTTTAGGGCTATAGTAACGGGATACTTGCCCATAGCCACTCCATAGCGCTTGCAGAGTTTCTGTATAAGTTAGGTGAGGGTCGTTAAGTAATTCTTGTATGGCTTTAAGCAAAGTAATGGGCTATTCAATATATTGGTTAATAGAGTAAAGTATACCCGAGTTATTAATTGATTCTAAGTTGGACTCTATTAGAAAGTGTTTTACCTTGAATATACTTTTATTAAGGTGACTTTGTTAAAACATTATAGCCTGTTCGCTTAGTATTTGAATAATATATAGTATTTGAATAATAAAACACTTATGCTTGATTTAGGTTACTCTAATTAAGAGTTAAGAGTTAAGAGTTAAGAGTTAAGCTGTTTTGCGTAATACAACTAATTGCTAACAATAATACAGAGGTTATGCAGAGCTTAGCCACTGTATTTAAATTATTTATAATGGAGTTTAAAATGTTTAAAAAACTAATTTGTACAAGTATCGTATTATCTACAGTAGCGTTAGCTGGCTGTCAAACAAGTAGCGCGATTAAAAGTGCTTCAGCTGATGGTATGTCAAATATGTTAACTTGTGACAAAATAGAAAATACTTTTGATGCGTATGAGCAAGATAAAACATCATTCTCTAAATTAGAAGCTATTACTAGCATGGTGGGCATTGATAGTAGTAGTTTTGATAATACACAAGCCGCTAGCTACTATAATACCGTTAAGTCGGGTGTTAATTCAGCATTAGCTATGAAAGGTTGTAATGTATAATAGAACAATACTTTTAGGTTTTATCACTAACTTAAAAGCCTAAAAAGAAAAGTAAGAGAGTGTAAGATAAAAGAAAGGTGGCAGATACCACCTTTTTTGTGATGGATGGTAAAATGATTAGGTTCTATATTCCGCATTAATTTTTACGTAATCGTAACTAAAGTCACAAGTCCAAATAGTCGCTTCTTCATTACCGCGATGAAGTTCAACGGTAATATCTATCTCTGCTGCATTCATTATGGCTTGACCATCATCTTCATTATAGCTTGCCGCACGGCCGCCTTTTTCAGCAACGAGTACATCACCAAAGTATAATTCTAACGTATTGGTGTCTAAATTTTCTAACGATTTACATTCTCTTGACGCGTAACCAATAGCAGCAAGTACACGGCCTAAGTTTGGATCAGAAGCAAACATCGCGGTTTTAACTAACGGGCTTTTACCAATTGAAAAACCAATAGTTTTTGCTTCATCAATAGTTAATGCACCTTTAACGTTAACGGTTATAAACTTAGTTGCGCCTTCACCATCACGGATAATGGCTTTAGCTAAATATTGTGCTGTTTCAAGTAAGCCATTGTAGAACTCGCTGAAACCTTTGCTGTTACGATTGGTTAATGCTGGCGCTGTACTTTTGCCAGTTGCGATTACAATAAACGAATCGTTAGTTGAAGTATCACCATCTACCGAAATACAGTTAAAAGATAAATCGGTTATCTCTTTGGTTATTTCATCTAAAAATGCTTGTGGGATATTGGCGTCGGTTGCTACGTAGCCTAACATGGTCGCCATATTAGGGTGGATCATACCTGCGCCTTTTGAAATACCGGTAATGTTTATTAACTCTTTATCAATACTCACTTGTGTTGAAAACGCTTTAGGGGCGACATCTGTTGTCATTATAGCTGAGGCAGCATCTACCCAATTATTTTCAGTTAAGTTATCTACCGCATGTGGTAAACCTGCTAAAAGTTTGTCCATAGGTAAATGCTCTAAAATTACCCCTGTTGAAAAAGGTAAAATAGACTCTGCAGGAATAGCCATTATCTTCGCTAAAGTTTCACAAGTCGCTATGGCATCAACCATACCTTTTTCACCGGTTCCTGCGTTTGCGTTGCCGGTATTAATTACTAAAGCATTAATGCCTGTTATGTCATTATTTTTAACTGCCGCTAAATGCTTTTTACATAATGTTACAGGGGCTGCACAAAACCTATTTTGTGTGAAAACGCCAGACACCGAACTACCTTGTGCAATTTCAATAACAAGTAAGTCTTTACGATTTTTATGTTTAATGTTTGATTCAGCCCAACCTAGGCGAATGCCGTCAATTGAGTGTATAGAAGCAGGGTTTATTTCAGGTAAGTTAACAGGCATAAGAACAATATTAGATAAGATTAAATTAAATAAATATTACGCTTTTCTGATTTTTTATGCAAAACAATATTGAATTTTCAGTTGTTAAAAGCTGTGTGATAAACACTAAGAACTGTTGATATTTCGAGATTACTTCTAGGGTCTGTTGACATTTCAGGGGGAAATTTTATTCAATTTAAATGAACCTAAAGGAGCACTTGTTTGAAATTTATATGGCGTTATCGCCTGTTCGTGTAGCAAGCGACACGAACAGGCTCTGCCTTGTAGTTAACATCAATAAAAAAGACTAATCAAACAGTTGTAAAAATAACCTCGAATGTTCATTAGGCTCTAAAAAGAATAATGTTAGCTAACACGATGTAATTCTAACAATTCAATTTTATAGCCGTCAGGGTCTTCAACAAAAGCTAAAATTGAAGCGCCACCTTTATTAGGGCCTGCTTCACGGGTAACTTTACCTCCCGAGGCTTTAATTTTATCGCAGGCTTTATAAACATCATCAACGCCAATGGCTATATGACCAAAAGCCGTACCTAGCTCGTAATTTGATTCATCCCAGTTGTAGGTTAATTCAATCACAGCGGTTTCATTTTCACTACCATAACCTAAAAAGGCTAAGGTATAACGGCCTGTTTCATTATCACCTTGTCTTAACACTTTCATACCCATAACCTCAGTATAAAATTGAATGGACTTTTCTAAATTTTTAACCCGTAACATCGTATGTAATATACGCATAATGCACCTGTTGATAATAATTCTGAGAGTGAGTAGATTACTCAACTATATTAGGTTTCGCAATTTTTTCGTCATTTAATAACGCATGCTTGATCGTTTTTTATTCGCCATAAAAAAGCCCCATGAGTAATGGGGCTTGGTATTTCATTTTTATACTTCAGTAGGAAAATCTAAATAACTAAAGCTCGCGTTTGATTGAAGTTTAAAGGTGTTATCGACTGTTCAAGTAAGTTACATGTCAAAGCCTCTGCCTGTCGCTAACACCTATAAAAATATCAATTAAATTGATGTAAAAGTAATCATGAAAGGGCATAGTCTCCCTAATGGTTGGATATTATTTATTTAAAGTTAATTGAATTTTTGAGAAAACATCTTCATTTGGATAACCATCAGCAATCAATTGATGTTTCAATTGAAAAGAGCGAATTGCATCTCGACTTTTAGGTCCCCAAATACCATCAGGCTCACCGCTTTCAAAGCCTAGTACGTTTAATTGGTTTTGTAATGTTTTCATTTCAGCCACGCTATACACTCTTGGTCTATTATTTTCGTCTTGCTTAAAGGTGAGTCCTTCATCACCTATTAATTTATTCGCTAATATACCTACGGAGAGAGCATAGCTTTTGGAGAGATTCCAGGTCATGATCACGTTAAAGTTTGGATAAAGTAAAAATGCCGGTCCGTTATGACCAGAAGGAAGATAAAGCTCAGCTTGAATATCATAATTAGATAACGGCTGATTATTGGTTTTATGAACACCTAGCCCTTTAAAAAAGCTAAGTGGGTAATATTGATCAAAAGCGACTTTCTCAAAAGCAAAGTTATCAGGCAGTTTTACTTCTCGTCCCCAACGTTCCTTGGTTTGCCAACCTATTTGATTTAAATAATTGGCTGCTGTAGTTAATGCATCGACTTCACTTTCCCAAATATTTACCTTGCCATCGTTATCCGCATCAACCGCATACTTTAAGAAGGCTGTTGGCATAAATTGCATATGTCCCATTGCACCAGCCCAAGAGCCTTGCAACTGCTCTACAGTAACTTGTTTGTTGTCAATTAGAGTAAATAAGTTTAAAAGCTCTAAGGTAAAAAACTCACTACGACGTTTATCACAGGCTAATGTTGCTAAAGAGTTAAGTACTGACATTTTACCTTTATGCTTACCAAAAACCGTTTCTAGCCCCCAGAAAGACACTAAATATTGACGAGGAATACCGTAGTCTTTTTCTAATTTATCAAACAGAGCTTTGTTTTGATTAAGCTTCTCTTTGCCAACACGAACATGATAATCAGTAACTCTGGCTTTAATATACTGTTCAAATGTTTGTGTAAATTCAGGTTGTTTTTTATCTAAGCTTATAACACGCTCAATCGGAGATATTTTAGCAATAACCGTTTTAGTAATATAAGGTGAGAAACCAGCAGTTTCAGCACGTTGAGTTAGATTAATTTTGCATTGTTCAAAATTTTCATCGGCAATACTAGCATTTGCTAAGCTAGTATTAAGTGCAAAAACTATACAAGTAAAGGTTAGGAAGATATTACAGTAATTTACTTGTGGTAGTAATCGATTGTAGAGCGGAGTTGATGAATTCATGATTAAGCATTCCTTAGCTAAAGCTATGTGACAATAATAGATAAACTAGAATGCTAGCATCGCTAAATTTAACGTTGATAACAATGGTTAAATAGGTGTTTTACCGATAAATAAAGTTTAATACCAAGTTGATTAAGTTCTTTCCCACTC
>NZ_JAHKPR010000010.1:283463-300512 GCF_018860585.1 Colwellia sp. E2M01
CTAAACAAATTCGCCTTGTTATTGCACATCGGGCATAGCTCTGAGTTGGGAAGAAATTTAATCAAATTGGTATAATGTTATAAAAAAGAAGTAAAAGACAAATAAAAAAGGTTTACTCCACAAGGGAATAAACCTTTTTATGTCATTAATATTGCTTAAAACAGTCTGACTTAAGCTTTGTAATTATAAAGTTATTTTTTAGGTGGAGTAGACTCACTAATAACTAATTTAGAGAAAGCTACGCTAGTGTAATCACCATTGGCTTTATCTGTAGCCCAAATACCAGTACCCGGACAAGCGGTGTACCAAAAAGCTTTATCGTCTTTAGTACTACATTGGTTATAAGCACCAGCTTTAAAGTAGTTACCGTCGTAAGCATAGCCCCATGGGTTATCTAGTGGATCTGGCTTACCGTAAGCATCAACATTGTTCGCTAAGTTGATTTCATATTTAACTTCAGGGTGACCTTCAGCTGTAAATGTTAAGTACATAATGTTTTCATGAACATTGATTACATAACTAAACTCTTCACCAAGTGAAATACCTTCTGCACCTGGATCTGCAGGATCTGTCCAAACATTCCCCCAAACTGGGTAAGCGATATCTGTGCGGTTTGGATCATCTTTAGTTAAGTTACGTTCATAGTTCCAAAAAACTGAGCCTTTGTCATGGTTTGGCCATTTTTTGTAATAAATTTTAATTGGTTCATTACCCCAACCAAAATCACCTTTACCTTTGGTTGCTTGTTGTAATTTTTTATTTTTGTCTGCATGAATTTGACCTACCACAACAGAATAAGCAGGGCGTTTTTCTGGGTAACCAGCTCTTAAAGATACAGCATTTACTTTAAGTGTTGCTTCCATTTTTCCACCAACAGCAGCATATTTATTTGCGATTGGATTAACAGCTAAAGTAAAGTTGTTACCTGGATCATGGGTACCAATTTTTGTATTTAAACCACGAAACATTTGACGTAATTCACTACGTGTATTTGATGAACCACTGGTGGTAGTTGCTTTGTTTGGTACAGTAAATACCATATGGCCATTTTCATCTAAATAAAAGAAGTCAGGATGAGAGTATGTTTGAATATCTTTAACATCGATCTCATCAATTTTGCTGTTATTATCTTCATCTAGTGGCATAGTGATTTTCCAGTGACTTAAGTCAAACTTATCAGCAGGAACGGGACCTGATAATTGTTTATTTTCTGGGCTTGTGGAATTACAAGCTGCCACTAGACAAGCTATACTAATTGAAGCAAATAAAGTTTTACTTTTTGATATTTTATTCATAAAACACTCTCTTGTTATTTAATACATATAATGAATTATTTTCATTATTGAATTGAGAAAATTACATTCTATTTAGCTGTAAATATTGATACATACCTTAATTTTATCTACTTCGGTTATAAACTCGTTATAGCCGTTTCATTAATTAAATTATCTATTTTAGCCCGTATAAATGCTCACTTAGTTTGTGAGATTGGTATTAGTATTTATTGACTATTAATCACTCTAATACTGGCATTCTTAATTATAATAGGCTCTTTCGTTTTACCACTTCGGCTACCTAACTTTTCAATATTAGTTAAACTCTGCTCTGACCCAATAACTATTTTACCAAATACCGTATGCTTTCCATCTAAGAATGGCGTAGGAGTAAATGTTAAGAAAAACTGACTACCATCAGTACCAGGTCCAGCATTAGCCATACTTAACGTACCTACAGTGTCATGAGTGGTCTTGCCATCAAATTCACCATCATATTTATAGCCAGGATTACCAGCGCCAGTACCGGTAGGATCACCACCTTGCGCCATAAACCCTGGAATAACCCTATGAAATGTTAAGCCATCGTAAAAACCTAATTTTGTTAGGTATATAGTACTAGAAACATGCATAGGTGCAGAGTCGGTCAATAATTTTATAGTAATATTACCTTGGTTCGTTTTTAACTCCCAAAAGTAGTCTTTGTCTTTAGTAAATGTGAGTAAAGGCGGCTTGGTTAATGACGTTTTCCAAGCAGGATCACTTTTATCAACGACTTGCTCAGAAATAAATTTATTGGCTTTATTAAGCGCAATATCACCGCCGCAACATGCAGTAAGAGACAGTAGTAACAGTAATACTGTAATAATATTATTTTTATACATCATATAATTAGCCTTTAGTAATTTATTGAATTCCAATATAAAACTAAAGCCTCAAAAACTACAGCGATATAAACAAAAAAATCCGACAGTTAAAGCTGTAAAACAAATTTTACCTGATAGGTTTAATTCGGTTAATACAAATTCAATTGCCGGATTTTATCTAAATACAGGATCACCAATATAATAATAGTAATGCTGTATTTAGTTATTCTAGATACTTTTAATTTACTTAGTAAATATTACTTAGCGAATAAAGTATTGAAGTAATCAAAAACTACAGGTACATCATTGTTACCTAAACCAGCATCAACAGCTGCTTGTAAGTTAGCAGAAGTACCTTGAGCGATTAAAGATTCACCGCCTAAGTCAGCAACCATTTGGTTGAAGTAGCCAAGGTCTTTGTTAGCATTAGCTACAGAAAAGCCTAGCTTTTCTTCACCGTCTACTGCGTAAAATTTAGTAAACTGCATGAACGGAGAGTTAGATGGACCTGCTGACATAATGTCAAATAATTGTTGGCCATCAACACCTGCTGCTTTTGCAACAGCAAATGCTTGAGACATAGCAGTAACAGTAGTCATACCGATGAAGTTGTTGATTAACTTAGTTGTGTGACCAGCACCTAAAGCGCCAAGATGGAAAACGTTTTCGCCTTGCTCGTCAAGAACTGGTTTAACTTTGTTGAAAGTGTCGATATCACCAGCAGCCATGATGTTTAACAAACCATCTTTAGCGTGTGCAGGTGTACGGCCTAAAGGAGCATCAATCATACCACAACCTTTAGCAGCAAGAGCAGCACCGATTTTACGAGTAGAATCAGGGATTGAAGTACCAAAATCAATTAATGTTTTGCCTTCAGTCATACCCGCTAAAATACCGTCTTCAGCGTAAACAACTAATTCAACAACTTTTGACGTTGTAAGAGCAAGCATTACAATGTCACTTTTTTCAGCTAATTCTTTACCTGTTTTAACTTCTGTAGCGTTACCACGAGCAAGAACTTTTGCAACTGCATCTTTGTTAAGATCCATTACGTTAACTTGAAAACCACGTGTTTGTAAGTTTTCAACCATGTTGCCGCCCATAAGGCCAAGACCGATAAAGCCGATTACTGGTTTAGACATTTTATAACTCCTAGAATAATTAATGTGTATTTATTATTAAAAAATAAATTTATGTTTTAATAATATATGCATGTGACCAATTTATCAATATATAAAGGTGATTTAATTACCAATATTTGTTTTTTTTGTTTGTTTGGTAATACAATTTGGTTATTTAACTGCGTTTATTGGTAAATATGTTATTGGTTTTTTGTTTTAAACCAATTTGTTAGCTGTTTTTTTGAAGGCTGTTATCTTTGTTTTAGAAAATACTGTTTATAATAAAAAATTCTGAGGTAGTTGCGTGGAAATATAATTAATATACTTTTTTGGCAGGGCGCGTAGATTTTTTGATATTTCTTTATAGCAGTGATTGGTATTTTATAGGTATTAACGACAAGATAGAGTTTAGGATAACGCGTATAAATTCAATCACACATTGTCTTTAAGTTCATTTGAAATTTAACCTTGAATGATTAATAGGGCTTAGGTTAGTTAATATAAATAAGGTTAGCAAGAATGATTTGATTAGATTAAAATAACGGTTGCTGATTTGTTGGTTGAGTATATGGCTCTTGAATACGGTACTCTGGAGACGTGACTTTTAGACCTTCAACTGAATTATTACACAAATAATGAGTATGACTGCTAGCTTCTCACACATAGGCCTTAGCTTGAAAAGTTATTAAACTATATTATATAGAAAACCTGGTTATAGCTAACTTCTAATAAAAAGGTATAAGTAAATCAATGGATTATTTTGAACAATTAGGCGTAGGTCGGGATGCAACAACGATCGAGATTAAAAAAGCTTATCGCAAACTTGCTAATAAGTTCCACCCAGATAAAAATAATGATAGCAGTATTGATGTTGAAGAGCAGTTTCAACTAATTAAAACCGCTTATGACACGCTTTCAGACCCTAAAAAGCGTACATTATATTTGAAAAGTAATTACACGCTAATTACTGACCCACGAGAGGTTGCGGATTCATTTTGGCAAAGTGCATTAAGCTAACCTATTAACGTATAACTCTTTAATTTTGTAGCTTCCTCTATAACTCAGTCATGTTTAAATAACTAAATTGAAGCTTTAATTTACGCATACCAACTAGGAATAAATTTTGCTAACTGACCAAAATATACCTGATTATTTAACCGATAATTTTTCTATGTATTTAGAAAATATGAGCTCGTTAACTGATCCTGAAAATCCTGATCTATTGACTATCTATTTAACCAGTTTATTTGACCAGTTAAAAGTTAGTCCGTTGTTATTTTGTGGAATCGTTGATCAACTTGCCATGGCGATTACCCCTAAGATTAGAATCGATAGTAAAAATTTGGCCTTGCTTGACTTAACTAACGAACCTTCTTGGGCTGAAGTAAAGACTTTTGTTGGCGTGCACGCAGATGCTAGAGCTTGTATTACTGAGATGATGAATGAAGCTGAGCAAGATTTAAAAATAGCCGTATTACTCATTCACTTTTATAATCGTTATGATGCTACACCATTAAAGGTGGAAGAAAATGAAGATGATTTTGATCAAGTTGATGATTACAACTCTGATGACTTTGATGAAAATTACTAAGCTATTTAGCTTACCTATCGTCAACTATAGTTAATATATAGTTTAATACGAAAATTACTCATATCTTAAGGAATACCCGTGACAAAAAACGCATTAATTTTAGCGACTGATATTATAGAAATTGCCCAAGAAAGTGGTCGCCGAGCAGGCACTTCATTAGAAGCTATTGCTTCAGAGCAAGGTGATGAGACTATGCTAGCCGTATTAACTGAAATGGACATATTAACGGTTGCTAAAATAGTAAGAGAGCATGATGCGACAATCCCTTCTATTGCTACTTGGTTAATGGATGCGGAATCAATTAAACAGTTATTAAATGTTGAGCCATCTTATTGGCAAAACATAGACGAAGATCATGTTTTTTGTGCGCAAACTGAGGCACATAGCTTGTTATCACAAATTTTGCTTTCTTCTGATGATGAAGCAAAGCAACGGGAAGTGTTAAATACGATAGTTGAAGATGATTTTGGTTTATTATATTTATCATTACCTTTTGTTGGACACGACTTTTCTGAAATTGAAGAGGACGAAGAGCAAACTTCAGGCAGTATTGAAGAGCTATTAATGAAGATTAAATCATTAAGTGAAGAAGCTTACCGTGAAGTTATGACCGTAAGCACTAACGGTACATTAGATAACATTGAAAATATATTAAAAAACAATGCGAATAAACAACGTGTTAGCTCGGTTGAAATGGATACCGATGATATGTTCGCACCATTATAAATAATTAATAGACGTTTTAAATACCGTTTATATTAAATAGGTTTTATTAATGAGAATTGCAGAGTTAAGAAATCACCCATTCCTACTTTTGATCTTGAAAGACGGTATAAATGAAGGGTTTTTTCCTCCAGAGTTTACCCATAAAATTACACAACAATTAGTCGATATGTCGTTACGCATAGCGTCTGATAATTTATCTATTATCTATGCAGACCAAATCAAAAAAGGTTGTGAAATAGTACTTGGGATCACCAATTTAGGTTTATTAGATCTTTGTGATAACAACAGTGATAAAGCCAAAGAGATAATAAAAAAAGAGGGTATTGTTTATTGTTTTAGAGCTGGTTGGGCGAAATATGCGCAATTGAAAAAAGTATCGTCATCGTACTTTGACAGTATTGCTATAACTCGTTATGCCTTAGCAACAGACGACACTTCAGATATTAGTGCAATGCATGCTAACTTTATGAAAGAGGGGTACAAAAGTGCCAAGCTTGTAGATGTTTATAAAAGCCTTGCACATAGTTATTGTGCAAACCACCTCGATCATGACGAAATAGAATTAAATGGTGAAGAGTATTTAAAAGCTGAATTAGAAACATTTCTTAATAGTGCTGTTGCCTTGTTATTAATAGATTCAGACGAAAAAAGGTTTACTACTTCATTATTTCAACAGTTTAAAACATACCTTGAAACAACAGATAAAGAAAGTGTGCTTGAAAAGCTAGATACATGTATAAGTAAACTGTCTTCTCAACTATCTATTCTTAATAAAAATTATTTACAAGAAATAACGTTACTTGATTTTAAAGAGTTTAAAGGGATCATTAAGCAAGAAATTGATGTTGTTATTCATATGCAAACAATTTTAGAGTTGCCTATTTCTGTTTCAATAGAGTTAAATGATGATTTTGAAGGTGGGTATGATTCTCATGAAGATGATGAATTTGACATCGCTTACTTAAGACCTGACGAAAAATAGTTTATTCTTTGGGTTTAATTAGAGGTTTTTATTGTTAACGATTTACTCGCATATAAATGAAATATAAATACTCTTTGATACTCACAAGTAATCTATTAAAAAAACTTACTAAAGAAGAGGCGAGTGCTGATATTTCTATCAGTCTCTACTAATGGACTTTTAGATATCGCTGAGCCATACCAAGTATAATCAAAAGCAAGTTGGGTAAATCCGCCGAAGAAAATAGGCGTAGATATTGATAAACCGAGAGAAGTATTAAGTGTTGCTTCTCCTTGGTATTCATAGGTAAAAGCATTAACCTCATCTGCCTTTACACCGTAATAATAATTAACATTTTTGGCATTTAAATAATTTAAACTTATTTTAGGCTCAAAAAAGATAGGTCCTTTTCGCAATACATGAGAAATATTAACTTTGCCTTCAAATCCATTAGAACGTCTTAAAATGTCATACATTCCAGATAAAGAAACTTTCCAATTATGTCTTTCATAATTTAGGCCTAAGCCTGCGTCCATTGAAAATTTTCTAGGCGCCATATTCTCAAAAATATAGCTATCTGAGTCATCAAACCCTTGAAACCTAGGGGCCGCTTGTAGGTTTAGTTTAATATCGTGAAACTCAAAAGCATCATAACTAGCAAAAGGTCCTAATATGCGAAAATTATCCCCGCGGTAACCAATAATTGGTAAGGGAATTACTTTATAATCATAACCTTTATAAACCTCTTGAATAACACCTAACCCAAAACCGTAAAGTAATCCCTTAGGTTCTATTCGCTCTCGAGCATTACCTCTATTTTCCTCGGCAAAGGCATCCGAAGATAATAAGGAAACTATAAGTATAAATAGAGAGGGAAACTTCATACTTGTTCCTTTATTTATTGTTAATGGTTTTTTATAGCGGTAAACAAGTTATGTTTTGAATTATGCTATTTTATTGAAAAATAGCATAATTCAATAGGGGGGGGATTGCTACTTATTTAGAGAAGGTATGGAGTATAAATCTCGTTTTTCGCTATTTTTACGTTTAATTTCTTCTAATGCTTTAGTTTCTACTACATCAAATAAAGAATTAATTAAGCGGTTAAAGTGACCATGCATAGCATGGCGTGCTTCGGTTGCATTGCCTGATTCTAATGCAGTATAGATAGCTTTATGCTCAGCTAAAGTTTTAGTATTATCGCTACTACATACACTGTCATAGTCATCAATAATTTCAGGTGTTAATGAACGTAATCGCCATAAATTTTCTACTGATAATATCATCGCTGCATTACGTGTTGAGTTAGCTATTATTTTGTGAAATTCTTCATCTGCAGCTTCAATATCCTTGCCTTTTTCCATAGCAATTAGCGTTGCATTGAGTTGCTTTAACTCATCTTTATTGATAGTTGTTGCCGCTATTGCAGCAACTTCACCTTCAATAAGGGCTCTTGCTTGGGTTACTTCAAAAGCATTAATAACTTCATTAGAGTTAGTATTGTTACCTGTATCTAAAACGTAAACGCCTGAGCCAGTTTTAACTTCTATCTTACCTCTAACTTCTAAAGCTATTATTGCTTCTCTGATCGTTGGTCGACTTACGTCAAATGTTTCAGCAAGCTCTCTTTCTGGCGGTAATCTACTTCCAGCTGAGTAATGGCCTGAGTCTATAGAGGCTTCAATATTTTCGACGATTCGCCAAAACAACCTGCGGTTACTCATAACTTTTCCTTAACAATAATAAGTTATATAAAAACTTGAAACTAATAAAATATTTTGCACTTTAGTGCGATTTTTACGTGTGTTAAACAGCAAATATAACACGGTAAATATAACTAAAGTGTAAATATACTCGTTGTTTGTTAAACACAATTTTGACTTGTAAACATAATTTTCTTATTTATAAGGTACATTAATTTTATTGGTAATACAAGGTGCGACTGTTTATGTTTTATTGGTAATGATGATTGGTAATGTTAATTGATTGACAGGTTGGTTATTAATTGGTTATATTGGTTGCAGTAGCACACAGTGGCTATCAACATATTATTATAAATAACAAAAGTTCAAATATAAAATATAAAGTAGTCAGGGGAGATAAACGATGAAATTGAATAAAATTAGCTCTGCTCTCAGAGTCAATAAAACGATTAAAAAAAGAGGCAAAGCGGCGTTAGTCACTTCAGCTTTTTTAACTTTATTAAATGCAGCTGCTTATGCTGAAGAAGCACCTCAAACAGTTTCTGCTGAGTCGGATGTAGCGGTTAATAGCAATCCAGATGATGATGGCCGTGCTATTGAAGTAGTAAATGATAGTGGTGAGGTTGAAGTTATTGAAGTTAGGGGAATGCGTGGAACAATGACACGCTCTCTAAGTGAAAAGAAAAACAATACAGCTATTGTTGATGCTATTGCTGCCGCAGATTTTGGTGACTTACCAGGGTTATCTTTATCAGATGTTATTGAAAATATTTCTGGTGCGTCAGGTCACCGTTTAAAAGGTAGTCAAAACGAAATCTCTATTCGTGGTCTTGGTTCATACTGGGGTTACGCAACATTTAATGGCCGTACCATTACCAATGCTGGTGAAGGTCGTGCTGTGAACTTTAAAAAATTCCCTTCTGACTTAGTTGATAAAGTAACTATTTATAAATCACAACAAGCTAATTTAGTTGAAGGTGGTACTTCAGGTACTATCGAAGTTGGCTCTGTTCGTGCTGTGGATTATGGAAAAAGTAAAACATCAGTTGAAGTTACAGGCATCTATAACGATTATTATAATGAAGGTGATAACCAATCAGAATGGGGTAATAAACTTACTTTCTCAACCATTCAAAACTTTGAAACTGAAAACTTAGGTGCTATGGGTTTCAGTTTGGGTTATGTACGTAGTGACTCAGCTAACCCTGAAGAAAACTACGGTACTAGTTCTTCAATGGCTGCATGTAGCTTTAGAGCTGCTGATGGCTCACCACTTACTACAGGTAATGGTGTTACCGAGCGTTGTGGTGATGGTGATTTAGATAGTAATGGTTTACCTGATAACGACACTATGGTTAGCCCTGGTCGTACAGATGAACCTGTAACTTTAGGTCCAAACGCCGATGCAAGTAAATATGGTGTAAATGGTGCCGATCATTTAGCTAAATTTGATCCTGATTCAATCTTCTATGTTCCTGATGATTCATATTGGCGTACAGGTGAAGATACCGATGAACGTGAAAATATTGTTGGTACTTTTCAATGGGTACCTAATGAGACATGGAATATTAACTTTGATTACGCCTACTCTCATTTAGAATACACTGAAAACCGTATGGAATTGGCGCAAGAGCGTGGTAAGAACTTAAATCCAGATACGTTAATTATTGATGATAAAGGCAACTTACTTTATGAAGAAGGTGAAGGTAAGTTAACCTTACAAGGTGAAAATCGTAATCAAGTAGATACATTTAATGGCTATGGTCTTAATGTTGAATTTACTCCGAATGATAACCTGTTATTAATTGCTGATGCTTCTTATAATAGATCATACCGTTACCGTTTACGTCACCGTGCTAAATTCCGTAATGAAACTCAAACAGCTTACTCTTTAGACTCAACGGGAACAGTTCCTCAGTTACATCTTGGTGATAGTTTAGCACTTGCGGACGCTAACTTTTTCTATGAAAACGTTGATGGTAATTTAGTTGAAAATCCAAATTTTGGTGGTGTTGCATTTGACGTCAGTGATATGGCTAGCTTCGTTGCGGATGACGGCGGCGCTTATTTAGAATACGGTCGTGAAAACGATGAACGTAAAGATGATATGTGGGCTGTAAGGTTTGATGGTAAATATTCCTTTGATGATTATTCCGTTTTCTCATCTTTTGAAGCAGGTATTCGTTATTCAAACCAACATTTATACGATTATTCAGGTATTCAAACGGCACTTCATGTAGACACGGGTACACGTCGTCCTATCGATGCTAACTGGAACTCTGATGACCATATCGACCGTGGTGGTGTAGATGATAATGACAACGCGGGTGATGATTGGTCTAGAAATGATATCGCTGGCCATGCGGAAGCTACAGCTCGTGCGCAAGCTTGTGGTGATAACGGCCATAGTTTAGAAGGTTTTATGGGGGCTTCTGGCGGTGCTGCAGATGCGGGCAACTTCTTAACATTTGACTCTAAATGTTTAATTGGTGCTTATTTAGGGCAAGTAGGATACGCCACGCCTGAAGGTAATAACCCAGATGTTGGCTTCTATGATATAGGTGAAAACCCTGATCAAAGAGACGGTCAATTAGTGGATGTTACTGAAAAAGTTACAGCGATATACGCAATGGCAAACATCGATAGCGAGATTGCGGGTATTCCAGTAACAGGTAACCTAGGTTTACGTTACGTAAGAACGGAGACTGACTCTAAGTCATGGGGTGAGCGTCCCGTGTTAACTGAAACTATTCTTGATGTGGATGATCCTGAAACTACTGAAATTAATGAAGCCGGCCTATCTACATGGGGTTATACTGCTGAAACAACACAACTTTATTTAGATGATTCTTATGATGAATGGTTACCAAGTCTTAACTTAAGCTTCCACTTAAGTGATGAGTGGTTATTAAGAACAGCAGCATATCGTTCATTATCTCGTTTCTCATTAAATGCAATGTCTGCGGGTCAAACTATCTCTGTATGTAATGATGAAGATGATAACTACTGTAGTTATGATCAGAAAATTGCAGCGGGTACTGCCCAAGGTAATATGATGAACCCATATACCGCTAATAACTTTGATTTATCATTAGAATGGTATCCTAGTTTAGATATGGCGATTACTTTAGCGGGTTACTGGAAAGACTTCACTGGTGGTACAGAGCTTATTACGGAATATCGTGCACCTAGCATAACCGTTAATTATGATGACGGCACAACGGATGAAAATGTTCTGTACAATGAGATTCCGTATAACGTAAACCAAGTAGCGGATACACAATCAACTATTAAAGGTATGGAATTAACATTCCAGAAGCATTTCTCTGAATTACCTGGTGTACTTAGTGGTATTGGTGTTAAAGGTGCTTGGAACCATGCAATTTCTGACTTTAATACAATCGAACCAGCTAACTGGGGTATCAGCCCTGATGCTAACTTATTCGGTTTCTCTAAAAACGTAGCCTCAGCTTCGGTTTACTGGGAAGGCGATGATTTATCAATGCGCTTAATGTATAAGTACCGTTCACGTTACTTCCAGCCTAATAATCAACCTTTCCCAGACAAAGCTCATCGTTGGGTAGAAGATAGTGATTATGTAGATGCTGCGGTTAAATATAAAATTAACAAACATTTTGAAGTATCGTTAAAAGCACTTAACTTACTTGAAGAACCACAAATAATGACTCGTGGCACAGGTACTGTATCTGATTACTCGTACTCAGGTCGTAAGTTCTTCTTGAGTGTTAAAGCTAAGTTCTAAAGAGTAATGTTGTAAATTTATTTCGGGGTTCTATTACAGGAGTAGAGAATCCCCGAAATATTTCAACGTAACGTAATAATTTTAAACATATATTCGTGTATACAGTAAGACTCTTTTGATTCAAAGCCAATAAAATGAATTAGCGTATAATTCAAAAGTAACTAAAGTTATTAATATTGTTTAGTTACATGCTCCTATACCAAATGCAGCAGAATTTAAGAATAATTAATAAAGTAAGTAAACCTATCGTTTGATAAAGCGATATGGCTTATTTCAATTGAGATATAAACATATTAATACAATAAGTTTGTTAATCATTTCTTACGTTATGATTTACAAACATATACTGTTATGAAAAACCAATATAAAAACTAGGTAATATCAGGAGAGTTCCATGAGCCAGAGTGACATTTTTACATCAGTAGATACCGCAGAAATTGAAGACATAGGCGGTGGGTTAAAACGTCAAATGTTAGGTTATAACCATGAGTTAATGGCCGTTAAAATTTATTTTGAAAAAGGCGCTATTGGTTATAACCATGCTCACCGTCATTCTCAAGTAACTTATGTTGTTGAAGGTGAATTCCACTTTAATATTGACGGTGTAACAACCATTATGAAAGCGGGTGATAGCTGTTTAATTCAGCCATGGGCTGATCATGGTGCTACTTGTCCAACAGGTGGTATTTTAATTGATACATTCAGCCCTCCACGTGAAGACTTCTTACCTGAGGGCGTATTCGACAATATTGATGTTGAAAAGCTTAACCGTAAACCTGCGGAGAATAAATAATGGAATTAAAAGGATTACGTTGGTGGGTTATTGCGTTAATCGCATTAGCTACTGTTATTAACTACATTGACCGTTCAGCGCTTAGCGTTTTATGGCCTGATATTGTAGAAGAATTATTTCCTGATGAAACCGCGTTAGAGCGTAAGCAAATTTATGCAAACATCTCTATTGTTTTCATCTTATCTTATGCTTTTGGTCAAGCTATCTTTGGTAAGATTTTTGACTGGGTTGGCACACGTTTAGGTTTTGTACTTTCTATTGGTATTTGGTCTATTGCTACTGCTTTACATGCTTTTGCACAAGGTGTATTAAGTTTCAGTATTTTCCGCGCTATTTTAGGTGTGGCAGAAGCTGGTAACTGGCCTGGTGCGGCAAAAAGTAATGCCGACTGGTTCCCAACTAAAGAGCGTGCATTAGCGCAAGGTATCTTTAACTCTGGTGCTGCTATTGGTGGAATTATTGCCATTCCAATGATTGCTTACCTAACCGTATTTTTTAGCTGGCAAGGTGTGTTTGTTGTTATTGGTTTAGTGGGTTTGTTATGGTTAATTCCATGGTGTATTTTAGTTAAAGCTCCTCCAGGAACACATCCTTGGATCACAGCAGAAGAACGTGAATACATTTTAACAGGTCAGAAAAATACTGAAGCCGATTCTGAAACTTCAGAAGAAGATGAGTACAATCCAACAACAGGTCAAATCCTTAAACACAAACAAAGCTGGGGCGTAATTATAGCTTCTGCAGCAATTGATCCTATTTGGTGGTTATTTGTATTCTGGATCCCTATTTACCTTAACGAAGTGTACCAAATGGATGTTAAATCAATTGGTATTTACGGTTGGGTTCCTTATGTAGGTGCTATGTTTGGTGCTTGGTTTGGTGGCTTATTAGCGCAAAATCGTTTAAAAGCAGGTTGGAATACAGATAAAACACGTAAGTTAACCATTACTTTAGGTTGTTTAATTATGTTACCTGCCTTGTTAGCAATGGCTAATCCAGGTGGACCTACAGCAGCAGTACTTATTATGGCTGTTATTTTATTTGGTTTCCAAACAGCTATTGGTAACGTGCAAACATTACCAAGTGATTTATTCGGTAAGAAAGCTGTAGGCACATTATCTGGTTTATCAGGTATGGCTGCTAAATTAGGTGCATTAGGTTTAACAGCATTAGTTCCTATTCTAACAGCGGGCGGTAATTACGCTCCTGCATTTATTATTGGTGCTTCATTAGCGGTTACGGCAATACTTGCGGTTTGGATACTTATTCCAAAAATTGAACCAGTAAAACCTAAAGCTTAAAACAAAGCTTGAAAGCAAGAATAGAGTGTTTATACTATTTTTATATTAGTTAAGCGCTACAAGCTAAGAAATAGAATTAATTTAGTCGATAATATGGTAACGTATTATCGACAATTTTTTATTTAAGATAAAATTAAGAAGGTTTTGTAAATGAAAAACATTTTTTTATTCGGCGAATGTATGATTGAACTGATGTCGGCTTCTAAAGAAGGCTCATCAAATACGTTAAAGCAATCGTTTGCTGGAGATGTTTTTAACACAGCAGTTTATCTAAAACGCACTTTTTCAAAAGTAAATACACATTTAGTAACCGCAGTGGGTAAAGACAAATTTAGCCTTGATATGATCGAATATTTTAAAGGTGAAAATATTAGCTCAGATTTTGTTTTTCAGTCTGAAACAAAAATCCCAGGTTTATATTCTATTCAACTTGATGACGAAGGGGAGCGTAGCTTCACTTATTGGCGTAACGATTCTGCCGCTCGTCAAGTTATGCAGCACATTGATGATGAAGTAACTAGTTTATTATCAAAAGGTGATATGTTTTTCTTTTCAGGTATTTCTTTGGCAGTTATTGAGCCACAATCAAGAACTGCATTTTGGGCTTTAATTGATAAATTAAAAGCTGCAGGCGTACAAATAGTATTTGATCCTAATTATCGTCCTCGCATGTGGACTGGTCCAGAAGAAGCACAAGAACAGTTTGAATTAGCTTTACAAAAATCAGATTTATCACTACCAGGTGTTGATGATTTTGAACAATTATTTGGTATGACTACCGTTGAAGACGTTAATAATTATTGTAAAACGTTTGATTTAAGTGAGCTAATAATTAAAAATGGCGAACAAGGTATCTTAGTCGTGGTTGACGGAGACGTTTCTCACTTTACTATTACTCCTGTAGAAAACGTAGTTGATACTACGTCGGCTGGTGATTCATTTAATGGTGTTTACCTCGGTGCTCGCGCAGAAGGTTACTCAGTAAATGATTCAATTACCTTAGCATCGAAAGCAGCCGGTTTCGTTATACAACATAGAGGTGCTATTGCACCAGCAGATGAGTACGATACATTTATCAAAGCTCAACTGGCATCAGTTTAAAATTTAATAAGGATCTATCATGAGTTCTTTCTCATCTTTAATGGGTACACAAACACTTTTACCTATCATTCAAGCCGATACAGCTGAAGAAGGCCTAAACATCGCGAAAGCAATGGGCGCAGCGGGTATTCACCTAGTTGAAGTTGTATTGCGCACACCAGCATCTTACGACGTCATTAAACTTATCAAAAAAGAATTACCAGACATGGTCGTTGGTGCGGGTACTATTTTAGATACAGATATTTTAGCAAAGGCACTTGAAGCCGGCTCTGATTATATTATCACTCCTGCCACTTCACCTAAATTATACGAAGCCTTTGCTAAGTGCCCAGTACCTGTTTTACCAGGTGTTTCAACGGCTTCAGATATTCTTTTAGCATATGAATATGGTTATACTGAAGTTAAACTTTTCCCTGCTTCTTTAGCGGGTGGTATCCCATTCTTAAAAGCTATGGGTTCAGTATTTCAAACGATGAAGTTCAACCCTACTGGTGGCATTAATGCAGGGAACTTTGCTGACTTTTTAGCACTTGATAATGTTATCGCTGTTGGCGGTACTTGGGTAGCTGATAAAAAGTGGGTTAAAAGTGGCGATTGGGCTGCAATCACTGCTGCATGTAAAGAAGCATTAAGTTAATATTTTAAAAAAAACTCACTAAAAGAGCGTAAAATGACAAAATTATCTGATTTAGTACCAACAGGTGTTATCACTGGAAAGAACGTATTTACTTTATATGAGTTCGCTAAAAATAATAACTTTGCATTACCGGCCGTTAATGTTATTGGCACAAACTCGGTAAATGCGACACTAGAAGCTGCACGTAATGCGAATTCTCCTGTAATTATTCAATTGTCTAATTCAGGTGCTGCGTTTTTTGTTGGTAAGGGAGCTAACTTATCAGGTATTGAGGCTTCAGTAGCAGGGGCGTCAGCAGCAGCACATTACGCACGTAGTGTTGCTAAGTATTATGACGTACCTGTTATTTTAAATACTGATCATGCGGCTAAAAAGTTATTACCATGGATTGACGGTTTACTTGATGAAGGCGAAGCCTACTTTGAATTACATGGCGAGCCGTTATATAGCTCACATATGATTGACCTTTCAGAAGAAACTCTAGAAGAAAATATTGATATTTGTGCGCGTTACTTAGAGCGTATGAGTAAAATTGGTATGACATTAGAGATTGAACTAGGTTGTACTGGCGGTGAAGAAGACGGTGTAGATAACACTCATCTTGATAGCTCTAAATTGTATACTCAGCCTGAAGATGTTGCGTATGCTTACGAGCGATTAATTAAGATTAGTCCTAACTTTATCATTGCGGCTTCATTTGGTAATGTACACGGTGTTTATAAGCCAGGTAATGTTACGCTTACCCCTAAAATATTGAAAAATTCTCAAGAATACGTATCTGAAAAATTTGCTTTAGCAGAGAAGCCATTAAATTTTGTATTTCATGGTGGCTCTGGCTCAGATGCCGCAGATATTAAAGAAGCTATTTCGTACGGTACCATTAAAATGAACATTGATACTGATACGCAGTGGGCAACGTGGGATGGTGTATTAAATTACTATCAAGACAAATCAGGTTATTTACAAGGACAAATTGGCAACCCTGACGGCGATGATAAGCCGAATAAGAGTTACTATGATCCTCGAACTTGGTTACGTAAAGCAGAAGAATCTATGACTGCACGTTTAAAACAATCTTTTACAGAATTGAATTGTATTGATAGATATTAATTTTGAATAATTTGCAACTCAGTTTTATTGTATTGTAACAGCTTTTAAAATGCCGTTAAGTTAGCTTAACGGCATTTTTTATGGAGTGGGAAAGAACTTAAT
>NZ_JAHKPR010000010.1:300525-301715 GCF_018860585.1 Colwellia sp. E2M01
CAACTTGGTATAAATAGCTAAAACTTGCTTCGTAGGGAAAATTTATTCAGATAATGACTGAACGTATTAAAAAAGTTATAAAATATTAAGGTGTTGTTTCTACCGGTGCCTTAATAATATGTTGCTTGATTATCCTTTGTTTTTTGGCTTTATTTAATTTAATCATATAAGAATTACGTCCTATACCATTAAATTCTTCATCAGTGAAAATCACGGTATCATTGTCACTAAAGGTTACGGCTTCTTTTTGCGTGACTATCCCTAAATCTATTTTGTAAGCATCACCTGAAAAAAAATCATCCCCTTGCCAATTCTCGAATAACCATAAACGTTCAGAATCTAACAACACAAGTTTAGTTCTATCGGGACTTAACGCCGCAGAGGTAATCCAACAGAGTTTTGCGTATGTGGTACAGGTATTAAAATTACTAACAAAGTCAGCCTGATAATTAGCTGCGTGATCGCCAATTTTATATAAATTTGTATCACCATCAAAAGGCTCGGTGCGATTTTTAGAAAATAAATAAAGCCTTTTTTTGTAAAAAACAAAAGCTTCTAAATCAAAGTTTTTTTCAGAGGCTTTTGGTGGATAGTTTAACTGTTTAGGGAAGGTGAATTTAATTATTTCTGCTTCGGTTTCAGTTCCCTTAATATCTATCGGGTTTTCAATTTTATAAATCGTAAACCATTTACGAATATTGTCATTATTACCAAAGTCGCCAATAAAAAAGTGACCAAAATCATCTTGAGTCATATCTTCCCAGTCAAGGTTTCTAGCATTGATAATGGTAATGGATTTTTTTATATTACCATCATTGTCTATTTGATGAAGATCTGCGCCATTGCCGCCATCATTAATAGCCCAAAGCTTACCGGCTTTATCTATTTCAATGCCAGAGACTTCTCTTAGTTTACTGTCTAAGGTAAATAGCTTAGTACTATAAAGTTGATAAGTTGCAGTTAAGGCAATGGCGAGTACTGATAACGTACTAATGAATAGCGCAGCATAAATAGATCTTTTAATCATTAAATGGCCAAGTTAAGTATTAAGCTAACATATAAAACATGCTCATTTCTTTGGGGTATTTATAGCAATATAGATTGCTAGCATTTTTGTTAATACCAATTTGATTAAATTTCTTCCCAACTCAGAGCTATGCTCGATGTGCAATGACAAGGCGAATTTGTTT
>NZ_JAHKPR010000010.1:301754-303804 GCF_018860585.1 Colwellia sp. E2M01
GCTGAGTGGGAAAGAACTTAATCAACTTGGTATAAATAGGTTTATGTAATGAATTATTGCAAGTTTATTAACTGATAAAATAACATGAATAAGGTAATTTATGTGCTGTTTCTTCATTCAAATATTAGTTTTTCTTAAACAATATATTAGAATTCATGGTCCATTAAGTAACTGTGACTAATAAACAAACTATTAATGTAACGAGGTGGTAGGGTTCTTCTGCTAAATGCTATATAATATGCGCCTTTAAAATGTCTACATTATTCGTAACCCTAGGAATCTCTTTTGATCACTACATCAAACATCACTATGCAATTTGGCGCAGAGCCGTTATTTGAAAACATTTCGGCTAAATTTGGCAACGGCAACCGTTACGGTTTGATTGGTGCAAATGGTTGTGGCAAATCAACATTCATGAAGATCCTTAGTGGTGATTTAGTACCAAGCTCAGGTAATGTTTCTGTAACTTCTGGCAACAAAGTCAGCACGCTAGGACAAGATCAATTCGCCTTTGAAGAGTATTCCGTTATCGACACCGTAATCATGGGTGATATGGCGTTATGGAAAGTTAAGCAAGAACGTGATGCTATTTATGCTCAAGCTGAGATGAGTGAAGCTGACGGCATGCGTGCTGGCGAATTAGAAAGTGAATTCGCTGAAATGGACGGTTACACCGCAGAAAGTAGAGCAGGTGAAATATTGCTAGAAGCAGGTATTGAAGAGTCCCTCCACTTTGGCTCAATGCAAAACGTTGCCCCTGGTTGGAAATTACGAGTACTTCTTGCTCAAGCCTTATTTGCTAACCCAGATATTTTATTACTTGATGAGCCTACCAACAACTTAGATATTCATACCATCAGTTGGTTAGAAGGTGAGTTGAACAAACGTAAATGCACTATGATCATCATCTCGCATGATAGACATTTTCTAAATTCTGTTTGTACGCACATGGCCGATATTGATTATGGTGAGCTACGTATTTATCCCGGTAACTACGAATTCTATTTATCGCAATCTGCATTATTGCGTGAACAACTCTTATCAGGTAACGAGAAAAAAGAAGCTGAGATTGCTGAATTACAAGATTTCGTTAACCGCTTTGGCGCTAATGCATCAAAAGCAAAACAAGCCAGCTCTCGCGCTAAGAAAATGGATAAAATTAAATTAGATGATGTAAAAGCATCAAGCCGTATTACTCCTAAAATTGCTTTTGCACCAGGTAAAAAAATGCATCGTCAAGCGTTAGAGCTTGAAGGCTTAACTCATGGTTTTGATGGTGAAACATTATTTAGCGATGGTGACTTGTTATTAGAAGCAGGTGCTAAGTTAGCTATTATCGGTGAAAATGGTGTAGGTAAAACAACCTTATTACGCTGTTTAATGAACGAACTAGAGCAAACGGCGGGAGTTGTTAAGTGGTCTGAAAATGCTTCTATTGGCTATTGCCCACAATCTAGTGGCTCATTTTTTGATAACGACTTAACTTTGATGGACTGGATGTCACAATGGCGTAGACCTTGTCATAACGATTTAAGTGTACGCGGTATGTTAGGCCGTATGTTATTTACCGATGACGATGCTAACAAAAAGGCTCGTAATTGTTCAGGTGGTGAAAAAAACCGTTTATTATTTGGCATGTTAATGATGGCTGACGTTAATGTACTGATAATGGATGAGCCAACGAACCACATGGATATTGAAGCGATTGACGCATTAAATAACGCTTTAAAAGATTTTGAAGGTACTTTGATCTTTGTTAGTCATGACCGTGAATTTGTATCAAGCTTAGCAACACGTATTATTGATATTAAAGATAAAAAATTAATCGACTTCCAGGGCTCGTTAGATGAGTATTTAGATAGCCAAGAAAAAATGAAAAAAACAGCTTAGTTATTAAGCCTAGAATATAAGGCTAGGTTATTAAACGTTTCCCTAGTTGTGAATATTACGAGAAAAGTTAATCCCATCTTATGGTGGTATTAACTTTTTTATATTTTTAAAGGCTTATATTCTACGTTATACCAATTCCGATAATTTTCTGGTCTAGCTG
>NZ_JAHKPR010000010.1:303861-305561 GCF_018860585.1 Colwellia sp. E2M01
TTTTAACCAGTACAGGTGAGCAGTAATTTAACGTACTTGGTATTACTGACTATTAAAAATAGAATAACTCTTCTCTGCAATCAATGCTTTGCCTCTAAACCTTTTAATTCACGCTAAGTGATCACTTTCTTAGATAGAGTGGTATAAATATTTAAACTCAACGTTATTAAAATTTTCTTGGTACGGAAATGGGTTCAATCAGTAGCTCAGAGTTAGACACAGCAGATAACGGTAGGCGTTTTTTAAATTCGCTACGCAGAAGAATAAAGCTAACTAATGCTTGAATACATACGCTAAAAACAGAAACATACCAAAGCTGTTCAAGTTTATAGTCTACTTGCTTTGATAACCAAATGGCAGGAACGATAAAGGTTATTAGACGAACAGCTGTGCTAAATAATGCCGGCAAAGTATTGCCCATTGCTTGAAACATACCTGAGCAACTAAACACTAAACCAGACGGAATAAAATTTAAGCAAATTATTTGTAAAAACACCGTGCCAATTAACAATACTTGCTCGCTTTCTGAAAAACTTTGTAATAATAAAGGTGTTTCTAGTAAACAGAGTAAGGTAATTAAAGACATCATCGAACAGGTTAAAATAGCTGACCATTTAAATGTTTCCTTTACCCTAGCATAGTTTTGCGCGCCAAAATTTTGCCCTGCAATTGCTGGTGCGGCAAAGGCAATAGCCATTGAAGGTAAAAACAGTGATTGCATTATTCTTGAGCTCAAACCAAAGCCTGCTTGTGCATCAGCGCCAAAAGGTTGAATCAACCAGTAAATTGATCCCATATAAACAAACATTAAAAAGAACTCACCACCGGCAGGCAAGCCAATAGCCATTAATTTTTTTATGCGTTGTTTGTTTGCACGCCAGAGAGATAACTCAATTGACACATATTTATCTGCGGATTTAACGTAGAAAGCTAATAACAGTACGGCAAAAAGGACTGAAATAGAACTACCAAGGCCAGCACCTGCTATCCCCATTTCATGACCTGAGCCCCAACCGGTAATTAATATCGGTGATAACACCATGTTGATCAAAGTTGACGATATTTGAATAAACATTGTTGGTTTAACAATACCTGTTCCTCGTAACGCTGAGCTAATAGATACCATTAAAAATTGTAGTGCCATACAGGGAATAAACCAATGCAGGTAATTTAAGCCCATGGTAATTGTTTCTGCATCTTGTGAGATCAGGTTCAAATAACTTTCAGCTTCAAAATAGCCTAAAAGACAAACCATGCTACCAAGCACGGTAGATATCATCATTGATTGGTTAAAAGTTAAATTGGCATCAGTGTTATCTTTAGCGCCCACCGCTTGAGAAATAAGTGCAGCGGTACTTACATTGAGAATTTGTGTTAAGGCAAAAATAAAAAACATCATGTTGCCAGCTAAGCTTAACCCGGCAAGCGCAGCGGGTCCTAGTTGACCAACAAAATATAAATCGACGAGGAAATAGAGGGTTTGAATGAACATACCTATCATCATAGGTATTGCCATAGTAATTAGATGTTTAGGGATAGAGCCTTGGGTAAGATCTTTCATGTAAGGAAGTCCATTTATTTCAATTAATAATTGCTCCTTATTAGTGTATCAGGTTGCTAATCAGTTTAATGCAGTAAAAGCATATTCATATTGAGCTTAAGGAATAATATCAATTTGATTAAGTTCTTTCCCACTCAGC
>NZ_JAHKPR010000077.1 GCF_018860585.1 Colwellia sp. E2M01
AATCAAATTGGTATTACTATCAAAAGTCCTAATATTTATCTTGATATTTTTATGTCAGTTTAACGCCAAAACAAATTATCAATCTGTACAAAATGCAACCAGTGCGTAACATTTTTATGTAAAAAAGCCGCATCAAACAAACGCTTGATGCGGCTTTTAAAACTATTTAATCTGGACTCGGTTTAAGATGTCTTTAACTTATTAAACCGATCTCAGGTTATTTATTTGAGCGCTTGATATTTAAAACGTTTTTACTACCTTTACTGAATCATCTACTTTACTCGCATCAACATAACCTATCGCATCAGGTGATGAAGCAACTAAGCTTAATATCTCCCCATCTGAGCCAACTTCTTTGAGTGGCTTAGCTTTACCTGAAAAGATTAATTTTGACCAGTATGCTTTTACTTGTGAACTTGACTTACCTAATACTTTTTCTTCAAATTCAGATCGTTGTTCATTACCCGAACCTAAATTAATAGCCATTACCGACTCGCCATTTGAAAAAGACTTATTTTTACCTAAAAATATTCGCTGAATATCATCATCTGATATTTCACTATTATTTCCAGGATTAACAATAACGGCAACGTCTGCAAAAGCTACAGAACTGGTAAAGCATAGAGTAAGGAGTAAACTTTTTGGGATAAATTTCATCATTCTCTCCTTAAAAAACAGTAACAACAGCAACACGGAATAACCCAGCGTCACCACTACTATTATTCTTGTCTGAATAATCGGTATATTCAACTTTTAATGCTGCTGAATCATGAAAGTCGTAACGAACGCCAGCAGTAATATAAGTATTATCTTGTATATCATTAGCCAAGGCTGTTTCTGTATTTTGCTTTAAATAATCTAACGTAGGATCAAGCCCATAAGACACGTCAGAAGTGTAATTATCGGTTTTACCTTCATCAACTCCGTAAGTAAGATGAACTAACACCTGATCAAACTGATAACCAGCCATTATGTAATACGAATCTTCCACTGCTAATGGAGTATTTTCAACTTCAAGCTGAGTGTATTCACCTACAACAATAATCGACTCATAATTAATTTGAAAACCAACCTCTACAAATGTTCCTTTATCTTCATCTATTTTGGTATTAGCTGCTATATCGCTAAAACCTGCTTGCTCCCAGCCAGCAGCAAGAGCATCTAAGTCAGAAATAGACATAACAACATCAGCTGAAAAATAACCACCTCTTAGCGTTAACCAGTCATAAGTAAATGTTGCCGACAAGCCCATCACATTATTGAGTTCCGGAGTAAATGTTGTATTAAAAGCAGTTAATTCATCGGTATTTCTACCAAGAACACCGTGAAAACTTGCATCAACACGACCAAAGTTTGTGGTGTATACAGCCCCTAAACCATCAAAGGTATCAAAAGGAACATCATATACTCCTGTAGGTGGCGCTATCCATGCGTAAGCATAGGAAACATCAAGGTAATCTGAATACATATAGAATGGTAAACGTTGGCGACCAGCTAGTAAACGAACACTGTCGGAAGCATCATAACTTAAGTAAGCCCATTTAAAATCTGGCTGCCAGTCATCTTTACCTTTTGCTTCTAATTGTACTGTCGCACCTAACCCATTACCTAAATCACTTGATGCTTGTAACGCAAATAATGATCCTTCTTTAAAATCAATATTATCACTATAGCCATATAATGATTCATCACTTGATGTAGTCATGCCACCAACAACGGATGCAAAACCACTAAAGTGAATTTCTGCATGTAAGGAGGCAGAAGTTAATGCACCTACTAACGCTATTGATATGAGATGTTTTTTCATATATTTTCCTTGCTTATTTTAAGGTTGTAAAATTAAATCTAAACTTTGAACTGTAACGCTATCGATTCTAATTTTGAGGCCAGCTCTGTTAATTCATTACTGGTTTCAGCAATTTCAGTAGAGGCATTTGAGGCTTCATCAGCACAGCGCTGAATATCTTCAACATGATTAACCATAATACCTGACACTTCGGTTTGTTGTTCGGTAGAATTAGCGATTGCATCATTCATTTGTGAAATAACTTCAATTGCTGAGGCTATTTCTAATAAGCTTTCCCCTGCTTGATTAGCGCTTTCAACACTTGATTCAACACCAGCCTTGGAACTTTCCATCGTTGAAACCGCTTTACTCGAAGCACTTTGTAATTGCGCTAAAATGTTATTAATTTCTTGGGTAGACTCTTGCGTGCGTGAGGCTAAATTTCTTACTTCATCGGCAACTACCGCAAAACCACGACCTTGCTCGCCAGCACGAGCGGCCTCAATGGCAGCATTTAGTGCCAGTAAATTAGTTTGGTCAGCAATACCGCGTATAACTTCCAAGACTACGTTCACTTTGTTGGTATCTTCTTGTAATTGATTGATTATTTCAGATGATTCAGTCACTACATCGGCTAATTGACGAATTTCACTAACGGTTTTATCTACAACGAGTTTACCATTGCGCGCTTCATCGTTAGCGTTTCTTGCTGACGAAACGGCATCTGCAGCATTACTGGTAATATCAGCAACACGATGGCTCATTTCATCTACAGAATTTCGAGACGAGGCAACACTATCGCTTTGACGTTTAAATGAATCGATAGTGTGTTCCGATAAGTTTTGAATTTTGTTGGCGGTTTTCGCTAAAGGCATTGCCGTATTTACCACATCTTTAATAACGCCTTGTAATTTTTCGATAAAACTATTAAACCAAAAGACCAAATCGCCAATTTCATCTTTATAGTTAGTGGTTAACCTCACCGTTAAATCACCATTGTCTTGGGCAATATTTTTTAGTGAAGAGATGACATTGCGTAAACTATTACAAATTGAAATAGCAATAGGTACCGCAACAACAAAAAGTAATAAAATGGTTATTAAGCCAATAACAATACCAACCGTTGAAGTAGACTGTACTTTGTCACGCACTGACTCAAAAGCATTATTAAAGCCTTGATCTTTTTCATTTTGAAAATCATTTAATTTACGCTGTACTTCGTTAAGCTCTGATGTCATTTGCTCACTACGTTTACTAAGCGTTGCAAAATCGATAGTACCGTCAACCATCTCTTTTGACAAAGTAGAAGCATGTAAATAATACGTATTAAAATCTCTTAATAGCTGTTTAAGAAAAGCAACGTTTTCTTCATCAATTTTATAAGATTCAATAAGTTTACTACGAAAGGCTTCAGCATAACCGTCAGAGATAGTAAGTAAGTCAGCTTCTCCCATTGTTGCCGCATTACCTAAGGTTTCTTTTATTTTGTCTAATTGAACTAAACCAAATGCTGAGGTTTGTAAATATTGATATTCAACGGCATAAGCACGATCGAGATCTTTAACAATCTGCGACATTGCAAGTAAGCTAGTAAATAAATAGATGGCAAATCCGACAGAGCCTACGATTGGAATCAATAAAATCTTAAATCGTATTGACAGCGCATTAAATGACGACATATAAAAAAGGTTCCATTTTTAAGGTAGTGTTAATGTGAATAAAGTATTTTATAGAACTGAGTATAGACTCTATTTTTGAATTCACATTTTAATTACTGTATTTTTAAACTGTATTGAATTATTTAACAAGTGTAGGATTAACTTGTAATAAATGCTAAAAATTAACAATAAAATATTTATTACATTCACTTTAAACTTAATTAAATACAAAAAATATTTTCTTCTTATATATCGACAAGATACATATGAACTTTAATATAAAGGTCATTATCTTGATTCAAAATATAAGTAGGTCACGATTAAGTCATGTTGTTTTAGCGTCACCACTAAATTTACAATTGTTAACAAGGTTGATTATATATGAAAAAGCGATTTATTACCGCACAAGAGTTATTAGAAGACTCTTTTCGGCTTGCCGCTCAAGTATTTGAAGATGACTTTAGGCCTCAATTTATTATTGGGATCTGGCGAGGTGGTGCACCTATAGGTATTGCAGTACAGGAATATTTTGATTTTAAAAAGTAAATACTGATCACATTGCTGTACGGACATCATCGTATTATGGAATTAACAAACAAAATAAAGCGATAAAAGTCCATGGTTTACATTACATCATCGAGAATGCCAATGCAGATGATGGGTTACTAATTGTTGACGATGTCTTTGATTCTGGCCGAAGTATTAATGCTTTGATGAAGCAATTAAAAAAAGATATGCGTAAAAATTTACCTAAAGACATTCGCATAGCCTGCCCTTGGTATAAACCCAATAACTCTAAAGTTAACTTTGCACCTGATTATTATATTCATTCTTCTGATGAATGGTTAGTGTTTCCACATGAATTATCAGGCTTAACGCCAGATGAAATAATCAATGGCAAAAAAGATCTAGTAAATATTCATCATTTGTTAACCTAAAAGCTCACCTACCTATTTCAATAAAAATATTTAATACTGCGACTAATAAATACTGCATATTTAACAATAAGCGGTATTTTTTTGGCTAGTCCTTTCAATAATACTACTTTCTAAATTAATTAAAACGGTCAAAATAAACTAAAATAAACTAAAATAAACCTTGATCTATATCAATTTAAGTTTAAACTTTCAGAAAATACTGAAACTTCAAAAATAAAATGATACTTACCTCTAAAATCGAATCTTTTGTAATGCATTGCGGTGAAATGGGCAGTCGCTGGGGCTTTAATCGTACTGTTGGGCAAATGTATGGATTATTAATAATTAACCAAGAGCCTTTATCTGCTATCGACATTTCAGAAGCGCTGAATATATCACGCGGTAATGTCAGCATGGGTATTAAAGAATTACAGTCTTGGCGCTTAGTTAAAGTACAGCATAAACCTAAAGACCGTAAAGAATATTACTCTCCTGCGGGCACAATTTGGGAAATGGCAACTCGCGTTTTTGAAGAGCGCCGTAAGCGAGAAGTAGATCCTACGTTATCTCTGTTACGCGATAATTTGCTTGATGAACCCACTAATCAACAAGAAGAATATGCGCATACTAAAATGCATGAAATTCATGATTTACTTGAAACCGTCACCAATTGGGCTAGCGAATTACAAACAATGAATCCCGATAAACTTAATACTTTAATGAAGCTAGGGGTTGGGGTAAGTAAAGTAATTGATCTAAAAGATAAAATTATTAACAAAAATTAATATAACGACAGTGACATAAGTTAATTTTATACACCTACTACTTATCCAATTTAAAGCCTACTCTTAATTAATCATAAAGGAAGGCTCGGAGTCTATGATGTTTGAAACATTGATGCTATCTCGTATGCAATTTGCCGCAAATATAAGTTTTCATATTTTATTTCCTACCATAACCATAGCATTAAGTTGGTTTTTATATTTTTTTAAATTACGTTTTGATCAAACAGCCGATCCCGTTTGGATGCGTGCTTATCGTTTTTGGGTAAAAATTTTTGCGATCACATTTGCCATCGGCGTAGTATCAGGTATCACTATGTCGTTTCAGTTTGGCACTAACTGGCCAAAATTTATGGAGACAGTTGGGAATATTGCTGGCCCCTTATTAGGTTATGAAGTGTTAACGGCTTTTTTTCTTGAGGCGGGTTTTCTCGGTATTATGCTGTTTGGTATGAAAAGGGTTTCAGCAAAAGTACATACACTTGCTACCTTAATTGTTGCCATAGGAACAAGCTTATCAGCTTTTTGGATCCTCGCCCTGAATTCATGGATGCAAACCCCACAAGGTCATGAAATGCGCAACGGCGTTGCTTTTCCGGTGGATTGGCTAGCCATTATTTTTAACCCATCTTTTCCTTATCGGTTATCACATATGCTTGTTGCTTCAGGCTTAACCGCTGCATTTTTAATTGCAGGAGTTAGTGCTTACCGACTTCTTAAAGGTGATGATAAACGTGCACCAAAACTTACCTTAAAAATAGCCCTAACAGTGGCTATGGTATTAACCCCATTACAAATTTTTATTGGCGATAAACACGGCTTAAATACTTTAGAGCATCAACCACAGAAAATTGCTGCAATGGAAGGCATTTGGCATACCGAAAAATCCGTGCCGTTACTGCTTTTTGCCATTCCTGATGAAAAAGAAAAAACCAATCATTTTGAAATAGCCATTCCCAATATGGCAAGTATGATTTTAACGCACAGCCTTGATGGCGAGTTACAAGGTTTAAATGAATTTGAAGGAAATCACCCGCCTGTTGCGCCAGTATTCTTCGCTTTTAGAATAATGGTAGGCGTTGGTATGTTAATGCTCTTCTTTTCATGGCTAGGACGTTTCTACCTCTGGCGTGATAAACCTTTACCTACTTGGTTCTTAAAAGGATTAGTGGCGATGAGCTTTTCTGGTTGGGTTGCCACCCTCTCTGGCTGGTATGTCACTGAAATAGGCAGACAACCTTGGTTAGTAACTGGTGTTTTAACAGTAAAAGATGCTGCAACCGATATTGCACCAGGAAATGTAGCACTATCACTTAGCTTATATCTCACGCTATATGTAGTGATCATGGCAGCTTATTTACATACCTTATATACCATGGCAAACCGTGCGGTTGAAATTGAAGAAATAACCAACGACGGAAAAATAGATGCTGTGATTAATAATATAACTAAGGATAAAGATCATGTTTGAAGCTAATACCTTGGCGGTAATTTTTGTATCATTAATGGGCTTTGCAATTTTGTTATATGCCATTTTAGACGGTTATGATTTAGGCGTGGGGATTTTACTGCCACTTGAGCAAAAAGATGATAGCGATACAATGATAGCTTCCATCGGTCCTTTTTGGGATGCGAACGAAACATGGTTAGTTTTAGCGGTAGGTTTACTGTTAATCGCTTTTCCTTTTGCGCACAGCTATATTTTTAAAGAGTTATATTTACCAACCGCTTTATTATTAATTAGTCTTATTTTACGTGGTATCGCTTTTGACTTTAGAGCGAAAGCGGCTTTTAGTCATAAAGCTACCTGGAATAAAGTATTTAAAGTTGGTTCATTATTGGCTGCCATGAGCCAAGGTTATATGCTCGGTATGTATGTTATGGGCTTTGAAAGTACTTTAGCCGCTTATGCATTTAGCCTACTCAGTGCTTTTGGTGTTGCCGCGGCTTATGCCTATATTGGCGCTTGCTGGTTAGTGATGAAAACAGAAGGAACATTACAAGTACAAGCCGTAAACTGGGCGAAAAAGACAGGGGTTATTTGCTTTATAGGGGTCATCGCCGTTTCAGCCGTTAACCCGTTAATTAATCCTGCGGTATATACAAAATGGTTTGCTTGGCCAACAACATTATATTTATTGCCACTGCCGTTATTTTGCTTCGCTTTATTTACTTATACGCAATTACATTTAAAAAAACTGCCTGCTAAAAATGACAAAGGTTGTTGGCAACCTTTTGTCATCGCCGTAGCTATTTTTGCACTGTGCTTTTTTGGTTTAGCCTTTAGCTTTTTTCCTTATATTGTGCCGGGTAAATTAACTATTTGGGAGTCGGCTTCTGCGCCAGAGTCTTTAAGCTTTATTCTATGGGGAGCGATAATCGTCGTTCCTGTGATCATCAGTTATACGGTATTCTCTTACCGTGTTTTTTGGGGAAAAGTAAGAGAACTTACTTATCACTAACTTTTTTCTTATTAATGGGTAAGCAGGTTGATAAATAATTAACTAGTAATACCAATTTGATTAAATTTCTTCCCAACTCAGAGCTATGCTCTATGTGCAAT
>NZ_JAHKPR010000071.1 GCF_018860585.1 Colwellia sp. E2M01
AGAAAAAAGGGTTCAATGTTTTCACATTGAACCCTTTTTTCTAGTAAGTAACCTGATATCGAGTTAATAAATCATTCTCTAGCAGCTATTTCCTCTACTTTATATCGTTAAATTTACTTACAACAGACCCTAAATAACCCAGCTTATAACTATTAACTTACTTTTTTACTTGTTGCTATTACTTTCAACAATTACATCAACTTGGCGTTTATTATCTTGTTGTGAAATAACCACGCGCATTAACTCTTCAGCTTGTTGGTACTTAAGTGTTAAACGTTCAAGTTTTACTTCTTGATTATACGGCTCACCAAAGGCTTCTTGGTAAAAGTCGATTACTTCATCTTTACTTGCGTTAGTAAAGTAATTTAAAACAGCAGGTAAATTATCGCTATATTCTGCAAATATTGTCGCGTCTGCCATCGCTGGAATATCAATAACGCCATTTTTTCTTACCACGTTAACCGCTACTTCTTCTTCAATAACTACAGGCTCTTCAAGCACTTTTTCTTCCACAACAGGTTGTGGCTTAGGCTCGGGAGTTGATGTACAACCTGAAACAGCAACGGTTAATATACTAAGTAAGGTCAAATGCTTAATAGCTTGTTTTACTTTCATTTTTATTACTTCCATTCGAATTTATTTTTATATATCTTTTAAATATATATGATTTTTAGTACTAACGCGATAACCGCAACATAAATAGCAAAAAAAACTCTATAACTATATATCTATAACTACACAGTTATAGAGAGAAACTAGGCTTGCTCTAAACTTTCTGAGCGAACCATGTCTTCATAGTAATCAACCCATAATGCAGTCGCACCACAAATAGCTACAGGCATTACTAATAAATTTACTATTGGGATCATAGAAAACACCGCAACAGTTATCCCAAAACTATAACTAAGGCTTTGGTTTTGTTTTAACAATTGCTTCATTTGTGTGAATGGAATTTTATGATTATCAAAAGGGTAATCTTTATATTGAATGGCCATCATCCATGATACAAATAAAAACCAAATAATTTGTCCGAAAACAGGTAAAACCCATAATATAATAAAAAAGCCGAGAGCTCTAGGTATGTAATAAACCAGCTTTTGCCATTCTCTATGTAATGTTCTTGGGACATCTTTCACTATATCGAGCATATCACCAGTAGGTACAGGTTGACCATGTAAAATAGACTCCATCTTCTCAGATAATAATCCATTAAATGGCGCTGCTAACCAGTTGGCGACGGTACTGAACAAAAAAGAAAATACCACTAAAACCGTTAACACGGCTAAGGGCCATAAAACAACGCTTAACCAATTAAGCCAGCTCGGTAACCAAGACATAAGGCTGTCAATATGAGTACTTAACTCTAAGTAAACATAATAAAATGCATAACTAAATAGTAATATATTGATAAATAAAGGAATAAAAACAAATCGGCGAATACCTTTTTGTCTTATTAAGCTAAAACCTTTAAAAAAATAGCTTGCACCATTATCTATAATAATTTTTTTTTGGGGGGGAATAGGTGTCGATGGCATGTGATTAAAATAATCCTAAGTGACTGATATTCATCAAGTGAGTATAAAAGCTTCTTTCGTACATTTACAGCATTAACTTGTTACAAATGGCGTAAATTTCTGATAAAGTTTCTTGCTAATATATAGCGACAATAATCGCGTGAACAATTGTAATCAAAAGAGTAGATAGGCTCGAAAATGGAAGATAACTTTAGAAACGTCTTAATTATACTTAGTGCTATTGTCATTACTGCAATTTTTATTCATGGATTGTGGACAATTAGAAAGCAAAAAAATCCTTATAAATTAAAAACATCGAAGAATAAAGTAGAGCCTGTTACAAGAGATTTTGATCAAAAAGGTTTTGATCAAGATGGTGTAAGCCAAGTTAAAATCAGTAAGAATGAAAATATGCCAGCTTATGGCAATAGAAAAGTTAACAAAACTAATTTCTCAGGTTATAACACGGGAAGGCATCAATTAGGGCAAAGTCAGAGATTTCAACAGCGTGACATTCTTGCTAATACCGGTGAAATAAATCTTAATGAAACACAATTAGAGACTGAACGCTCACAAGCGCCAAATAACATGTCGAATACAGCCTTAGATAATGCTGTTGAAAGTGATTGGTTTAAAGACGAGTTAAACACCGTTGCTGATACTTTGTCACAGCCCATAAATAATAAGCCCGAAGCAGGTCAACATGAAACACTAGAACCCTCTACTGAGAGTAATAGCCACAGCCAATTTACTAAAGATGAATTAGGTGATGCGCTAACACCTAATCAAGCTGTAACAACAGAAAAGCCGGCTGATCCGGTCGCAAAACCAGTGAAAAAAGCGCCAGCTAATATTGAACCAGTTTATGAACAACCCGTTTCTAGAGCAAAGCCTGAACGTGCTCCCGTTAACCGTTCAACAAGCAATAGGGCGCCTACTAAAGCTGAATTAAAGCGCGATCAAATGGAAATAGATTTTGATAATCAGCCTAATGTAAAACCGATTAAACCATTAACACCTAAAGAAAAAACACCTAAAGAAAAAGCACCAAAAGAACAAACGTCTAAAGAGCAATTAGAGCCACAGGTTATTATTTTATCTGTGGTCATGCCTCAAAATCAGCAAATGTTAGGTGCTGCTTTATTACCAAGCCTACTCACTTTGGGTTTAAAGTATGGTGAAATGAATATTTTCCATCGCCATCAAGATAATGCTGGTAACGGTAAGGTAACTTTTAGCTTAGCTAATATTATGAATCCCGGCTCTTTTGATTTAGACAATATGGAAACATTTGCTACACAAGGCGTTAGCTTATTTATGACATTACCAAATGCTGGCGATCCTTTTGCTGTATTTGAACAAATGCTTAAAGCTGCTAAACAGCTTGCACAAGAATTTAATGGTCAACTTCTTGATGATAAACGTAATGTTATGACCAAACAAACAGAGCAGCATTACGTTAGTAAAATACGAGAATTTGCTCGCTTGAGCCGTATTGCCCGAGCGGAATAAATATTAGCTCGCACTTAATTGACATTTATTCTCATGAGAAAGCTGTTGTCGATACAGTGATAGACTTCTGGTAGTACGACTAAATATAAAAACGGGCTATTGTCCGTTTTTCTACGTTTACACTCGCTATTTATTTTCGCTATTGCAGCACGCTTTGTTGCAGTGGCGTAAGTCACAATAATAAAACTTTAGTGAATAATTATTATGTTAAATCCCCAAGAACAAATTAGTCAAATACAACAACAACTTAATCAATATAACCATGAGTATTATGTGCTTGATCAACCAAGCGTACCTGATGTTGAATACGATAGATTAATGCAGGCATTGATTAAGTTAGAGGCTGAAAACCCCGCGCTTAAAACACTTGACTCACCTAGTCAGAAAGTTGGTGGGCAAGCGTTAAAAGCCTTTACTCAAGTGACTCATCAATTGCCAATGCTCTCACTGGATAATGTTTTCTCATTAGAAGACTTTCATAGTTTTGTTAAGCGTGTAAAAGACAGATTAAATAACACACAGGCATTAGTGTTTTGTGCAGAGCCTAAATTAGACGGTTTAGCGGTAAGTTTGCGCTATGAAAATGGGCAACTTGTACAAGCCGCAACGAGAGGTGATGGCAGTGTTGGTGAAAATATCACGACTAATATACGCACCATTAAATCTATTCCATTAAAGTTACGAGGTACGTTAGGCAAAGATTTTCCGGCTATTGTTGAAGTGCGTGGTGAGGTGTTTATGCCTAAGGCAAGCTTTAACGCCTTAAATGAGTTAGCTAAAAAGCGTGGTGAAAAAGGTTTTGCTAATCCGCGTAATGCCGCCGCAGGAAGTTTACGACAACTTGACTCAAAGATTACCGCAAAACGAAACTTAGCTTTTTACGCGTACAGTTTAGGTTTTGTTGGAAATACTACATCGAGTGAAGGTGTTGATGTTACAGATATTCAAGATAAAAGCGAAAGTATAGATTTAACAGAATTGTTTTTTGCTAATTCACACCACGCAAGACTTTGCCAAATTAAGGCATTAGGTTTACCTATGTGTCCAGAAGTGCGTTTGCTAGAAACGGAACAAGCCTGTGATGCTTTTTATCAAGATATTCTAACAAAACGTAGCGGTTTAAGTTATGAAATTGACGGTACGGTATTAAAGGTTGATGATATTGCCTTGCAAAAACGTTTAGGTTTTGTTGCTCGAGCGCCACGTTGGGCGATTGCTTATAAGTTTCCTGCAGAAGAAGAGTTAACTACGGTTGATGATGTTGAGTTTCAAGTAGGTCGTACAGGGGCAATTACACCGGTAGCACGGTTAAAGCCTATTTTTGTTGGTGGCGTAACCGTATCGAATGCAACATTACACAATCAAGATGAAATAAACCGTTTAGGGTTAAAAATCAACGACACGGTTGTTATCCGTCGTGCTGGAGATGTTATTCCACAAATAGTCAGTGTAGTTATTGATAAACGACCTGATAACGCTGTTGATATTGTATTTCCAACTAGATGTCCGGTTTGTGATTCGGCGGTTGCTAAACCCGAGGGTGAGGCCGTTTTACGCTGCACCGCAGGCTTGTTTTGCGCGGCGCAAAGAAAAGAAGCAATTAAACACTTTTCCTCTCGAAAAGCTCATGATATAGACGGTTTAGGCGATAAACTGGTTGAGCAATTAGTCGATGAAAAATTGATTAGTACTCCTGCAGATTTGTTTAGACTCACCGAAATTCAAGTTAGTACAATGGAGCGAATGGGCAAGAAATCGGCGACCAATTTAATCGCAGGTCTTGAAGCTGCTAAAAATACAACCTTACCTAAGTTTATATACGGGTTAGGTATTCGTGAAGTTGGTGAGGCAACTGCGGCTAATTTAGCTAATCATTTTTGTACATTAGAATCGATTCAAACCGCTTCATTGGAAAGTTTACAAAAGGTCTCTGATATAGGAGGAATTGTTGCTAAAAACATTATTAACTTCTTTAAAGAAGAGCATAACCTTGCGGTAGTTTCTGACTTGAGAGAAATTATGAATTGGCCTGATATTGAAGTAAAGTCTGCAGATGAACAACCACTAACGGATCAAACTTTCGTTTTAACAGGCACATTAACACAAATGGGAAGAGCGGAAGCTAAAACCGCTTTACAGTCTTTAGGTGCTAAGGTGTCTGGCAGTGTTTCAAAAAACACTCATTATGTTGTTGCTGGCGACAAAGCCGGTTCAAAATTAACGAAAGCACAAGATTTAGGCATTGAAGTTTTAACAGAAGATGCTCTAGTGGTGCTATTAAAGGAGCATGGTATTACGTTTTAGTTTGATCAGCGAGAGTCTTTTAAAAAGAGTAAATAGACGATAAGTTTATTTACTCTTTTTTTATTGTAGCTAACTTTATAATAAGGCTAAATAATAGTAGGAAGTTATAGCGGTAAGGTTAAATTGCCTGCTTTTTAGTTAAATGCCAAAAGGCATAACTGGCAACAAAAAATAACACCATAGGATAAAAAGCATAGCTAGCAATAGCAAGTGGTGATACTTGTAAGCTCGCACCTAGTAGAAGTATTTGAGCGCCGTAGGGCAGAAGCCCTTGGTTAATACAAGAAAAGATATCAAGTAAACTTGCGGACTCAGCAGGAGATAATTCACCTTTTTCCGCGATGTTCTTTGCTGTATCACCGCTGACAATAATTGAAACCGTATTATTGGCGGTAAAAAAGTTAACAATAAAGGCAAGTCCTGCCACACCTAAACCTGCGGCTCGTTTATCGTTGTTAGGTATTAGTTTTCTAGCTATGTTTTCTATAAAGCGAGTGAGTGCAGCCAAGCCACCTTGTTGTCGAACTAGTTCGCTTAATCCACCAATAAACAGAGATAATATAAAGATATCTTGCATATTAGAAAAACCGGCAGTGATATCTGTTAACCACTCAGATAATTGATAGTTATTATTTAACATCCCAATCGTTGCAGCTAAAATAATACCGAATATTAAAACAACAAATACATTAACGCCAATCAGAGCTAATACCAAAATAACTACATAGGGAATTAAACCGCTAATAGCCGCTTCACTGTTAACAGTATTATTCACCTCACTTCCTAGCAGCGTAAATAGTATTAAGCATATCACTGCTGCAGGTATCGCAAACTTAAAGTTAACTTTAAATTTATCTTTCATTTCTGCACCTTGGCTACGCGTAGCGGCAATAGTAGTATCAGAGATAATTGATAAGTTATCGCCAAAAATAGCTCCTGAGATCAAGCAGCCTGCAACCAGTGCAGCATCTAAACTTGCTGAGTCAATAAAGCCAAGCGCAACAGGGGAGATAGCAGCGATTGTTCCCATTGATGAACCCATTGCCGTAGAAAGAAAAGCGGCAACTAAAAATAAACCTGGTAATAATAAATAATCAGGAAATATGGCCAAACCTAACTGTACACTGGCATCAACACTACCTGTTGATTTAGCGACAACAGCAAAAGCACCAGCGAGTAAATAAATAACGCACATAGTGGTGATGTTGTTATGGCCTGCGCCACGAATAAATTGCTCTATTTGTTTATCTACGGTTGTTTTTGTTAATAACTTTCCGATGATAATTGATAAAATAATAGCAGGAATTATAGCAATGCTAGCGGGCAATTGATAAAAAGCAAAATCAACACCTTGTAAGGTTAAGATGATACCTGTACCGAGAAATAACCCCAAAAAAAGCGCAAAAGGCAGTAATGAGAATAAGTGTTTTTTAGAGCGCTTTGATGCCGTGTTTATTTCAGTCATATTAATTAGATTACTTTGGTAACGAGTGAGATACTTGTTTATTTGTAAAATAGAATATTATTTAACGGTATTTACTCTTTAGTGATAAATCACTGCTTATAAAAAAGTCAATTACCTAAGTAATTGACTTTTAGTGCGTAAGCTATACAAGTAAACATTATTGATAAGAAAAAAGCCATTAACAATGGTTGTGTAAAGCGTTGTAAACTAGCTTTACTCTACTGCTTTTAGTACTAGTTAAAGTGTTTAGGTACTACTAACCTAGGGCTTGAGTTTGTTCATCAGCCCAAGCAAGCGCTTCATTATAATGTTCTACCACTTTATCTTTATCTAGTTTTAATTTTTCCATGACCGTTGCCGTTTTATCCCATTCAGCTTGCTCAATAAGTTCAACGAGCTTGATTAATGCGGCCATAACACCTTTTTTCGTCAATAAAGGCTCTTTAATATTACTAGATAATGGTAATTTCTCTAATATAATTGCCATCTCCTCATCTAATATCGCATCAATCATCGATAATAAGCCTGTTAAAAAAGCAATGGAAACATCTAGTTGCGAACGAATATCTTCAGCCACCAATTCACAAAACTTAGCTCTAGTCATAGCTAAATTAATTAACTCTGAAGGCTTATCTGGATTTGCAGTGACGGCAAACATTAAACCAATAAAGCGTTTTAACTCACCAAACCCAAGGATAACCAAGGCTTGTTTGATGGTTGATACTTCACTGCGGCGCTTAAATATCGCTGAGTTGGCATAACGTAATAGTTTATAAGATAGTGAAACATCGCGCTCAAAAACACTGGTAATGTTGTTTAAGTCTAACTCTGTTTTAGAGGTTTCATACAGTAATTCTGCCATGGCTATTTGAGATGGGTTTAAGCTCTTTGCTTTCATCATTTCAGGTTTAGCGAAAAAATAGCCTTGGAAATAATCAAAACCTAATTGTAGCATTTGATCATACTCTTCATAAGTTTCTACTTTTTCAGCAAGCATTTTAATATGGGGGTAATCTTTTACTGCAGTTAATACTTTTTTAATCTCTTCTAGGTTACTTATTTGTATATCAATTTTAATGATCTTTACATAAGGGAAAAAATGTAGCCAAACACTTTGATGCTCGTAGTCGTCTAATGCTAAAACATAGCCTTTACTGTGTAAGTCTTTACACAAAGATAATAGCTTTTTACCTGGTTTTATCGTTTCAAGAATTTCTACAACAAGCTCTTCAGGCGCAAGCATTTCAGGGTAGCCTTGAATTAATGTCTCAAGGGTGAAGTTAATAAAAGCAGGTTTGTTGCCGGTAAATTCAGATATACCCATATTGAATTGACTCGCTTCGATCATCTTACTCGTTGCTTCATCGCCATCAATATCTGGAAACACATTATCTATGCCGTCACGGAAAAGTAATTCATAAGCAAACAGGTTTTTGCTTTTATCTAAAATAGGTTGTCTTGCAGCATAAAAGTTCATAAATATAGGTAACTAGCTCAGTTTTAAAGTTAATTATACTTTAATATATGGTATAGCTGTTTTTTTTGCATTGTTTTTTTTGCATTGTTTTAAACATTATTTGTTTAGCATTAATTAAATTACCTCTATATTGCTCAATGTTTAAACATAGCGCTTGTCTGTTAATCGAACTATTAATAGTTAAGTAATCGTCAAGTAATAATGAAGAGTACAAGCTCGTTGAGTACTAAGGTTTCATTATGCTACTAACTTTGATACGTTATCAGTATGTTAAATCTAATAATTAATAACAAAGGTAACTATTTTGGCTATTGGTACTCTCATCTCCTTAACACTCTATTTTATTGTAATGCTCCTTATTGGCTTATACGCGTTTAAAAAGTCAACCAGTGATATTTCAGGTTATATGCTTGGAGGGCGCAGTTTAACTCCGAGTGTAGCCGCGCTTTCTGCTGGTGCGTCAGACATGAGCGGCTGGATGTTAATGGGCTTGCCTGGCGCTATGTATATTAGTGGCGTGAGTAGTTTGTGGATTGCTATTGGCTTGGTTATCGGTGCTTTTTTAAATTACTTATTTGTTGCTCCTAGATTAAGAACCTATACCGAAGTTGCTAATGACTCGATAACTTTGCCTGATTTTTTCGAAAATAGATTTAATGATAAATCACGTTTATTAAGAATAGTTTCATCTGTTGTCATTGTTATATTTTTTACTTTATATACTTCAAGTGGCGTTGTTGCTGGTGGTAAGTTATTTGAAAGCTCATTTGGTTTAAATTATGAGGTCGGCTTATATGTTACAGCCAGTGTTGTTGTTGCTTACACCTTGTTTGGTGGTTTTTTAGCGGTCAGCTTAACTGACTTTGTACAGGGCTGTATTATGTTTGTTGCTTTGGTATTGGTACCTATTGTGGCAATTAATGAAGTTGGTGGTATTAGTGAAATGCATAATACTATTGAGACAATAAACCCTGATCTTTTAGATATATTTAGTGGTGTTGGCGCTATTGGTATTATTTCAGCAATGTCGTGGGGGTTAGGTTACTTTGGTCAGCCTCATATTATTGTTCGTTTTATGGCAATAAGAAGTGTAAATGATATGCCTAAAGCCCGTCGTATTGGTATGAGTTGGATGGTTATTGCTATTATAGGAGCCATGACTACAGGTTTAGCTGGTATTGCTTATGTCGCTAAAACAGGAACAAAGTTAGGTGATGCCGAGACCATTTTTATCGTGTTATCACAATTATTGTTCAATCCGCTTATTGCAGGTTTTTTATTAGCAGCAATATTAGCGGCAATAATGAGTACAATATCTTCACAGTTATTGGTAACTTCAAGTTCACTAACAGAAGACTTTTACAAAGCCTTTTTACATCGTGATGCAACTGAAAAACAATTGGTACTTGTAGGTAGAATATCTGTCTTTATTGTGGCTTTAGTAGCTATATACTTAGCATATGATCGTAATAGTAGCATTTTGAGTTTGGTTAGTAATGCATGGGCTGGTTTTGGTGCTGCTTTTGGTCCTGTTGTTTTAGGTGCTTTATATTGGAAAGGGATGACTAGAAATGGCGCTTTAGTTGGTATGATAAGTGGTGCTGCAACCGTTATTATTTGGACCTATGCACCAATTACTATTAATGGTCAAACGTTAGGGAGCATAATGTATTCAATTGTACCTGGCTTTATTATTTGTTCATTAGCTATTTATGTTGTGAGCAAGCTGTCGCCAGAAGTTGGTGAAGATATTGAACAAACCTTTGATAAAATGCTAACACAACATCACTAGTTTACATTTTAATAACTGTTAAATAGAGTTAACGTTAAAAACAAAAGCGAGTTACTTTAAGTGATTCGCTTTTTTTTGTTACTTTTATTTGATTGATAAATTTTATAGTAAAAAATTATCAAAAACGTCACAGTGCTGATCATAATTTGAAGTTGTTCACATTAGTGATTTTATGCTAGAATCGCGTTAATTTTTTAACCTTAGATTATTTTACGTTGTTACTCTTATTAGCTGTTTATTAAATGTTAGTGATGAGTGCTTGTTTTACTCTTAGCAAGACTAAAATTAATCTAAAAATAGACCACAGGTCTGGAGTTTATATACAAATGAGTTTTGATACTATTGAACAACGCGTTAGCTATGGTGTAGGTCGTCAATTAGGTGACCAATTACGCAACAACCCTTTTAAAGAGTTTGATGTTACTGCTGTGCAAGCAGGTATTGCAGACGCTCTTGTTGATGCAGCTAGCCAAGTTTCAGATGAAGATCTAAACGCAGCATTTTCTGTTATTTCTCAAAAATTACAAGAGCTAGAGCAAGCAGCAGCAAAAGAAGCGGCAGCTGAAGGCGAAGCCTTTTTAGCTGAAAACGCTAAACGTGAAGAAGTAACTGTTACCGAATCAGGTTTACAATACGAAGTAATCACTACTGGTGATGGTGAAAAACCAGCAGCAGACAGCACTGTATCTGTTCATTATCACGGTACTTTCGCAAATGGCGATGTATTTGATAGCTCTGTTCAACGTGGTCAACCGGCTGAGTTCCCAGTTAACGGCGTTATCGCTGGTTGGACTGAAGCATTACAATTAATGACTGAAGGTAGTAAGTGGAAGTTAACTATCCCTTATTCTTTAGCTTACGGCGAACGTGGCTCACAAGGTGCTATTCCTCCTTACGCTACGTTAGTTTTTGATGTTGAATTATTAAGCATTAAGTAATAAAGAAAGAATACTGATTAAGCCCTCAATGAGGGCTTTTTTTTAAGTGAAAACTAATTACTTGATTAAATAGCTACGTAAGTTTTATTTAATCATATAAATTAAGTGCATTTGTTGCTTGTATAACCCTGTAAGGAAATAACTACCATGTCAATTGAGCTAAAATTACAACACCTATTTAAGTGTTACCAAGAAGCTTTTTCTGAATATGATATTGATAAAGTTAGCCGTTGTTATCATTTACCATGCACATTGAATACGCCAGAACAAATTACCTTACTGAGCAGTGATGATGATTGCCAGGAAGAGTTTACAACTATTTTTTCTCAGCTTAAAGATGGCAATGTTAGCAGTATACACGCCAATAAATCGTCTTATACTGTGATGTCAGACACACTTTGTTTAGTTTGTATTGAGTGGGACTTTATTGATGATAAAGGTGATGTTTTTGCCGACTTTGCAGCTATTTATCATGTGCTAGATATAGGTGAAAACCTAAAGATAGTTAATGTTACTTCCCATGACTTAGAGTGCTCGTTGAGTCTCAATGAATCATTTAGCTGGTAAAATAAAACATTGTTTAAAGTAATGCATATTAAGTAATAGATAAAAATATATAGAGAACACAATGAAAGTAAAAGTAGCTATTTTAGGGTGTAGCGGCCGTATGGGGCGTAATTTGATCCAAGCCGCGCATGAACATGAAAGTATTGAATTAGTTGGTGGTAGCGTACGTAGTAGCTCATCTTTTGTTGATTTTGATTTAGGTGAATTAGCAGGTATTGGTGCTATTGGCCTTAAAACTTCAACAGAGTTATCTCAATTAGTTGCCGCTGATGTATTTATTGATTTTACTTCAATAGAAACCACGTTAGAAAACATTAGTTGGTGTAATGCTAATAATAAATCATTAGTGATTGGTACAACCGGCTTTACTGATGAACAAGTGCAAGTAATTGAAAAAGCAGGAAAAACAATGCCTGTTATTTTAGCGCCTAATACCAGTGTTGGTGTTAATTTAATGTTTAAGCTATTACAAATTACCGCAAAAGCAATTGGCGACTATACTGATGTAGAAATTTTTGAAGCACATCACCGATTCAAAAAAGATGCGCCATCAGGTACTGCAGTTAAAATGGGGCAGGTAATTGCGGATACTTTAGGTCGTGATTTAAACAAGGTTGCGGTTTACGGTCGCGAAGGTATTACTGGTGAACGCGACAAAGAAACCATAGGTTTTGCAACCGTCCGCGCAGGCGATATTGTTGGTGAACACACCGCTTTTTTTGCTGATATCGGTGAGCGCTTGGAAATTACCCATAAAGCAAGCTCACGCATGACTTTTGCGCTTGGTGCTATGCGTGCAGCATTTTGGTTAAAAGATGCCGATGCAGGTTTTTATGACATGCAAGACGTACTTGGATTAAAAGATTAATATTAATTTCATGATGTTTAATCAGCGTGAAGTTTAATAGATAAGTTGTCTTTTTAGTGCTTTGACGAGTAAAACTCAGGAAAAGCCAGAAAAGACAGTGTTTTTATGTTTTATTACTAGACGAAAGAACGCTACAAGCGTAAAATAAGTGGATTTTGTCAAAAATTTAGCTGAAAAGTGGTTTTTGACACTTTCAATATGTTTGAATTTTAGGATTTAACGTTAAGTTTAGCGCCTAAATTTAATTTCTAAATTCAGACTTTAATGTACAGGAAGTACAGAACAAGGCAAATGCAAGGAGCAATTGCTGTTTTATGCGCGTTTACGTTTATTTCTTCTTTGGAGGTTACATTGGCTACATCTGCTATTTTAGTGCTTGAAGACGGCACTGTTTTTAAAGGCACCGCAATTGGTGCACAAGGATCGGCTGTTGGTGAGGTGGTATTTAATACCTCAATGACAGGTTATCAAGAAATTCTTACCGATCCATCATATGCAGAGCAAATTATTACCCTGACTTACCCGCACATTGGTAACACAGGCACTAATAGCGAAGATAAAGAATCTAACAGAATTGTTGCTAAAGGTCTTGTTATTCGTGATTTGCCATTACTTGCTAGTAACTTCCGTAATGAACAAAATTTAAGCGATTACTTAATCGCTAATAATATTTTAGGTATTGCCGATATCGATACCCGCAAATTAACACGCATTTTGCGTGAAAAAGGTGCGCAAAACGGCTGTATCTTAACGCTTGATGATGTGAACGACGAAACACAAACTGCTGAAGCGCTTACCCAAGCAAAAGCATTTCCAGGTCTTAAAGGTATGGATTTAGCCAAGGTTGTTTCAACTAAAGAGCAATACCAGTGGACTGATGGTAGCTGGGAACTTGGTAAAGGTTTCATTAAACCTGATAATCTAGAATTTCACGTAGTAGCTTATGATTTTGGTGCTAAAGCTAACATTTTGCGTATGTTAGTAGACCGTGGTTGTAAGTTAACGGTAGTTCCTGCACAAACGCCAGCAAGCGAAGTACTTGCAATGAACCCTGACGGAATATTCTTATCAAATGGCCCTGGTGATCCAGAGCCATGTACGTATGCTATTGAAGCAATTAAAAGTTTCTTAGAAACAGACATTCCAGTGTTTGGTATTTGTTTAGGTCATCAATTACTTGGCCTAGCAAGTGGCGCAAGCACAGTGAAAATGAAATTTGGTCATCACGGTGCTAACCATCCAGTGAAAGACTTTGCACGCGACGTAGTTATGATCACTTCACAAAACCATGGTTTTGCTGTTGATGAAGCAAACTTACCAAGTCACTTAGAAGTTACTCATAAATCATTATTTGACGATTCATTACAAGGTATACATCGTACCGACAAACCAGCATTTAGCTTCCAAGGTCACCCTGAAGCAAGTCCTGGTCCGCACGATGCAGCGCCGTTATTTGATCATTTTATTGATTTAATTAAAGTATTTAAAGAAAGTAAATAGACTCACAAGACAAGAGAGATAGAGAACCATGGCAAAAAGAACTGATTTAAAAAGTATCTTGATCTTAGGCGCAGGACCAATCGTAATTGGCCAAGCCTGTGAGTTTGATTATTCTGGTGCGCAAGCATGTAAAGCATTACGTGAAGAAGGTTACCGAGTTATTTTAGTTAACTCTAACCCTGCAACCATAATGACAGACCCAGAGATGGCTGATGCAACTTACATTGAACCTATTCATTGGGAAGTTGTGCGTAAAATCATTGAAAAAGAACGTCCTTGTGCGGTATTGCCGACAATGGGTGGTCAAACTGCATTAAACTGTGCACTTGAACTAGAAGCCAAAGGCGTATTAAAAGAATTTAACGTTGAAATGATTGGCGCGACTGCTGATGCAATTGATAAAGCAGAAAACCGTGAACGTTTCGACCAAGCAATGAAAAACATTGGTCTTGAGTGTCCTCGTGCAGAAATTGTACATACCATTCAAGAAGCGCACGATACGTCTACTCGTATTGGTTTCCCATGTATTATTCGACCTTCTTTTACTATGGGTGGCACCGGTGGTGGTATTGCTTATAACATGGAAGAGTTCGATGAAATTTGTACTCGTGGTTTAGACCTATCACCAACCTCAGAATTATTGATTGATGAATCATTAATTGGTTGGAAAGAGTATGAAATGGAAGTGGTTCGCGACAAAAATGATAACTGTATCATTATCTGTTCGATTGAAAACTTCGACCCAATGGGTATTCATACAGGTGACTCAATTACTGTTGCACCAGCGCAAACGCTAACAGACAAAGAATACCAAATCATGCGTAACGCTTCTTTAGCGGTATTACGTGAAATTGGTGTTGAAACAGGTGGTTCAAACGTACAGTTTGGTATTTGTCCAAATACTGGCCGTATGGTTATTATTGAAATGAACCCACGTGTATCACGTTCATCAGCATTAGCTTCTAAAGCAACAGGTTTCCCTATTGCTAAAATCGCAGCAAAACTTGCGGTAGGTTATACCCTTGATGAATTAACAAATGATATTACTGGCGGTAAAACACCAGCATCATTTGAGCCAACAATCGATTACGTTGTGACTAAGATCCCACGTTTCAACTTCGAAAAATTTGCTGGCGCAGAAGACAGATTAACGACGCAAATGAAATCTGTTGGTGAAGTAATGGCTATTGGCCGTAACCAACAAGAATCAATGCAAAAAGCATTACGCGGCTTAGAAGTTGGCGTAAATGGTTTTGACCCAATTGTTGATGTAACTAAAAAAGGCGCTAAGACTAAAATCATGCACGAGCTGCAAGAAGCTGGCGCTGACAGAATCTGGTATGTTGCCGATGCTTTTCGTCTAGGTTTAACTATTGAAGACGTATTTAACGCGACTAAAATTGACCGTTGGTTCTTAGTACAAATTGAAGACTTAATTAAAGAAGAAGCGAAAGTTGCTGAAGGTGGCATGAAGTCATTAACGCCTACTTACTTACGTCAATTAAAACGTAAAGGTTTTGCTGATTCTCGCCTTGCTGATGTTATTGGTGTTAGCGAGTCTGAAATTCGTAAAAAACGTGAAAAAGCACAGATTTTCCCTGTATACAAACGTGTAGATACTTGTGCCGCAGAGTTTAGCTCAGACACAGCTTACATGTATTCAACTTACGATGAAGAGTGTGAAGCTAACCCTACAGATAATGACAAAATCATGATCTTAGGTGGCGGGCCAAACCGTATCGGTCAAGGTATTGAGTTTGATTATTGTTGTGTACACGCGGCATTAGCATTACGTGACGATGGCTATGAAACCATCATGGTTAACTGTAACCCTGAAACGGTTTCTACCGATTACGATACATCTGATCGTTTATATTTTGAATCAATCACCTTTGAAGATGTGCTTGAAATTGTACGTATTGAAAAGCCAAAAGGCGTTATTGTTCAATACGGTGGTCAAACACCACTTAAATTAGCACGTGCTTTAGAAGCGGCTGGTGTACCAATTATCGGTACTTCACCAGATGCAATTGACCGCGCAGAAGATAGAGAACGTTTTCAACAAGCGGTTGACCGTTTAGGTTTATTACAACCTGAAAACGCAACAGTTACTTCATTAGATGAAGCAATGGCAAAAGCTGAAGCTATTGGTTTCCCATTAGTTGTACGTCCTTCTTATGTATTAGGTGGTCGCGCAATGGAAATCGTGTACGACTTAGAAGACTTACGTCGTTACATGACAGAAGCGGTAAGTGTTTCAAACGATTCGCCAGTATTACTTGATCACTTCCTTGATGATGCAATTGAAGTAGATATTGACGTAGTGTGTGACGGTACAGACGTTGTTGTTGGCGGTATTATGCAACATATTGAACAAGCGGGTGTTCACTCGGGTGATTCAGCCTGTTCACTACCGGTTTACAGCTTAAGCCAAGAAGTTCAAGACGTAATGCGTAAGCAAGTGACTGACTTAGCATTCGAGCTAGGTGTAATTGGCTTAATGAACACGCAAATGGCTGTTAAAGATGGCGAAGTTTACTTAATCGAAGTTAACCCACGTGCTGCTCGAACTGTGCCTTTCGTATCTAAAGCAACATCAGTACCGCTTGCTAAAGTTGGTGCGCGTGTTATGGCAGGTAAAACGTTGAAAGAGCTTGGCGTAACAAAAGAAATTATCCCTGATTACTTCTCAGTAAAAGAAGTGGTAATTCCTTTTAACAAGTTCCACGGTAGTGACCCATTAGTTGGCCCAGAAATGCGTTCAACAGGTGAAGTTATGGGTGTAGGTAATACGTTTGAGGAAGCGTTTGCTAAAGCCAACTTAGGTGCGGGTGTTTCGGTTCCTAAATCTGGCCGTACATTAATTTCTGTTCGTAACAGTGATAAAACACGTGTAGTTGACCTTGCTAAGCAAATGGTTGAACTAGGTTACGAGTTAGATGCTACTCATGGTACTGAAATTATTTTACGTGAAGCGGGTATTCCGGTTCGTCGTGTAAATAAAGTACAAGAAGGTCGTCCACATATTCTTGATAATATTAAGAATGGTGAATATAGCTACATAATCAATACTACTGAAGGTCGTAAAGCTATTGAAGATTCAAAAGTATTGCGTGGCGGCGCACTTCGTTATAAAGTGGCTTACACTACAACGTTAAATGCTGCTTTTGCTGCTGCACAAGCGCATTCTGCAGACGACAGAAATACGGTAACGTCTATTCAAGAGTTACATAAACGCTGTTAATTTATCGTCTATAGCAGCAGGTATTTTATATAGCCTGCTGATATCAATTTTTTAAAATGGTTTTTTCATCTGAAAAAACCATTTTTTGTTAAGCGCATTAAATAATCTAAGAACCTATTGTTAATCCTCAAGGATTTCGTTTTTTGTTATTTATCGTACATAAAACCAAATAAGAAGAGAAATATGACTAAATATCCAATGACATTAAAAGGCTCTGAAGCATTAAAAGCAGAGCTTACACAGTTAAAAACTGTTAGACGCCCTGAAATTGTTGCCTCAATTGCTGAAGCGCGTGAACACGGTGACTTAAAAGAAAATGCTGAATACCATGCTGCCCGTGAAGAACAAGGTTTTTGTGAAGGCCGTATACAAGAAATTGAAGGCAAGTTAGGTAATGCGCAGGTTATCGATATCACTAAAATTACCAATAGCGGTAAAGTGATTTTTGGGGTTACGGTTAAGTTGCTTAACATTGATACCGATGAAGAAGTTACTTACCAAATTGTTGGTGACGATGAAGCAAACATTAAAGAAAACCGTATCTCGGTTAACTCTCCTATTGCTCGCGGTTTAATTGGTAAAGAAGTAGATAGTGAAATTGAAATTAAAACGCCAGGCGGTTTAGTTGAGTACGAAATTATTAGTGTAGATCACATATAATTTTCATTAAAAGTTAACATTAATAAAGCACGCTAAATAGCGTGCTTTTTTTTTGCGCTATTTTTAGTGTTATTGTTAGCAAGTTTTAAACGGGTAATAACCAAATTTTGCCAGGTAAAATATTTTAATTTTTTAGTAAATTTTTCTTTGTATTTTGAAAAAAAAGTGCATAATTGCGAAAAATTTTTCCAGTGTTATTTTTATACCAATTCCGATAAGTTTGTGGTCTAGCTGTACAAAGGAAAAATTATTAAAGACAAGGCGCTTGATTGAGCAATAGCTGGCTATTGTGATTGAAAGCAACGCAGGGTTTAATTATTTTAACCAGTACAGGTGAACAATAATTTAGCGGACTTGGTATAACCAATTCCGATAAGTTTGTGGTCTAGTTGTACGAAGGAAGAATTATTAAAGACAAGGCGCTTGATTGAGCAATAGCTGGCTATTGTGATTGAAAGCAACGCAGGGTTTAATTATTTTTACCAGTACAGGTGAACAATAATTTAGCGGATTTGGTATTAAACTTAATTACGGTGTAAATTCCGTTTTTAACCTAGGACTTAGATAATTGAAAAGTATCTCTTCAAAAAATTGGTCAATTGATCGTGCAGCTGAGCTTTACGGTATTCGTGAATGGAGCTCAGGCTATTTTGATGTTAATGAAAAGGGCGAAATGGTTTGTAGTTTGTCATTTTCAGAAGAAAGTAAACCACTAAAAAAATCATCAAAGAAAGGTGCGGTAGAAGTACCTGAATCTTTGCTTGCAACTAGTGAGACTAAAGTTAATGTATCTTTAGTAGATATTATCTCTGGCATGAAAGAGCGCGGTATGGAAATGCCGGTATTACTTCGCTTTGAAAACCTAATTGAAGACAGGTTAACAAAATTAAATGAAGCCTTTGGTAATGCAATTAAAGCTAGTGGTTATAAAAATTATTACCGTGGTGTATTCCCTATTAAGGTGAATCAGCAAGCGCAAGTTATTGAAGAGATTTCTGAATTTGGTAGTCGCTACCATCACGGCCTTGAAGCAGGGAGTAAAGCTGAGTTAATTATTGCGTTAGCCAGTTTAACGGATAACGATGCCTGTATTGTTTGTAATGGCTACAAAGACGATGAATTCATTTCATTAGGCTTACATGCGATACAACTTGGCATTAACTGCTTTTTTGTGGTTGAAACCTTAAGTGAAATTCCATTAATTATTGCCGCGTCTAAAAAAATGAATGTAAAACCGTTAATCGGTGTGCGTTTAAAACTGGCTTCAAAGGTTGATGGTTATTGGAGTAGTGATAGTGGCGATCGCAGTATTTTTGGTCTAACAACCTCGCAACTTATGGAAGCGGTAGATCAGTTAAGAGCTGCCGATATGATTGATTGTTTACAATTATTACACTGCCATTTGGGTTCGCAAATTCCGAATATTCAAAATATTCGCAGCGGCGTGTTGGAAGCGTGTCGTTATTATTCTGAATTACGTAATGAAGGTGTGCCGTTAGGTTACTTAGATTTAGGTGGCGGTTTAGCGGTTGATTATGAAGGTGCTTATACCAATTCAACACACAGTATGAACTATAATCTTGATGAATATTGTGCCGATATTGTTGAAGCTATAATTGAAACGCTTGACCCATTAGGCATTGAACACCCAGTAATATTAACGGAGTCGGGCAGAGCAACTGTTGCATACTCATCGGTATTGTTATTTAACATTCTTGATGTAACACACTTTGAGCCAGCACCAATTCCGAAAGAGCTTGAAGATGATGCATCAGAGCTAGTTAAAAATATGCATGCGGTGTTAGATATTATCACCGTTAGAAACGTACAGGAATGTTTTAATGATGCTTCGCATTATCGTGATGAAATACGTGAGAACTTTCGCCGCGGACGCGAAACTTTACGTAGCAAAGCGTTAGGTGAGAATATTTATTTAGCAATATTGCAAAAAATAGTGGTGTTATTACCGCAAGTGAAACGTATATCAACAGAGTTAGAAAATTTACCAGAAAGTTTAGCTGATATTTATTACGGTAACTTTAGTGTGTTTCAATCATTACCGGATTCATGGGCAATAGATCAAATATTTCCTATCATGCCAATTCATCGTTTAGATGAAGTACCAACGCGTGATGCAATATTAGCTGATTTAACCTGTGATTGTGATGGTAAAATTGACAGCTTCACTGTTGATGGTTTACATCGTAAAACTTTACCAGTGCACGATGTAAAAGAAGGTGAAGATTACTTTTTTGGCGCATTTTTAGTAGGTGCTTACCAAGAAACATTAGGTGATTTACATAACCTATTTGGTGATACCAACGTAGTTAGTGTGCGTGTAAATAGCGACGGTAGCTATGATTACGTAAAAGAAATGGAAGGGGATAGTATTTCAGACGTATTAAGTTATGTTGAGTATTACCCTAAAGCGTTAACGGAGCGTTTTCGTCAACGTGCAGAAAAAGCGGTGAAATCAGGACATATTAATGTTGCAGAGCGCCAAACCATGCTGAAAAATTTCAGCGAAAGTCTGGGTGGGTATACTTACTTCGAAAAGTAACTTTGACAAAGAAGTTTATAAGTAAGTTTGACCTTCCCAATTTACGCAAAGCGTTAAGTTATGCTTAAGCATTCGCTAAGTATAAGCTAAGTAAACTCAACGCTTATTAAAAATATTAATGAAAGTGTTTTTTTAAGGAATTTATAATGACTAAAGTCATGATTGTTGGTGCTGGTGGTGTTGGCGGCGTTGTTGCTCATAAATGCGCCCAAGTTGCTAGCGTGTTCTCTGAAGTAGTATTAGCAAGTCGTACGGTTGCAAAATGTGATGCGATCGCTAAACAAGTTGAAGCGAAAACTGGCGTTAAAATGCGTACCGTACAAGTTGATGCGGACAATGTTCCAGAAATGGTGGCATTACTTAAAGAAGAAAAGCCTAAGCTAGTGATTAACGTAGCTTTACCTTATCAAGATTTACACATAATGGACGCGTGTTTAGAAGCAGGTGTACATTATTTAGATACAGCAAACTATGAGCCACTTGATACCGCTAAGTTTGAATATCATTGGCAATGGGCTTATCAAGATAAGTTCGAGAAAGCAGGCTTAATGGCATTACTTGGATCAGGTTTTGATCCGGGCGCTACCAACATGTTTACTGCGTATATTGCGAAGCATTACTTTGATGAAATTCATGAGTTAGACATTATTGATGTCAACGGCGGCGATCACGGTTACCCGTTTGCAACTAACTTTAACCCAGAAATTAATATTCGCGAAGTTACCGCAGAATGTCGTCACTGGGAAGATGGTGAGTTTGTCACAACTGATGCTATGAGTAAGTCAGCTAAATTTACTTGCCCAGACAATGTAGGTACTTTTGATATTTACCGTATGTACCATGAAGAATTAGAGTCATTAACTAAGCATTTTCCAACGTTAAAACGTGCACAGTTTTGGATGAGTTTTTCACAAAATTACCTCAACCATTTAGAAGTTTTAGGTAATGTAGGTATGACAGGCATTGAGCCAGTTGAATTTAATGGTCAATCAATTGTACCAATTCAATTTTTACGTCAATTACTGCCTGATCCGGCAAGTTTAGGGCCGCGCACTAAAGGCAAAACTTGTATTGGTTGTGTGGTTCGCGGTATTAAAGACGGCAAAGAGAAAATTGTTTACCTTTATAATATTTGTGATCATCAAGAATGTTATGCGGAAGTTGAATCACAAGCTATTTCTTACACCACAGGCGTACCAGCAATGATTGGCGCTAAAATGATGTTAGAAGGTAAATGGATGAAACCAGGCGTGTGGAACATGGAGCAACTTAACCCAGACCCATTTATGGAAGACATGAATAAGCACGGTTTACCTTGGAAAGTTATCGAATTAGATACCTTTTCTTTAGAGAGTATTTAGAGAGTCACTAGATAAGTAATTAGTTAAGATCTTTTTAGTAAGAAGTTAGTAAACGATTAATAATATTAACCACGAGCACTTAGTTCGTGGTTAATTCATTATGGGGCAAGTTATATATAGCTCCTATAAAGTTCTTTGTTTAAAGTGAATAAAAATGACAGCGAGTATTACTTTTTTAAACTTTGATTTAAACCGCGTGCCATCCCCTTGTTTTGTCGTTGATGAAGCGGTAATTGAAAAAAACTTACAAAAACTTCATTACGTGCAAACGCAAAGTGGCGCAAAAGTGTTAGCGGCATTAAAAGCGTTTTCTTTTTGGCAGTTAGGTGGATTAACAGGTAAATACCTTAGCGGTACTTGTGCCAGTGGTTTACATGAATTGTTATTAGGTAAAGAAGCTTATGGTGGTGAAACCCATGTGTTTTCTGCCGCTTATAAAGCTAACGAAATGACCGAGATATTATCTTTGGCTGATCACGTAGTGTTTAACTCATGCGGACAATGGCAACGTTTCCAAACTGAAATAAAAGCAGCTAAAGCACAGCGCCCGGAGTTAAAGTTTGGTTTACGTATAAACCCAGAGCATTCAGAAGGGACAACCCCTATTTACGATCCTTGTGCGCCAGGTTCACGTTTAGGTATTCCACTAAGTGAGCTAGATGAAAATAACCTTGAAGGTATTTCAGGCTTACACTTTCATACTCTTTGCGAGCAAAAATTTGAGCCTTTAGCGCGCACAGTTACCGCTGTTGAAGCAAAGTTCGGTCATCTTTTAGGACAAATGCAGTGGATTAACTTTGGTGGTGGTCACCACATAACTGCTGATGATTATGATGTTGAAGGTTTAATCACCCTAATTAAAAACTTTGCACAAAAGTATGATGTGCAAGTTTATATCGAACCCGGAGAAGCGGTTGCTATTCATAGTGGTGTTTTAGTCAGTGAAGTACTCGATATTACTTGGAATACGTTACCACAAGCAATACTTGATACCTCAGCAACGTGTCACATGCCAGATACATTAGAGATGCCATATCGCGCGCATATTTTAGATTCAGGTGAAGCTAATGAACTTGAACACACTTATCGCCTAGGCGGCATGACCTGTTTAGCAGGTGATGTAATGGGTGATTACAGTTTTGCCAAACCATTAGTTATTGGGCAACGTGTAGCGTTTGATGATATGTCACATTATACCATGGTAAAAACAAGTACTTTTAATGGTATAGGTTTACCGGCGTTAGCCTTGTGGAATTCAAAGACTGATGAACTAAAACTTGTAAAAGAGTTTGGTTATGATGACTTTAAAAACCGTTTGTCATAATTTACTTATTAATATTTAAAACATAACTTTAAGGAATACCCATGGATGAATTCGACAGCGAATATCCAATTTTTCTTGGCTCTGAAATAGCACAAGGCAAACCTGAAGATGCTTTGTTCCACGTTATTCCTGTACCTTATGAAGCAAGTGTTTCATACGGTGGCGGTACTAGTTTAGGACCGTCTGCGATATTAAAAGCCTCATGGCAATTAGAAGAGTGGGATGGTAAATCTAAACCGTGCGAGCAGGGTATTTATACTCATCCGGTAGTTGATTGTAGTGTTAGTCCTGAACAGGTTATTGAGAACATTGCTGCTGCGACTAAAATAGCCGGTGACTTTGCTAAAATTCCTGTGGTGTTAGGCGGTGAGCACACAGTAACTTATGGCGTTATCAAAGGTTTACTTGAAAGCGGTGTAGTTAACGTAAATGATATTGGCATTGTGCAAATTGATGCACACGCCGATTTACGCGATGCCTATGAAGGTGACAAATTAAGTCATGCTTCTGTGATGAAACGCATTGTTGATTTGGGTATTCCGTTATTTCAATTAGGTATTCGCGCGTTCTGCGAAGAAGAAGTTGAAACACGTAAAGCAGCGAATGTACATTTTATTGATGCTGATGACTTAGTACCGAATAACATTAATGAAATAACATTACCTGAAGATTTTCCAAAAAATGTGTTTTTTACTTTAGATATTGATGGCATGGATCCATCGGTATTTCCATCTACAGGTACGCCAGTGCCTGGCGGCTTAAGTTGGTATCAAACGTTGAGTTTATTTGAAAGTGTCGCTAAACAACGTAACATCATTGGTTTTGATATTATGGAATTTGCGCCGATTAATGGTTTCCATGCCTATGACTTCGCCGCATCATTTTTAACCTATAAAATGATGGGTATTGTTGAGCGTAATCGTTAATTATTAATAACTGTTTGCAGATATATTTTTGAAACCGCTGATCAAAAAAGCCAAGTGACACTCACTTGGCTTTTTCATTTTAGCACCTAAAACCTAGGTTTTAGATGCTAAACTCTAAATTATATTTTAGGAATTCTAATTTTCTTTTCAGCACTTTCACGGTAAATAATTAATGTTTTACCAATTACTTGTACTTTAGTTGCATTCGTTTCACGACAAATCGCTTCAACGATTAATGCTTTCGTTTCTTTATCATCAGTTGGAATTTTAACTTTGATTAATTCGTGATGATTAAGTGCATAGTCAATTTCAGCAACAACCGCTTCTGTTAAGCCATTATTACCTAATAAAACGATAGGTTTTAAAGAGTGTGCTACACCGCGAAGATGTTGAATTTGTTTTTTATTTAAGCTCATTACTAAATTTCGTTACCCGTTGCCTTGAATTGGGTCTATTTTACCCTTATCTAATCAGTAATACTAATTAGTTATAGTATTTTCATTAAGTTTATAAATTTTATTTCGATATCAATTTCGATATTAATTATAGGCGAAACATAAACCAACTAATGTAGTTAATTTAACATTAGCTAGTCATTAGGGTTGAGAGCAGCGCCAAGCTAAGGTATTTTAGCTTTACCTTAACAGGGATTAACGAGTTTACATCGAATACTTAATGAACTTTGTGCTAATGATTATTATAATTAGTGTTTCACTATTAAACTATTCCCCTCGCTAAAATCACCTTAAAGCTATTCTGAGTAAGAAAAAATATGGCCACTAAAAAGCATAAAGCCAGTAGTCAACGTTGGTTAGACGAACACTTTGAAGATGAATACGTAAAAAAAGCACAAAAATTAGGACTACGTTCACGCGCAGTTTTTAAAATTGAAGAAATAAACAACAAAGATAAATTAATAAAACCAGGCATGAAAGTTGTCGACTTAGGTGCTGCGCCAGGTGGTTGGTCTGAGTATGCGGTAAAAGCGGTTGGCGACAAAGGAAAGGTTATTGCTTGTGATATTTTGCCAATGGACTCAATTGTTGGTGTAGACTTCCTTGAAGGTGACTTTCGTGAAGAAGAAGTGCTTGATGCGTTATTAAATCGAATTAACGGCAGAAACATCGATGTTGTTATGTCTGATATGGCAGCGAACATGACAGGTAATGAAAGTGCCGATTCAGCGCGTAGTATGTATTTAGTTGAATTAGCTTTAGACATGTGTAGCGAAGTATTAAAACCTAATGGCTCCTTTGTGGTAAAAGTATTCCAAGGCGCCGGTTTTGAAGAATATATGAAAGCTACTCGTGCTGTTTTTAAAACCGTTAAAACCCGTAAACCAGAGTCATCAAGAGCACGCTCCAGAGAAGTATATTTGGTCGGTACAGGTTATAAAGGTTAGAAAGAAAAAATTTAAGTTGTAACGAGTTATTACTAACAACTAAAGTTAGATAGCTCAAAGCCTTGAATTGTAGTAAATTAGACACAATAGACTAGTATAGTTTTATGTTAATAAATAATGTTAATAAATAATGTTAATAAATAATGTTAATAAATATAAATACCCAATGTTAAATACCAAAAGAGGTCATTAAGTTGAGCGATATGGCAAAAAATCTTATTTTATGGTTAGTTATTGCAGTTGTTTTAATGAGCGTATTTCAGAGTTTTACTCCGAATAGCTCAAATAATCAACAAATGGATTACACCCGCTTTATTAAGGATGTACGTCAAGGACAAATTCGAGACGCAAGTGTCGATAGAAATGGCGTGATTACTGGCGAAAAGAGTAGTGGTGAAGCATATAAAACCGTTATCCCTGGTGGCTATGATCGTGATTTAATTAACGACCTTGTTAAACAAGGTGTGCGTGCGGAAGGTAAATTACCTGAAGAAACGAGTTTCTTAACCACTATTTTCGTTTCTTGGTTCCCAATGATCTTACTTATTGGTGTATGGATATTCTTTATGCGTCAAATGCAAGGCGGTGGCGGTAAAGGCGCTATGTCATTTGGTAAAAGTAAAGCACGCCAATTAACCGAAGAGCAAATTAAAACAACGTTTGCTGATGTTGCTGGTTGTGATGAAGCGAAAGAAGATGTTGCTGAGTTAGTTGATTACTTAAAAGAGCCAACACGCTTCCAAAAACTAGGTGGTCGTATTCCATCAGGTATTTTATTAGTAGGTCAACCCGGTACAGGTAAAACCTTATTAGCTAAAGCTATTGCCGGTGAAGCGAAAGTACCTTTCTTTACCATCTCAGGCTCAGACTTTGTTGAAATGTTTGTCGGTGTTGGTGCATCGCGTGTTCGTGATATGTTTGAACAAGCTAAAAAATCAGCCCCTTGTATTATCTTCATCGATGAAATTGATGCAGTAGGTCGTCAACGTGGTGCAGGTATGGGCGGCGGACACGATGAACGTGAACAAACCCTTAACCAAATGTTGGTTGAAATGGATGGCTTTGAAGGTAACGAAGGCGTTATTGTAATTGCTGCAACTAACCGTCCAGACGTATTAGACCCTGCTTTACTTCGTCCAGGTCGTTTTGACCGTCAAGTAACAGTAGGTTTACCAGACATTAAAGGTCGTGAGCAAATTCTTAAAGTGCACATGCGCAAAGTACCTTTAGGTGATGATGTTGAAGCACAAGTTATTGCCCGAGGTACACCAGGCTTTTCAGGTGCAGATTTAGCTAACTTAGTAAACGAAGCCGCTTTATGTGCGGCACGTAGCGGACTTCGCTTAGTTAGCATGAAGCAGTTTGATGAAGCTAAAGACAAAATAATGATGGGCTCAGAGCGCAAAACTATGGTGATGAGTGAGTCTGAAAGAGAAATGACCGCTTACCATGAAGCTGGCCATGCAATTGTTGGCCGTTTAGTGCCAGATCATGATCCAGTTTATAAAGTAAGTATTATTCCACGTGGTCGTGCGCTTGGGGTAACTATGTACTTACCTGAGCAAGATAGATTTAGTCACTCTAAACAGCATTTAGAAAGTAATATATCGTCTTTATACGGCGGTCGTATTGCAGAAGATGTTATTTACGGCAGCGACAAGGTCTCAACGGGTGCTTCGAATGATATTGAACGTGCAACTAACATTGCCCGTAAAATGGTAACCCAATGGGGGTTATCTGATAAAATGGGGCCAATGTTGTTCGCCGAAGAAGAAGGTGAAGTATTCTTAGGTCGTACCTCTGCTAAATCATTACACATGTCTGATGAAACAGCGAAATCGATTGATGAAGAGATCAGAGCGGTAATTAACCGTAACTATGAAAGAGCTGAAAAGTTAATCAAAGATAACATGGACGTATTACACGCCATGAAAGATTGTTTAATGAAATATGAAACAATTGACGCACTACAAATTGATGATTTAATGGCTAGAACACCAGTACGCCCGCCAGCAGGCTGGGATGATAAAGGTAGCTCAAGCTCTAACTCAGATAATAGTAACGGTAAAGCTGCAGAAGAAACTCCTGTTGAAGCCAAAGCTGAACCAGTAAAAGAAGTAACGCCTGATACAAGCAAACCAAGTGGCGATACAGTGAGTTAATTCTTGTTATGAATAATAAAGCCTCGGTATTTAGTAATAAGTACCGAGGCTTTTTCTTATGTGTATTTTCTAAATAAACTTAACTTATATAAAGATTTTAAAATGGCTCTCACCAATAAATATTTTAGCAGTTTAACTCAGCCACTTGTAATGGGAATTTTAAACATAACTCCAGACTCTTTTTCTGATGGTGGTAAGTTTGCATCATTTGATAATGCGTTAAAACAAGTTCAAAAAATGATTGATGATGGCGTTGATATTATTGATATAGGTGGTGAATCAACACGCCCAGGCGCTGTTGAAGTCAGTGAGGCTGATGAACTAGCGCGTGTTATTCCATTACTTAAAGCAATAAAAACTAATTACGATATTAAAGTCTCAATAGATACCAGTAAAGCGGCGGTTATGGCACAGAGCATAGAGCAGGGTGCTGATATTATTAATGACGTTCGTGCTTTGCAAAATGAGGGGTGTTTAAACGTTTTAGCTAATAGCGATGTACCGGTTTGTTTAATGCACATGCAAGGTTTGCCGCGCACCATGCAAAATAACCCGCAATATAGCGATCTTATCGGCGATATTAAACAATTTTTTATTGAGCGTATTGAAGCATGTGAACAAGCAGGAATTAATCAAAATCGCATTATTTTAGACCCTGGTTTTGGTTTTGGCAAAACACTAGAGCAAAATTACCAATTACTCGCTCAACTGCACAAATTTGATGACTTAGGTTTATCTATTCTCTCTGGTACATCGAGAAAATCAATGATAGGTAACTTATTAGAACGTAAAGTCGATGAACGTCTTGCAGGGAGTTTAACTACCGCTATAATAGCGGCACAGCAGCAAGCTAAAATTATTAGAGTGCATGACGTAAAAGAAACAGTTGATGCACTTAAAGTATTAGCTATTACTCAGAAATATCAGTATTAGCTAATTCATAAAATATAAAATATAAACATGATAATTGATATTATTGTGAAAAGAATTTAAGGAATAATATGTCAGATCGTAAATATTTTGGTACCGATGGTATTCGTGGTTTAGTCGGACAATACCCAATTACCCCAAACTTTGTTATGAAGCTAGGCTATGCCGCAGGTAAAGTACTCGCAACTCAAGGCACCAAAAAAGTACTGATTGGTAAAGATACACGTATTTCAGGTTACATGCTTGAATCTGCACTTGAAGCAGGCTTTTCAGCGGCAGGTATCGATGTTGGTTTATTAGGCCCAATGCCAACGCCAGGTATTGCGTATTTAACTAAAACTTTTAGAGCTGAAGCCGGCATTGTTATTAGTGCATCACATAATCCTTTTTATGATAATGGTATAAAATTCTTCTCTCAGTCAGGTGAAAAATTACCTGACGAAGTTGAATTAGCGATTGAGTCTGAATTAGACAAACCTATGGGGTGTGTTGAGTCTGCTAAATTAGGTAAAGCAAATCGTATTAACGATGCTGCGGGTCGTTATATTGAATTTTGTAAAAGTAACTTTCCAAGTAAAATGTCCCTCAAAGGACTTAAAATAGTAGTCGATTGCGCCCATGGTGCAACTTATCACATAGCCCCGAACGTATTTCGTGAACTAGGCGCTACGGTTATTGAAATTGGTACCGCGCCAAATGGTACAAACATTAATGATGGTTGTGGTGCAACATCAATGGCAGCTATCAGTAAAGCGGTAGTTGAGCATGAAGCTGACTTAGGTGTTGCTCTTGATGGTGACGGTGATCGCATCATGATGGTTGATCACACAGGTTATGTGATTGACGGTGATGAAATTATTTATATTATCGCCTGTAATGATCTTAAGTCAGGTCGTAAAGAGGGTGGCGTAGTTGGCACCTTAATGAGCAATATGGGGTTAGAACTTGCTTTAAAAAAACTTAATATAGACTTTGCTCGTAGTAATGTGGGTGATCGTTATGTTATGGAATTACTTCGCGAGAAAGGTTGGCAATTAGGAGCTGAAAATTCAGGCCATGTTATCAACTTAAATCATACCTCTACAGGAGACGGTATTATTGCGGCGTTAAATGTTCTCACCGCGGTAACAAAGCAAAAAAAATCACTGTTTGAGTTACGTCAAGGCATAACCATGTTGCCACAGTTACTTGTTAATGTACGTTTTGAAGGTGCAAACGATCCATTAGAAGATAAAGCTGTACTTGCTGCCGTTGATGAAGTTAATGAAACATTAAGTGGCCGTGGTCGAGTATTATTACGCAAATCAGGCACTGAGCCGCTTATACGTGTTATGGTTGAAGGCCCTGATGATGATGAAGTCACGTTGTTGGCGAATAAAATTGCTGATTTAGTGAAGTTGGTTAAGTAATGTTATTTATCGAATACTAGGGGCTGTTGATCTTTCAGAATTAAAATTTAGACGGCGTTATCGCATATTCGTGTAGCCAACTACACGTCACATGCTCTACCTTGTCTGTTCTTAATCCAAAGAAGATCAAACAAATTGCTGTAAAAGTAATCTCGAAATATCAATAGATCCTAGTTAAGCGCTATAAGCTAAAAGGACGCTAACTAGATCCTTTTAGCTAAGATAAAAGCAGAATAATGCTACTTTAATGCCGTAATTATAAAATACGTAAGAATAAGTCGGTAGCGAGTATAAAAAAACTACAAGCAGTAAAAGATATTGTGTTAAATACTTGTATCTTTTGCGTAGGTTGGTTACTATCTCGCGGCTTCATTTTAGCAATGACTCTATTTTGTGTTAACTGCAGTCGTAATACTGAAGTTGTAATATAAGTATCATGGCTCAGAGGTGGAAATGACAAGAAGAGTAATTGTAGCTGCAAATTGGAAAATGAACGGTGATTTAGCCTTAGTTGATTCAATGCTTTTGGGCTTAAAAGACTTAGAGTCATCAAATGTAGAAGTCATTATTTGCCCAAGTTTCCCTTATTTATCTGAATTAAATCAGAAAATAAAAGCTGCTAATTTAAATGAAATTATTCATGTTGGAGCGCAAACGGTAAGTAAATTTTTCGATGGTGCCCATACGGGTGAAGTTTCAACAAATATGTTGAATGACTTATCGATAAAATATGTCATTGTTGGGCACTCAGAGCGTAGAAGTGTATATAATGAAACTTCAGAGCAAGTTGCTAGTAAAGTTCATGCAGTATTAAAAGCAGGTTTGAGCCCTATACTCTGTATTGGTGAAACTGAAGAAGAACGTAGCAGCGGTAAGATTGAATCTGTGTTAATGTCCCAGATCCAACCTGTTATCGATGAAATAGGCATAAAGAATTTTAGTGATGTTATTATCTCTTATGAGCCAGTTTGGGCAATAGGTACAGGTAACCCAGCATCAAGTGCTATGGCACAAGAAACACATTATTTTATACGTCAACTTATCGCTAAACAATGTGATCAAGTGGCGGCAAATATATCGTTACTCTACGGTGGCAGCGTTAATGCAGCTAACTGTGAAGAATTATTTGCACAACCTGATATAGACGGTGGTCTTATTGGTGGTGCTAGTTTACAAGCCGAGCAATTTAAAATTATTTGTTCTGCAGCCAAAGGAAAATAGAAATGTTGTATCAAGTATTAATTATCGCCTACGTAATAATTGCTTTAGCCCTTATTGGTTTAGTATTAATCCAACAAGGTAAAGGCGCAGATATGGGAGCATCTTTTGGTGCAGGCTCTTCTGCAACAGTATTTGGCTCAGGCGGTTCAGGTAACTTTCTTACCTCAACAACAACTTACTTAGCCGTAGCATTTTTTGCTATTAGTTTAGTTTTAGGTAACTTAACTGCTAACCGTACTAAAGCTGTTGATGAATGGAATAACTTAGAAGTGCCAGTTGAGCAAGCCGTTGATTCAATTCCAAGTGAAAGTATTGATGAAGCAACTTTACCTGCTGCTCAAAACAATGATGTTCCAGCTGCTGATGACGTTGCTAGTAAAGAAGAAAATAGCAGCGTACCTGAGTAATATTTTAAAGTATTACTCAGAGTGATGATAAGAATTTAAGAAAACCTAATTAACACCTCAGTTAGTTAGTTTAGTAAAATAGAGTATATAGGTTTAGTATTGCGCGGTTGTGGCGGAATTGGTAGACGCGCCAGCTTGAGGGGCTGGTGACTTAGGTCGTGGGGGTTCAAGTCCCCCCAACCGCACCACTAAACTTATACAAATAGATATTTAAAGGCCGATTCAATGAATCGGCCTTTTTTTGTTTGGTTGTAAGCATAAAATAATTTCAGCACGAATAGAGGATCTAATTGTATTTCTTTTAGTCATTTATGATTCTTTTTCTTAACACAAAGAAAAGTGCCTACTTCTGATCTCCATTGAAAATGAGGATTACCATCGATTTAGCTTGTCGCGGCTAAATTTCGTAGTACATAATGCAAAATACCGCCATTTTGGTAATAGCTAAATTCATTTGGTGTATCAATTCTGATCATAACGTCAAATGACTTTTCACTACCATCACTTGCAATAACAGAGACAGTCGCTGTTTTTTGATCGGCATTTATCGCGGGAATGCTAAATTGCTCTTCACCGGTTAATTTTAATGAATCGGCGCTTTCATCTGGCATAAATTGTAAAGGTAGAATACCCATGCCAACTAAGTTTGAGCGATGAATACGCTCATAGCTTTGGGCTATAACGGCTTTAACCCCTAATAAAGCAGGGCCTTTTGCCGCCCAGTCGCGTGAGCTACCAGTACCGTATTCTTTACCCGCTAATACAATTGAGGCAATGTTTTGTTGCTGATATTGCATGGCGGCATCAAATACACTCATTTTCTCACCTGATGGCATCATTCTCGTCCAACAGCCTTCGGTGCCTGGCGCTAATAAATTACGTAAACGTACATTGGCAAAAGTGCCACGCATCATGACTTCGTGGTTACCCCGTCTAGAGCCGTACGAATTAAAATCTTTAAGGGCAACCCCTTCACCTTGCAAGTATTCAGCGGCGGGGCTATCTAGCGCAATTGAGCCTGCAGGCGATATATGATCAGTGGTAACACTATCACCTAATTTTAATAAACATCGCGCATTTTTAATGTCATTAATGACGGGGATTTCAGTACTGATATTCTCAAAAAATGGTGGTAACTTCACATAAGTCGAATCTGGCCAATCATACTTCTGGCTTTCTACTACATCTAAAGCTTGCCAATCTTTATTGCCGCTATACACGTCAGCATAGCGAGAGGTAAACATTGAACTGTCGATAACGCTTTCAATAACCTGTTTAATTTCATCATTATCTGGCCAGATCTCATGTAAATAAACCGATTCTCCTGAAGTATCTTCACCTAAAGGCTCTGTTGTAATATCTATTTTCATATTACCCGCTAATGCATAGGCAACTACGAGAGGAGGAGAGGCTAGATAGTTAGCTTGAATTTCGGGGTGTATACGCCCTTCAAAATTACGATTACCTGATAAAACCGAGGTAACTGATAAATCACCGTGATGAATAGCTTTGCTAATTTCGTTTGGTAAAGGACCTGAGTTACCAATACAAGTGGTACAACCGTAGCCGACAAGTTGAAAACCAAGGGCGTCTAAGTCTGTATTTAAACCTGACTTAAGCAGATAATCTGTGACAACTTGTGAGCCAGGTGCAAAACTGGTTTTAACCCAAGGTTTAACATTTAAGCCACGACTTCTTGCATTTCGTGCTAGTAAACCTGCAGCAATTAATACTGATGGATTCGAGGTATTAGTACAACTTGTGATCGCGGCAATTACCACAGAGCCGTGTTTTAATAAAAAGTCTTCATCTTTATATTGGCAAGGTACACCCGTGTCTCCCTCACTTGCTGGTAATACTGGCGAAGGTTGCCCGCCTTCACCTTCAAAACTGCTTTCAGTCGACGTTGGAGACGAGTTTGGCTTTTGGCTTGAGTCAGCATGTTTAACGCCGTTTTGTAATGTTAACCAATCACTGTAAGCAGCACCTGCTGCGTTTAATGAAATTCTATCTTGTGGACGTTTAGGGCCGGCAATAGAAGGGACTACATCATCTAACTTTAGTGATAATCGGTTATGATAAACCGCATTTTGTTGTGATTCAGTTCCCCACATGTTCATGGCTTTAAGATATGTTTTGATACGTTCAATATGATCGTTATCTCGTCCAGTTAATTCCATATAGTCAATGGTTTGTTCATCAATTGGGAAAATACCACAAGTTGCGCCGTATTCGGGCGCCATATTGGCAATGGTGGCCCTGTCGGCTAAGGTAAGTTCATTTACACCGGTACCAAAAAATTCGACAAATTTACCGACTACACCTGCGGCGCGTAATTGTTCGGTAACGGTTAACACTAAATCAGTTGCTGTTGTGCCAGCAGGTAATTTACCGGTTAATTCAAAACCCACGATTTCAGGTAATAACATAGTGACTGGTTGACCTAACATTGCTGCTTCCGCCTCAATGCCGCCAACTCCCCAACCTAAAATACCTAAACCATTAATCATGGTGGTATGTGAATCTGTGCCAACTAGAGTATCTGGATAAAGTAGATTATTTTCATCGGCTTTTTTAAATACAACGCGAGCTAAATATTCGAGATTGACTTGGTGCACTATGCCGCGACCAGGAGGTACTACTTTAAAGTTATTGAAACTTTGCTGACCCCAGCGTAAAAACTGGTAGCGTTCATTGTTACGTTGAAATTCAATAGCGGTATTTTGTTCCATCGCATCAGCTTTGCCAAATACATCGACCATAACAGAATGGTCAATCACCAACTCTACGGGATTTAACGGGTTAATTTTATCCGCTGTTCCGCCCATTTTTACAATAGCATCACGCATCGCCGCTAAATCGACTACTGCAGGTACCCCGGTAAAATCTTGTAAAATAACGCGAGAAGGGACAAAAGCTATTTCAGTGTCTTGCCAATTTTTTACGTCCCATTTGGCTAATATTTCAATATCTTTATCTTGAACAAAGTCAGTATCGGCATGACGTAATAAGTTTTCTAAGAGGATTTTGGCGGCGAAAGGTAAGCGGGAAAGATCATAGTTATTAGCTAAATTATCAAAACTATAGTAATGGCAAATATCACCATTAATTTCCATGCTCTGTAAATGTTGTGTCGATTTGGTCATTAGCTGTTCTCCATTGAAATGAATTTATGAATAACGTTTAACTTAGTAAATCTACTTTAAATATACTATCGCATCGCTGAACTAGGGTATAGGCTAGAACCATATCTTTTATTTTTTGGTAAGTTTTAATATAGAGCAGTTCCACTTAAAGGTGCTCGTTAAGCTAAGTCTGAGTGATTCATAATCAAGGCAGGAGTGGTTTCGCGATGCAGATAATTAACAAAATTAACAAGGACGTCGCTCAAAGCTTTATTGAAAACGGTTATTAAGCTTGTGGTATAGTAAGGCACTGTATAAGCGAGTGTCCTATTTATTTTTATCCTATTTATTTTTATCCTACTTATTTTTATAACTAGGAAGTTATTTAATAACCCACTAACACCTTAAATCACCTCTTAACTTAACTCCACAGATAATGACGATGTTTACAATAGATTTTTTAAAAAAGACGATGAAACTTGCTTGGCCGATTTCATTACAAAGTGTGTTAGTAACATTTTTGGGAATGATAGATATTATCATGGTATCTCACCTAGGAAATGAAGCGGTTGCCGCGGTAGGTATAGGTAATAGAATTTTCTTTGTTGTGTTGATTATGCTTACCGGTATTGCAACAGGCGTTGGCATTATGTCTGCTCAATATTATGGTGCATCTCAAGCTAATAAAATAAAAAACACGATTGTTTTAGCAATAATCTTTGCTTATCTATTTTTATTGCCAGTAATTGTTTTAAATTTCTTTTATGCAGCACCTATTGTGAACTTAGCAACGACTGATCTTGCCGTCATTGGCTTCGGTGAAAGTTATCTATGGATCACTGCCCCTAGCTTATTATTTATTGCGGTTATTCTTATTTTTGAAGGTGCTTTACGCGCTACAGGGCAGGTTAAATTGCCTATGGTTTTTAGTGTTTTGGCTATTGTGTTAAATGTTATTTTAAATTACTGGTTAATAAATGGTGGGCTTGGCATTGAGCCTATGGGGATTGTGGGAGCTGCTTGGGCAACAACTTTAGCAAGATTATTCCATGTATTAATATTAATTTATTGCTTGCAAAAAATAGCGCATCCAGTTTTTCCCAATAAAGAATGTTTGAGTAAAATATATGATCGCCAAAAATGGTTTAACTTTATACAACTTACTTGGCCATTAATGTTAAGTTTTGGGGTTTGGTCATTAGGCACATTTGGTTATCAATTAATTTATGGCCGCATAGGAACTGTAGAACTAGCGGTAATGAGCATGTTAACACCAATAGAGGGTATGTTAATCGCTTTCTTTTTTGGCTTTTCTGCTGCTTGTTCAATTATTGTAGGTCAAAACTTAGGTAAAGATAACTTTCAAGAAGCATGGAAAACCGGTGTTATGTTTTCAATGGGAGGGCCAATAATTACCTTTGCTTTAGCCTTGATTATTTATTCTTTTGAAGGTGTTATTTTTAAATCATTTCAAGCTATGGAAACGTTAACTCTGCAGTTGGCTGCTGAAATATTCGCACTCATCGTGTTTGGCACTTGCCTAAAAGTTTATAATATGACGATTTCAATCGGCATACTTCGCGCTGGCGGCGATAATAAGTATTGTTTAATTATTGATACTATTGGTATGTGGGTAGTTAGTTTGCCATTAACCTTTATTGCCGCTTTTTACTTTCAATGGCCACTATTTTACGTGGTATTAACCGCTTACTCCGAAGAAATGTGTAAAGCGGTAATGTTTACTTGGCGAATGAAGAAAAAGGTATGGTTGAAAAATTTAACGACTGATTAGGAACTATTGTTCTTTCAAGGTTAAAATTTATACGGCATTATCGCATGTTTGCTCTTAATACAAAGAAGATCAATCAAGTTACTGTAAAAGTAATCTTGAAAGGTCAACAGACCATAATATTTTTTGCAAGTGATTGATAAATATTAATTGTTTTAATGGTTTACCTAGTCCCGTTAGGTGAAAAGAGAAGTTCTCTTGATTAGGACTGTTTAGACAAAACTTTGACCAATGTTACTTGCCACTTCAAAATATTATTTGAGAACTTCAATAACTTATCAAGGCTGCGCACATAACAATTGTATTTTACTAGTGCCGTGCTTATATAATATTATGATGAGCAAAGCTTATATGATAACAATTAATCTTGTATAAGATTATTGTTATCATATAAAAAGTTATTACTGTTTATTTTAAAATAAAATCAGTTCTAAGTTTTTTTTGTTTTTTATTGTATGCTGAACCCAAGATCCCACCTTAATAGGAGAAATATATACGTTATGTTTACTAAAGAAATGGCACATGCAGCCTTGCAAACTTGGTGTGACAATGTTGTAAAAGTTGGACAAGTTCATGCCGAAGGAGGCGATGTTCAAGCATTTTCTCTTCAAGTGTTATCTGAAAGTTATGATTACGACAATGGAAAGGTATTGTTTAAGCCTACCTTAACATTTGGCCAACAAACGTTTCGACCAACAAAAGAAGGAGCTCTTTCTTATTTTGTGGGTGGGAATAGTGAATTCCCCGATGATAAAGGCTTTAAACTTAAACCTTGGGTAAAGGTTTGGTACAGTAAAGAGGATTTTATTTTGCACGGTGACTTAGCTATTGTGCAGTGTAATGTACACTTTATAGGTGATGACGACAGCCATATATTTGTAAATAAAAGCTTTGTGTTTAAAGAATGCGAAGATGGTAATGTGCGTATTACACTTCATCAATCTTCATTACCTTATCAACCTTAAATCTAATATTTACTCTTAAATTATTAGACTATTAGACTTTTAGGCATTGCACCTTAAGCAATTAGCTTGACTTGGGGGGCTAATGTTTAAATAAGGAATGTTTTCGTTATTGAAGCTGCCTGTTATCGGCTTTTTTGTAACCATTATGTTAGGTTATGTGTGATCTTTTGAGATTTATTTTTACAGAGCCTGAATAAGGTTCGATGAGCATATACTGTAATACCGCTATAAATTTTAACATTAACATCAACATCAACATCAACATCAACAGTAATATGCTTATTGTGATTAAAACTTAAGGTCTCTCTCATTGAAGTGTTCAGAATGAAAATAGTAATTGTTCGGGATAATACATTTTATGTTCTTTAGTTGTCGTATTTTATCTCAGCGCTTTAATCGTTCATCAATACTTTGCAAAATTATCATTTTTAGCATGATGCTTGTTGTGTCTAATTATGCACAAACAGCAAGTTTAGACGATTCACCTAAAGTTATTTGGGTATACAAATTCCTTAATTATATTACTTGGCCTGATGAAGGTGATAATCAACACTTAACAATTAGTTACTGGGGAAATGATAATGGTTTTTATGAAAAACTTTCATCACTCAATGGCAAAAGAGTGCGTGATAATCAAATAAAGATAGTCAGACAGTACAGTATTTCCCCACAAAAGAATGTGCAAGTCATTGTCGTAGGTCATGATAATAATAATGCGCTGGCAAAACTACAAAGCTTAGTTAACGGTAAAAGTACGTTACTTATCTCGGATAATGCTACTAATAAACAAAATATAATGCTCAACTTTGTCTACTCAAATGATAACTCCATTTCATTTGAGCTGAATCGTTATAATATTGTTTATGAAAAACTAGTCTTGTCTTCAGAAATATTAGTTATTGGTGGTACTGAAGTCGATATTGCTAAAGTGTTAAATGAAACGAATAAAAAGTTAGACAATATAAAACTACAATTGGATAAGCGAGAAAAAAACTTAAAAATATTAGCGACTGATATTAGTAAAAAAGAAAATAAAATTGCAGTGCTACAACAAAAAATACTAACGCAAACACAAGATATTGAAGCAAGACAGCAACAATCAGTCTTGTTAAAAAATGAAATAGAGCAATTGCTAGTTACGGTTAAAAATAGTCATGATGAGTTGACTAAAAACCAACAACAGCTTAGTAAAAGCCAAGCTGAATTGAAAAAGAATAACGCAGAATTAAATAACAACAATATTGCCTTAGTTGAAAAACAAGATCAGCTTATTGCTAAAGAAAAAAACATTAAAAAATTATCAAACTCTATTGCGGCAAATACATTAACTTTGGTTGAACAGCAGACACAAATTGAACAGCAACAAATCGCATTATCTAATCAAAAAGAAGCTTTAGCGCAACAACAAAAAGAGCTTGTAAATAAGTCATCAACGATACAAAGACAGTATATGGCTATGATAGTTAGCCTTATTTTTATTTTATTAGTACTGGGAATTGTTTTTGTATTGTATCGAAGCAGTAAAAATAAAAAGAAATCTTATGAGGCATTAAGTGATAAAAATAATGAACTTGCGCAAACTAACAACCAGTTGATAGAAACGCAGTTTCAGCTTGTTGAGTCAGAAAAAATGGCCGCGTTAGGTAATTTAGTTGCAGGTGTTGCCCATGAAATTAACACACCTTTAGGTACTAGTGTTACAGCTGTTAGTACCGCACAACATTTATTAGAAATATTTGTGGCTAAAGTACAAGCAAATAAAGTTAGTCGCAGTGATATGAATACATTCTTAGAAAAATTGAATCAAGCAACGGGGTTAATAAATAGTAACTTGATCAGAGCAAATGATCTTATTCGACAATTTAAACTTGTCGCGGTTGACCAATCGTCCGAAGAACTGCGAGAATTTTTAGTTGGTGAATACTTAAATGAAGTGCTCGCAAGTTTATATCCGCAATACAAAAAATATAACTGTGAAATAGAGATTATTTGTGATGAAAAACTGACCATGACTTCATACCCAGGTGGTCTAGCGCAAATTATGACTAATTTGGTTATTAACTCAATTCTGCATGGTTTTAAGTTAGATAAAGATGCTTCAATAAGACTTGAAGTAAGTGTTGAAAACCATAATGTAACTATTGTTTATCAAGATAATGGTATTGGGATCGACATTGATAAACATGCAGAGATATTCACCCCTTTTTATACGACAAAACGTAATAATGGTGGTAGTGGTTTAGGTATGCATATTTGTTATAATATCGCCCGTAAATTAGGGGGGGATATAAAATGTGTACCTTGTGACAGCGGCGCTAAATTTATAATCACTTTACTTAAAAACTTATAAGTAATTTAGGTGCTATCGCTGAAAATATTTGAGAAGCGTCTTATCGTAATTACCTACTCTGTGCAGTAATCAAAATCAATCCATGAAAATCAATCAACGTAAACTAAATAAGCAATATAGCGAGCAAGGCTACTTTGTTATCAGAAATTATTTTAATAGCGATGAAATAGCAGCATTAAGGAAGGTTGTGTTAACTTTTCATGAGCTATGGAAAATAGACAATGCAGTATTTTATAAAGAAGAGGCGTTTAACTCGTCATTAATTACCGGCAGTCAGTATTTATCGTCAGACGATAGAATCAAGTTATTTAACTTTATTAGCTCCCCTAAAATGATGGTGCTTATCGACACGGTTATCCCTAATAAGCCCGCCTTTATGAATACACAGTTATTCTTTAACCCTGTTAACGTTAAATTAAAAGATTTTTGGCATAGAGACTGTCAATATGATCATGATATTGAAGATCAAAAAATTGCCATTCAAGAAACGCAAGTGGTGCATTTACGTGTGCCTCTCTTTGATGAGTTGGGCATGGAATTAGTACCAGGTACGCATAAGCGTTGGGACAATAATGAAGAGTTTACTGTTCGCCAAGAAACTCAAGGAAAGCTAAGTTGCGATAACCTTAGCACAGGCAAAAAAATTCCATTAGCGGCAGGAGATTTATTGGTGTTTTCCGCGGATATGATCCATCGTGGATTATATGGTTTAGACCGTTTAGCATTAGACGTTTTAGTCTTTGATCCAAAAGGCGATTTTGTTGACTATGTTGATGATGATTGCTTACCTAATGGTGAAATGTTAACGGCACTTGATGAGCCAAGGTTATTTCACAATACACTTGAATTGAAAGCACAACGGGCTTGTTAAAGCGTTAACCTGTTAACTTTAAGTAAGAGTGTCATCACTATGCGTTTTTCGGTATCATCAACTAAGTAGGTTAACGAGTAATATTATATTATTCAATTTTGCCTTACTAAAAAGTTGATAAGCAATTGTGGGAAGTATTATGTGGCGTGCACTTTTATTTATTTGTTTTTTTTGCTCAGTAGCACTTAATGTTTATTTGCTTATGCAATTAAATGTCGAGTCAATTGAAAAAAAATTCCAACAAAAAGTCAGCATTCCAGCAAAATCCCCCCCTAAAAAACAGCCGTTAATTTTTAAAGATACTGTCGTTGATGAAACTATTAATACGATAAACGCAGAAGCAACAAGCACAGTAAAAAAAGCTGAAGTAGACAATAAAAACGCTGAAGATAACCTTATTGCACAACAGGTAATGAAAATTAAAAAGGCAATTACCGACAACGACTTTTTTATTGCCAGCTCTTTAATAAATACCTTAGCCAATAATCCTCACGCAAACACTGAATTAACAGAAATAAAACAGTTTTGGTTAGATGTAACCAAAGCGCTAATTCTTGAAGATTCATTTGCCCATGCTGAAAACTCAATTAGCGCTTATTTAGGTTTTCAGCAAGACGACATCGATTTTTTATATCAACAAATAAACTTGTATTGGCAACAGCAATTACCAATACCGGCTATTAGGTATGCTTATGAAATGCAATACCATGTTTTTACTGAAGTACAAAAGTATGACGTACTCACCTTTGCAAGAGATCTTGTTCAGCAACATGCGGATCTACTGATCAAAAATAACTTATGGTTAGAGTTAAGAGACTTAGTTGAGCAGGTAATGATATTAGATCCTGAGGATTTTAATTTACAATGGTTGTTTGTTAATGCGCAATATCAATTAGGCGAGTTTGAATTTGCTCGTGATGCTATAGCGCCTTTTTTAAATAACCCTAATTATAAAGTGAAAGCAGAAACACTTTTAGCGAAGATTGAAGCTGCATTAAGAAAACCTGAAAGTATTCCATTGGAACGTCAAGGTGAGCACTTTATTGTTCCTGCTTATATAGATGGTGGTTTTCAAGTATCGTTAATGTTAGATACGGGCGCTAGTATTTCATTATTATCAGAAGTCGCTTTTGAGGGAGTAAAACGTTATACCGATGTTACTTTTCTTAAAGAATTGCAATTGAATACAGCTGGCGGGCAAGTTATTGCGAGTATGTATCAGGTAGCTGAGTTTTCCATACAAGGGTATATAGTTAAAGACTTTACCTTTGTTGTGAGCCCTTATATTAGTGAAAATAATGATGGTTTACTGGGTATGAATTTTTTAAGTGTCTTTGACTTTCATATTGATCAAGCAAATAGCCAGTTGATACTAAAAAATAAACTATAAAAATAACAACTGAGTTCAGTCTGTAGCCGCTTTTATTTATCTAAATGGCAATTAGGCTGTCTTTAATGAACAAGGTAGATGCCGCTTCATTAATTTTTATTAACATTTCATTCGTTTTTCATTAAATTATTACGGTAAAGCTATAGCTGCACTAGCAAAGCATTAATTATCGAGGTAATATTTAGCCGCGGAAAGATGCATTTTTCTTATGTTTTTATCTTATAACCAGTACATTTACTATAAAAGTTAATACCTATGACAACTCAAAAATTTAATGAAGCAGCACAACAGTTTTTAGCACGACGTGTACCAGGTACTAAAGCAGACAGCTTACCTGAAGCAATTAGACCTATTACCATCGAAGATGCGTTAATGGTACATCAAGAAATGATTAAACTGCGTAGTGATAGTGTAGCGGGTTGGAAGTGTTTATTACCAATAGCTGAAGACAAAATGGTTATGGCGCCAATCTTTGGTGATACTTTTCAATCAGGCGAGCAATGTTCATTAATGAAAGATAATGGTGTAGCGCGCGTTGAGCCTGAAATTGCATTTGTATTAAATAAAGATTTACCTGCACGTGCTGAAGATTACTCTGAAGCTGAAATCAACGATGCAATTGGCAGTTGTCATATGGCATTAGAGCTAATGCAAAGTCGTTTTACTGAAGACTGTACTGCTGGTTTTGAAGAGCGCTTAGCTGACTGTTTACTTAATCAAGGCTTATACATTGGCCCTGAAATTGATAGAGACTTAGCTTTCGCAGCAAGTAGAATTCAACTTTCGTTCAAACAAACTGAAGCAAATGGTGAAGTAACTGAGCAAAACCTTGATGGTGTTCACCCTAATCCATTACCGCAATTACCAGTTTACTGGGCTGTTAACTTTATGAGTAAACGAGGTACTACTTTCAAAAAAGGCGAAGCATTTACTACAGGCTCTTACAAAGGTATTGTTGAAGTAGATTTTGATAAAAAAACTGAAATCAGCTACGCGGGTATTGGTAGCTACACAGTTACTTTTAAAGAGCTTGTGTAACCTTAAGTGGTTAAAAGTTCACAGATAAATGACTGAAAAGGTAACTCATATATTGTTTAGTATATTGGGTTACCTTTTTGAGCTTAATGTAACGGAGAACAGTTATAACGGAGAACAGTTATAACGGAGATCTGTTATAATTAATAAAGCTTCAATTAAACTCAATTAATTAAATTAAATTAAATGATTTAAGAAAAGCCAAGCCTATACTTACCGTAAATAACGACCCCACAGTACCCATTACAATAATATTAGCTGCTAAAACCTCATTACCCTTCATCGCTTTCACCATAACAAAGCTCGCCGCCGCAGTAGGTGTACTGGCCATTAAAAATAAAATACCAAGCTCCATTTTTGAATAGCCACAAGCATAACCAATGGCAGTGATAATAATAGGGGTCACAACAAGCTTTGCTATAACTGAAGCAGAGGCAACCATTTTAGTACTTTTCATATCGTTAAACGATAAACTTGCACCAATACAAAGTAGCGCAACAGGTAAGGTTAACTGAGCTAAATAATCTCCCGTTTTCATTAATACCGGATGAATAGGAATATGCAGTAAATTAATACTAATGCCCAGTACAATACCAATAATGAGCGGATTTTTAACTATGCTAATTAGCATAGACCTGATGTTGACTTTTTTATCGGTAAGGCTGGAGGTGAGGGTATAAATAGATAACACATTATACATCAACACAAGAATAGACATTAAAATAGAAGCCTTAGCAATTCCCTCAGTACCATACAGATTTGCACAAAAAGCTAAGCCGACAATAGCTAAATTACCACGAAATGCTCCTTGAACATAAACACCTTTATCACGCGGATTTTTAACAAAAAACGAGGCGCTTAACGTTAATAAGATAAACACTAGTAAGGTTGCTAACCCAGCGCTGGCGATAATAACAGGATCAAATACCGTCGCGATGTCAGTTTTTACCATACTCATACCAAGCAAAACAGGTAAGGATACTTTAAAGACAATAATGGACGCTTGTGAAATAAATACATCACCAATTAATCGGTAATACCTAAGAATGCCACCTAATACCACCATAGTAAAAATAGGACCAGTGACAGAAAAAGCAAAGTTAAAAGTAGATAGAAGTTCAGAAAACACAAGTAGCCTATTTTAGGTTGGATGAAGTAACGAAAGGAGGTTAAAAACAGTTTTATTGTATTACTAAAGTCGTTGAAATGAGCAGGTATACGAATACCCTATATTATACCAACTTCATTAAGTTATTGCTAAGTTACGTTAGATAAAGCATGCACATAATTATTAGTTTGCATAGCTAAAAGCTAGAGCATAATTAGATAAGTAAAAATCCAATTATGTCTGTAAAGACGTAATTGGATTTTTTATTTAATTTTACTATTGCTTTAAGGCTAACCTAATGGGGCCAATAACGAATCTAAAATATCATCGGTTAAACTTAACTTATTATCACTGACTTCTTCAGACAATAATGCTTTTGCTAGCTCGGCTTTGTTTTGCTGTATTTTCTGTATTTTTTCTTCAATTGAGTTTTCAATAATATATTTATAGACAAATACTGGTTTGTCTTGGCCAATACGATACGCTCGGTCAGTTGCTTGGTTTTCAACTGCAGGGTTCCACCAAGGATCAAAATGAATAACCGTGTCTGCTGCCGTTAAGTTTAAGCCAACGCCACCAGCACGTAAGCTGATTAAAAATACCGGAACGTCACCATTTTGAAACTGATCAACAATTTCTTGTCGATTTGTAGTAGAGCCAGTTAATTTTACAAAATTAATCTCTGCAGCAACTAATTCCTCTTCAATTAAAGAAAGCATACTAGTAAATTGTGAAAAGATAAGTATTTTACGACCTTCTTCAATTTGCTCTGGCAGTGTTTCCATTAAGTAATCAAGTTTAGCTGACTGGTTAACTTTTTTAGCGCCCTCAAGTGATAATAACTTAGGGTGATTACACACTTGTCTTAGTTTTAATAGCGCGTCTAATACTTCTATTTGACTACGTTTTAAACCTTTGTCGGCAATAATGTCTTTTAAACGACCGTCCATCGCTAAACGCACAGACTCATAAAGTTCTGCTTGTTGGCCTTCAATACGTAAGGTTTGAATTATTTCTGTTTTAGGCGGTAGTTCAGTTGCTATTTTGTCTTTGGTTCTACGCAAAATAAACGGTTTAATACGTTGGTTTAATAATTGTTTACGCTCTAATTCACCATGCTTCTCAATAGGGTTTCTAAACAATTTAGTAAATTGACGCTGCCCACCTAAAAAGCCAGGTAATAAAAAGTTAAATTGTGCCCAAAATTCACCTAAATGGTTTTCCATCGGTGTACCGGTTAAACATAACTTATGATGGGATTTAAGTAACAAAAAGGCTTGGTATAATTTTGTTTTAGTATTTTTTATATAATGGGCTTCGTCGAGAATTAAGTAATAAAATTTTTGTTCGCGATATAAATCTAAATCTTTAGTAATTAACGCATAGCTGGTAATGATGATGTTAACTTTAGGCGCTGTTTGTGTTTCACTATTGTCGAGACAGTCAAAATTTTGATGGCGTTTAGTACCGTGTAATACTTGATAAGAAAGCTCAGGCGTGAACTTTTCAATCTCATTGGCCCAGTTAAAAATAACACTGGTTGGGGCAACAATTAATACTGGCTTGGTTAATCGGCCTGCTTGTTTTTCAATAAGTAAATGCGCCAACGCTTGAATGGTTTTACCTAAGCCCATGTCATCTGCCAAGATACCGTTTAACTGGTATTCACGTAAAAACTGTAGCCAGTTTAAGCCTTGTTGTTGGTAAGTTCTTAATGTGGCGTTTAAACCATCAGGTACCGCAACGGTGTCTACTTGTTGAAAGTCTTTTAATTTTTCCGCTAAGGCGCGTAATTTACTTGTCCCCGTGGCAATCAAACCTTGATCATCAAGCATTGATAAGGTTTGGTGACCTTGAAAGCGAGATAACTCCATGGTGCCGTCATTGTTAAGGGCATTCGGCATAAAGAGTTCAATAAATTGTTTTAATATCGGTTGTACGCTTTGGTAGCGTAATGCCACAAAATCGCCTTTATCTAAGTCCACATAAATAGGAGCGTCAGGCGAAATTAGCTTTTCTTTTTCACGGTCAACTAATACCGATCGTGGTAGTTGTTCAATAGCGCTGAGCAGTATTGGAAACGCGGGCATTTTTTTACCGTCGATGGTTAAGTTTAAACCAAGCGAGAAAAAGTCATGATCATCAGTTTCAATCACTTCGGCGTCAAATACGCTGTCGGTTGGTAATGCTTTATAATAAAAATTATCAGCAAAGCTTATATACCAGCCAAGTGCTTGTAACTTAGGCAACTCTTGGTGTAAAAATGGATGCCAGTAATAAGGTGCTTCCATTAACATTGAAAACTTAGGTGCTTTATTTTTACTCTTATAATTTTGATTGGTAAAAGTAAACTGTTGCGCTTTAGGTTGGGCAATAAAGTTTAATGCCGATAGTTTATTGATAACTGATTGTTCAAACGCTAAATCACGATAGAGTTTTATCTCTTGTAATTCTTCCACTTCTTCATTGGTTTCTTCATCAATGACAGTGTTGCCTGTTGATGTCGAGATGATTATCGTTGCATTTTCATTATGAGGGTTAACTAAATTCCCTTGATAAGAAAAGCCAACGTGAACATAACCCGTTTTAGGATTGCTTTTTGATGGCGTAGAAAAATGCAAATACACATCAGGCTTTGTTAATTCTTGCGAAAATTGCGTTTTAGGTTTAGGTAAACGTTGTACGGCATCACCTAGCGACATTGATAACTTATTCAATACCCAAGGCAGTTTATCTTCTTCAAAAATAGGGGCGTTAAGTAAGTCTGCTTCAAAATCACATTGCGTATTGGTATCAATTCTACCAAAGCTATTATTATCTTCATCGTAGTAACAAAGCGGTTGGGCTTTAATTATTTGAATACTGTCAGATGGTTTGTCAAACACAAGCTTTAAGGTATGTAATTGATTATCAAGCGCTATCCATTGCCATTGAGCTTTTAATGGCTCACCTAGCTTCAATGGCTCATCTAAATTGTAATTGGCATGCCAAAAACAACGATTGGTGTTAATAATGCGCTCAAATAAATCGTAATACTTAACGGTATCGCCAAATTGATTCGTACGAATAAGTTCGGTAAGTACGGCTACATCGTCATTATTGGCATAGGCACTATTAATTAGTGCATTGGTAGAGTACTCACCGCCAAGCGTGCTACTCCAGCCTCCACTTTTTTTAGGACGTGTTGACTTGATTAATAAAGTATAAAAGTCGTCTTCGTTATAGCTATTAGGTTTTAAGAAATATAGTAACGACTTTTGTTGGCTATTAGTCGGGTATCTACTTGGCTGCGCCTGAAAATTACTTAACCATTTATCAATCACTTTATCGGCAGTGGCAATACTTTTATGATCAAAGTGTTCATTAATATAAAATTGCGCTAAAGCTGCACCATGTTTACAATCGCGGCCAACATAGCAATCGCAGTAACATGAAAGGTTATTGGTTTTATTATCAATAACTAAACGGGTTAAATAACTTTTTGCACGAGAGCGCTCACTATATACCACGCCTCGAATTGTATCACCGTCAAGAGCACAGGTTTTAATGCCTTTGGCATTGAAGATCCTAGCGCCTTTTTTCCATTCATTGCTGGTAAAGTGTTTTTCGAGTAATTCAGGGGTAAAAGTATTGTTGGCCATAAGCTTTTATTACAAATAATTCCAATAGACTGATAAATGTACAAATTAGTCCTTTAAAATCTATATTTACTCATTAATGCTTAGCTTTTTAAAGGACATTCAAGCTTAACAGTTTATGGCAGACAATTCATCGAATCATTACAGTATTGTCTAAATTGTAATAACGCAGACATATAAATTAGTGACGAAATGCGCTTAAAGCTTTATTAAATCTCTCTTAAATTCTCTTGAAGTGACGACTTAGATTGAATTTTGAACAGAGCTAAATAAACGCTTTACATGGGCGTATAAATTTATTTCCCTTAGCTAGCTATAAATACGTTAAAATAGATAAAAATGAATTTAGTTATTCATGATCTTAGTTACTTTAGTTTGAGCCAATACCTTAATGACCGCTGATATACATTCTCCTGAAAAAAATACGCCACCTGCTACAACTTTTACAGAGCTTGGTTTAATCACCCCTTTATTGGCGCGATTAGCTGAGCTTGAATATAAGCAACCTACGCTGATTCAAGCACAAGCTATTCCCAGTGTGTTAACAGGGCGAGATTTAATTGCTGGCGCTAATACTGGCTCAGGCAAAACAGCTACTTTTGCTTTACCCTTATTACAACAGTTACGTAGTGAGAAAACATTAGCGAGCAGCGCTAAAGGTACGAATACAAATAATAGTGCCAATAGTAATGGCAAAGGTAATTTTGTTACTCGGCTTATTTTAGTACCAACTAGAGAGTTAGCGAAGCAGGTTGCTGATAACATTAAATCGTACGCGGTGCATTTTAATGGTGATATAAAAATTCAAGCGGTATTTGGTGGTGTTTCTGTTAATAAACAAATGCTTGCTTTGCGAGGTGGTACCGATATTTTAGTGGCAACACCAGGTCGATTGCTCGACTTAATGTCAAGTAACGCGATTAAACTAGATAAGGTTAAAACCTTAGTACTTGATGAAGCCGACCGAATGTTAAGTTTAGGTTTTACTGAAGAGCTAACTGCTTTATTAGCATTAACACCTAAAAGTAAGCAAACCTTATTATTCTCAGCAACCTTTCCTGAGCAAGTACAAACCTTAACGCAAGAGTTGCTTAACAACCCCGTTGAAATACAAGTGCAAAGTGCTGATGCCAGTACGCTAGTTCAACGCGTATTTACGGTAAATAAAGGTGATAAAACTGCGGTAGTTGCGCATTTAATTCAACAGCATAAATGGCGACAAGCACTTATTTTTGTTAATGCTAAACATCACTGTGAACACTTGGCTGATAAACTGGCTAAACGTGGTATTACTGCGGCAGTATTTCATGGTGATAAAGGGCAGGGTGAGCGTAGTCGTGTACTTGATGGCTTTAAAAATGGCGATATTGATATTTTAATTGCTACTGATATTGCCGCTCGTGGTTTAGATATTGAAAAGCTACCCGTTGTGATTAACTTTAATTTACCAAGAAGCCCGTTAGATTATATGCACCGCATTGGTCGCAGTGGCCGTGCTGGCGAAGTAGGCTTAGCTATATCACTTATTGATCATGAAGATTATCATCACTTTGGTGTTATCGAGAAAAAGAACAAAATCCGCCTTGAACGTGAACAGGTGGTTGGTTTTGAAGTTGCCGAAATAGCCAGTGATTCAATATTAGCTGTAGAATTAGCTGAAAATAAACCAATGGCAAAACCTGAAGGCACAGGTAAGAAAAAGCGTAAAAAGAAAAAAACAATTAATGATGATATTTGGAGTGGTATTACTAAGTCTGAATAATTAACCTCATTGTTGTAATTCTTAATTATTATCTTCTTTTATTTTTATTTTTAAAGTTAACTGCAATCTTGATGTTAAATATCTATAAATGTTTTTTTGGTTAAAATATATTTTATTTAGGGAGATAATTTGAGCTTTTTGAAGCAGTTTTATTCAGGTGACCGACTAGCAATATTAAAAAGTAAATTTTTGTTTACTAAACTAAACTCAGGATAATGAGTACGATAAGAATCTTAATTTTAATAAAATAGTATGCTTAGCAATATATGATAGTTTAGCGACTAACAAGGCGCTTTTATGTACCTAATAGGCATATTGCTTATTCCGAGTTAAGGCTAGTTAACTATAACAGTGGGGTAAGGTTATTTATTACGGGTCAATAACCTATAGCGGAGTTAATTTTCTGGTTGAAAGTGGCAGAATATATTAGCGTAACTTGAACCACTAAATGGTGTCGGTCTACCATGAGATAACCTTGCACCTTCGTAAAATATCATTTCACCGGGTTTTAACATAATGTGATGTTTACGGTAATAGTTATCTTCGATGGTTAATGGCCAATCTTGTTTAACCTCTTGATCAACATTGAGGATCACACTGATAATATGTGTTTCAATGCGATCTCTGTGCATTTTAAGTACAGCACCATCAAAATACACTCTTATACCGTATACATAGGTTGGCGCTAGTTTTTGTCCTGTCCATTGCTCGAGTAGAGGTTTCATTGCATTGTGTACTTCTTCACGCAGTGAATCGGTTAACTCCACTAGGGCGCTACTTTTCTTATTTTTATTAGTATTTTTTTTATTAATACTCGCTTCATTGTAAATAAAATCACCCGGAACGTGCTCATCAACAATAGTATGCTTGTTGTCTTGATAAAACAGTCTGATTTTGGCAAATAATGGCTCAGGTAACTTACTTTTTTTAAAACCTATTTCAGTAAAATTATGTACGTATTCATTTTTGCTTTTACTCATCATACTTGGTGCTGGTGTCAGGCGACTATAAGTTCTAAACCATTTAGTTATCACCGCTTTGTAACCTTTAATTACCGGCATACCGTGATGCATACTGTCAGAGTTTGTTTTTCCATCGCTATATAAACTATTCCATATTACAGCCATACCCGTTTTCGGTTTTATCGACTCACCAACATTTACAAATGCAGTTTCACCACCTTCTTCAACATCATTTAGGTATATCATAAAGGTATAAGTACGTTGCCCCATTTGCGCGCCAAACTGTTCAATTTCATGGGCTTCAAAAAAGTCGGTGTGTGCTTTAAATTGTTGTCCTACATCGTACAATTGTCCTTGTACTACTTCTGAATAGGATTCATCAATACCAATCATGTCGCAAATACGTTGGTCTATGGTTTCCATAAATTTATCGTTGAGCTTGCCTAAGTCACAGGTTCTACTGGTTCGGTAAGCTTTATCCGTTTCAGCTGAGGTGAGTTCAGAAGGGCGTAGCTTTGACCGAATAAGCTTTATAATCTTGTTGCATTCAGTTTCGTTTAAAAAGTTATCAAGGGTATAAAGCTCTAAATCATCACTCACAAACCGTTTAGCATTTGGCAGAAAAATAGGCGCATGTTGGCTTGATTTTAAGCCATTATTTGAGTGTTGATTGATTCTAACTTGTTGAATTTTTCTTTGTTGTTTGGCAACTTCAAATGGGTTTACGAGCTTGTCTAACGTAGTCGAAGGCTTGTAGTTCATTTGTTTTACTATGGCATCAAAAGAATAACCTTCGTCTAACAATATTTTGAATAAACCATCCTTATCTTGTCCGTTTTCAACATTGGTATTAATCCAGTTAACCCAATCAGCGGTAAATGTTGTTTTCATATCCCATTAAACCTGTCACATTAAACTTATTAAATAATACCAAGTTGAT
>NZ_JAHKPR010000060.1 GCF_018860585.1 Colwellia sp. E2M01
CCTCTAAGCCTTTTAACTTTCGCTGAGTGGGAAAGAACTTAATCAACTTGGTATAACTAGTTTATCTATTCAATAAGTAAGTTCTGCTGGAGGATATTACTTTAAGCTAACTTGTAAGTTGTCAATTAAACGCGCTTTACCGCAATGTGCAGCCGCTAAAATAACTAATTGCGTATCAGCCTGTGTTGCCGGTTGTAACGTTTGTGCGTGGCATACATGTAAATAATCAGTTTTTAACCCCGCATTATCAATTGCTTTGGCTGCTTGCGCCGCTAAAGTGATGAAATCAATACCTTGCTGTTGAGTATATTTAGCTGTAATTTGCTCAGCTAACCAGTATAAGTTTTGTTGCAGGCCAGGGGCGATGGCTTTTTGTTCAGCGGTTAAATAGCCATTGCGAGAGCTTAATGCTAAGCCACTTTCTTCTCTAATTGTTGCTACTGGAATAATGGTAATTGGCATCGACAAGTCTTCAACCATAGTTTGAATTACTTGTACTTGTTGGTAATCTTTTAAACCAAAACAAGCGACATCAGGCTGAACTAAATTAAATAATTTACACACTATCGTTGCAACGCCGCGAAAATGACCTGGGCGACTTTCTCCACAATAGCCGTCTGATACGTTCGGCACTTCAACAAAGCTTTGTTTGTCTAAGCCGTTTGGATAAATCATTTCAGGCGTTGGCGTAAATAATAAATCAGTACCTGCAGCAATTAATTTTGCTTGATCGTCTGCCATTGTGCGTGGGTAGTTATCAATGTCTTCATTGGCGCCAAACTGCATTGGATTAACAAAAATACTAGCCACAATTTTATCGGCGTGTTTATGTGCTTCATCCACTAATGAAATATGGCCCGCATGTAAATTACCCATGGTAGGCACAAAAGCAATACTTAACCCTTGTTGACGCCAAGTTTTTACTTGTGTGCGTAATTCACTAATGTCATTAACTGTTTTCATAAATATGATTTGCCGAGTTAGTTTTCTGTTATTGATGAAATTTATTTCGTGTAAACAAGACTATAGCGAGATTGAGCTCCCGCCTACAAAGGTTACTTAAATGTGTGTTCGTCAGCTGGGAAATTACCGGCCGTTACTTCACTGATATAAAGGGCAATAGCGCTTTTGATATCGCCTGTATCTTGCAAGAAGTTACGTGAAAATTTGGGCATGTAATTACAAGCAATACCTAACGCATCATGCATTACTAAAATTTGTCCGTCGGTATCTTTACCTGCACCTATACCTATCACCGGAATAGTTAAGGCTTTTGTGATAGCTTCACCTAAACTGGCTGGAATACATTCAAGTACAATTAATTGTGCGCCTGCTGCTTCTAGTGCTTTAGCATCATCAATCATTTTTTGAGCTTTGTCGTTATCACGACCTTGTACTTTAAAACCACCAAAAATATTTACGGACTGCGGCGTTAAACCTAAATGTGCGCAAACAGGAATGCCGCGCTCTACTAGGGCTGAAATAGTACTATTAAGCCAAGCACCACCTTCCATTTTTACCATGCTAGCGCCAGCTTGCATTAGTAGTGCTGCATTAGCTATTGCTTGCTCTTGGTTGGCATAACTCATAAAAGGCATGTCAGCAATAATCAAGGTGTCTTCTACGCCACGTTTTACAGAGCGTGTGTGGTAAGCCATTTCCTCTACTGTTACTGGTAAGGTGCTGTCTTGACCTTGTAACACCATACCTAAAGAATCACCAATTAAAATAGCATGTATGCCTGCTTGATCAAATAGTTTTGCAAAACTGGCATCATAAGCGGTGATGGTAGAAATTTTCTCACCTTGTTGTTTCATGTTAAGTAAGCTTGCAGTAGTTATTTTAGCCATGACTTTTCCGAGTAGGTTATGAGATTAATAAATTTTTGAGTTAACAAGTTAATATCAGTAAGTATAAATATAAGCGTAACTTACCGCTTAACTTAAAGCCTAAGTATACCATTGCTATTTATTTCACTAGCAAGTTTACTCACTGAACTATTATCAGGTAAATACAAGGTAGGGGCAATTTCAGCGAGCGGTAATAAAACAAACTCTCGTACTTTCATACCGTAATGCGGTACGGTTAAACGTTCGTTATTAATTGTTTCATCACCATATAATAATATATCACAATCAAGAATTCGCGCGCCCCAGCGGTTATCTTTGCGAACTCGCCCCGCGTTATTTTCAATAGTTTGTAAAGCATCTAATAATTGAAGTGCTGATAGCTTTGTTTCAATGGCGATAACCGCATTAATGTAATCATCTTGATCTTGCGGCCCCATCGGCTTACTTAAATATAATGACGATAAAGCGACTACATTACTTGAGGGTATTGCCGAAATTGCTTTTGCAGCATTACTTACTTGTCGTTTAGGATCCGATAGGTTACTGCCTAAGCCGATGTAAGCAGTAACGGTAGGTGATGTTTGTAACTGAGTTGTTTGCATTACTTTATCATTACTGCTGAGTTGGTTTAGCTGCAGGCTTACGACGCTTTTTAGGGCTACGACGCTTTGAGCCTTGTGGCTGTTTTACACTGCGGATCATTTGTAGACGAGCTTCATTTGATACATCTTGAAAATCGGTCCACCACTGCGCTAATTCATGTAGCTCAGGTGTGTTTTCAATTTGTGCGCGTAATAATAAGAAGTCGTAACCGGCTCTAAACTTAGGGTGCTCTATACATTTAAAAGCTTTTTTTCCTTCACGACGAACTAACTTTTCTTGTAAGATCCAAATATCTTTAATCACCGCTTGAAAACGCTTTGGAATAGCAATGCTGCGTTGTTGCTCTGGCATTATTTCATTTAACGCAGCAAAGAAAACATCTTGCGGGGTTAATTGTGTGGTAACTTTAATTTGCTGAATATGCTTTTGTAATGGGTACCAAAGCATAGCAGCGAATAAAAAGGCAGGAGTTACACGCTGATCGTTATTAATACGCTTGTCGGTGTTTTCCATGGCGAGAGTAATAAAATCAAGTAAAAAACTTTGCTCTTTCGTTTCGTTATTAAGTGCTTGGTCAACTGCGGGGAAGAAATAACCAAATAAATCATAACTGCGCAGTTGTTCAAAGTTAGCAATCGCTTTACCCGAAATAAACATTTTCAAGAATTCTTCAAATAAGCGTGCCGCTGGAATATTCGCCATTAATGAGGACAGCTCTTTAATAGGGGCTTTTGTTTCCGCACTTATTTGCATATCCAGTTTGGTCGCAAAGCGAATAGCCCGCAACATACGTACTGGATCTTCGCGATAACGTGTTTCAGGATCACCAATTAAACGGATAACTCTGTCGTTAACATCTTGTACACCATTGGCAAAATCATACACTTTAAAATCTTTGGCTGAATAGTACAGTGCGTTTATAGTGAAATCGCGACGTTCGGCATCTTCATCAATAGTGCCGTAAATATTGTCACGTAATAACATGCCATCTTCGCTTTGCTTAGAGGTTGTTGTTTTACTTTTGTCTTTATTTACTACGGCGTCATGATGACCACGAAAGGTTGCCACTTCAATAATCTCACGACCAAACACAATATGGGCTAATCTAAAGCGTCTACCGATTAATCGACAATTTCTGAACAACGCTTTAATTTCATCAGGGGTAGCATTGGTGGCAATATCAAAATCTTTGGGTTTTAGCCCTAATAAAATATCACGAACGCCACCACCAACTAAGTAAGCGTCAAAACCACCAGAGTTTAAACGGTACAATACTTTAAGTGCATTAGGGCTTAATAACTTACGTGAAACAGGGTGTTGTTCGCGCGTTAAAACTATCGGGTTATCAAAGGATGCAGTGGCTACACTTTTTTTATTGCGTACGTTTTTTTTAACACGGTTAGTCGTGTTTTTTTTAGGAGACGTTTTGGCGACAGGTTTACTCACTTTTTTGGAGAAAACTCTTTTGCATAAATTAATAACGCTTTTGATAGTCACAGACCTTTAAGACAGAGATAAAATAGTGGCGCAATGATATAACAGTGCAGGGCAAAAGAGAATAACAGACAAGATAAATAGCATGAAAAAGCAGCAAAAAAATGGAGAAATAAAGCGTGATTATAAAATGTAGAAAAACATAACTTTTCAAAGCTATGTTTTTCTTTATGGTTAGATACATTCTTTTAAGCTTGCCGGTAATATCTTAAGCTTAAAGATAAAGCCTATTTTACCAAGGCAGTATTTCACCATTTGAGTGCTTAAATAGACCAGAGTCTTCTAGCGTTAAGGCATCCATTAAATCAACTAAGCGTGTTGCTGCATCATCAGCACTGATATCACCGTTATTTAATACGCCATTGCTGTTTACCATTTCAGTTTTAACATAACCTGGGTGGTAAATGCCAACTGCAATATTGTCATGTTCTAAATCTCTAGCTAAAGACACCGCTGCAATATTTAGTGCCGCTTTTGACATTCTGTAGCCATAACGGCCGCCTGAAGTGTTGTCGGTAACTGAGCCCATTCTTGAAGTAATGAAAGCAATTTTACTACCTGATGTTAGGTTGGCTAATAACGCATGGCTAAAACATAAAGGCGCAAGTGCGTTAACATTAAATTGTTCAATGATGGTGTCGGTATTTAGGTCGCTTAGTTGCTCGTCACGTAAAATACCAGCGTTGTTAATTAACAAATCAATAGAGATACCGCTCAGCGCAGCAACCGCTGTATCAACACCAGCTTTTGTCGCAACATCTACTTGCTCTACTATGTTTACGCCAAGCGCATCTAAGGCCGGGGAGCTTGTGCGACAAAGGGCATATACAGTATCACCGCGTTGTTTAAAAATGCTCGCCATGGCAAAACCAATACCTCGGTTTGCGCCAGTAATTACGATTGTTTTAGCTGTATTTGAAGACATCATCATTCCTTAAAATTATGTATGTGAAATTAGTTTTGTAGCTAGTTCTTCACTAGCTACTTATATAATGAACTGGGGTTAACTAATGTTTATTTCAACGACTTTAGGTACATTATCACGTTGCCAATGCGTAATCGCCCAATGAATTATTTCATCAACACTGGCTTGTGCTAATTCAGGTAACGGTGCTTGACCTAAAAAGCTTAAGGCGGCAATAAGTGCTGGTTGTGGCTTGTTGTTATCAATAGCCGGTGCTTTGTTTTGTTTGCTGAGCTTATAACCGTCAGTTGTTACTGCTAATGGAATATGACCAAATTGTGGTGTGTTTACTTTCAAGTCATTTACTATGGTGTTGTTTACCGTAAAGTTAGCTGTAGCAAAAGATTTATGTAACGTTTTATATAAGGTTAACTGTCTGGCTGTTGGCTCAAGTAAGTCACATCCTCTGACGATATGTGTTATGCCTTGCGCTATGTCATCAGCAACTACAGCAAGTTGGTAGGCAAACAAACCATCTTTACGGTGAATAATAAAATCTTCATTAGCGAGTGCTTTGTCGCAATTCACCTGACCTTGAAAAATATCATCGAATTGATACAAACCGTATTGGTTTACTAACCTGATGGCGCTGTTCTCGGCTGAGTTATTTGCTGTACGGCAATGACCTTGATAGATTCCGCCAATTGCTTTAATCGCTGCGCGGGTACATTGACAGTAATAGCTAAGATGTTGTTGTGATAGGTTGGCTAAAATATCGTGATAATAATCAGATTGGTTACTTTGATAAAGCTCGGTTTCGTCCCAGTGCAAGCCAAAAGCTTCTAAGGTTTTTAATATAGCAGCGCTAGCGCCTTTTTGTTCTCTAGGTGGATCAATATCTTCTATACGAACTAACCATTTACCTTGCCCGCCGTGATTATTTACACATGATTTAGCATCAAGAAAACTCGCTAAAGCAGCGATAAGAGAACCGAAGTGAAGTAAACCAGAGGGAGATGGAGCAAAGCGACCACGATAATGAGAAGCCTGAATAGGCATATCGGGTCGCTTGTTACATGACTTGTCAGATGAAAAGTTATGCAAATTATTCATTTTAGCTAAAAGAAGCTAAAAATTAGCCCGCCATTTGACGTTCTTTAATTTCAGCTAACGTTTTACATTCAATACAAAGATCGGCTGTAGGACGTGCTTCTAAGCGGCGGATACCAATTTCAATGCCACAAGACTCACAAAAACCAAAATCATCATCTTCAATTGACTGCAATGTTTTTTCAATTTTCTTGATCAATTTACGTTCACGATCTCGGGTACGTAGTTCAAGGCTGAATTCTTCTTCTTGTGCAGCTCGGTCAACAGGATCAGGAAAGTTAGCCGCTTCGTCTTGCATGTGCGTTACGGTGCGATCAACTTCTTGGCGTAATTGTATGCGCCATGCATCCAAAATCTTTTTGAAATGCTCTTGTTGCGGTTCACCCATGTATTCTTCGCCAGCTTTTTCTTGGTACGGACTAACGCCGGCTAAGGCAAGAATACCTAATGGTTTGTTTTGATTTGTCGGCATGCTTAATTCTCCTAATGCTACATAGACCAAAGCATTTTAATAATGTATCACGTTTTACGTGCTAAATGCCTGTGTTGTAAGTGCCAATATTTTATATATGACCTAACTAACCAAACTATATGGTGTCACTTATGGTAAAAATCAACTAAATAGCTGAGGTTTAACTGAAATAAATATTTTTATTTAATATTATCAAACGGTTAACTTTAAATAATATTTTCATTCAATTATTTTTAAAGCACTTAAAAATGTATTAAATTTTTTAGCAAGCTTTTTTAGCAAGTTTTACTAGGTTTCGTCAATCTTTATCGTGTAATAAACGGAATTTTATTGCGTAAGTGAATATGTATTTCATTCACTTCTGGCGCCTTAAGAGAAAAATCAGCTTTATAAGCGAGTATTTCAACTCCAGCGAGTTGCGCTTCTTTCAGTAATTTTGCATACACGGGATCAACATGAATGGCAGCAGCAACATCATTAATACCACTATGTAAAACAGCAAATAATAAAACAGCGTTATAACCCTGGGTAACCATATCCATTAATTCGCGTAAATGTTTTTGTCCGCGAGCTGTTACCGCATCAGGAAAATAACCATGTTCAGCTTCTAATAAGGTCACTGACTTAACTTCAATATAAGTATTAGGTTTATCAGGGTAGGTGGTCAAAAAGTCGATACGGCTATTTTCACTACCATATTTGACTTCGCGCTGTAGAGAGGAAAAACCGCTGAGTTCGCTAATTAAACCTTCGTTTAATGCTTCTTCTACCAATTGATTTGCACGTAAAGTATTGACGCAAATAAAATGCTGAGCTTTAGTTTGAGTTACCTCCCAGCTAAATGGATATTTACGTTTAAGGTTGTCTGAAGTACTGTACCAAACGGTGTCGTTAGGCTCGGCGCAACCTTTCATGGCACCAGTATTCGCACAATGTATCGTTGTTTCTTGAGCTGTGAGCGGTAATTCAATATCGGCTAAAAAACGCTTATAACGCTTTATTAATTTAGCTGGTTTTACTTGGAGTTTCATAAAGGTAGTGCCTTTATAAGGGATTATTAGAGGCTATAATAACTCATTCAAATGATTTTTTTTGACAATACTTTTGAAGGTTAATAAAGCGTTAGCTAGGGCGTATAATTTTTTTGGGGAGGAATAACTCTTTGGGAAAGTTAACTATACGGTGCTATATCTGACAGGAATTAATATTTGGGCAAAAGAGTTATCTAAACAATAACTACCTGAACAGCAACTAGGCTGAATGAAAAGAGCTCTCTTGTTCAACAAAATCATTAAGCCAATTACTCGCATTTTCACTATCGGTAAATACATGAAACTGTAATTCACAATCTTGATAAATACGTTGAAATTGCATTTGTTGAATATCAGCATTACTGCTATTTAAAATAACAACCGCTATCGCTATCATGCCATTTTGTTGTCTATGTTGTGTTGTTTCACGTAACTGACTTTCTGCATCTGGGGTAATAAGACCATTGCCACGAAAAGTAACTAATGAACCCCAAGCACTACCACTCATCTTTTCTGTGAGCTGTTGTATATCTTCATGGTACCTTTCCGCGGTTTCCTCATCGAATGCTCCTTGTACATCAACCAGCATAATATTTTCTTGCTGCTCAATGATATAGCATCCTTGTATTGCATGTTTCATTTGAAGTCCTTACGGTTAAGTGGCTTATTTGGCGAACCTTTATTAATAACAGAATTTAAATTATTTGCAAAGAAAGCATAATATTTTTTATTCGCAAGTTTATGTTTATATTATTTTATTGTAAGCGTGCAGCTACTTATAACTATAGTAGCGACACTTGTAGAGCAAATAAAATGTGTTCTCTTTATTTTCGAGTTATCACCACTTAGTAATAGTTGTTATGATAATGTTTTATTATATTTAAACTTTAATTTATCAATGTCCGTAGTCAAAAATTTACCTATAGAAGCTATTAAACAACAATTTTGCCAAACCCTAACTGAGCAAAATACACTGATATTGTCGGCGCCGCCTGGTGCAGGTAAGTCAACGTGTTTACCTTTGTGGTTATTAACTTTGCCTTGTTTCGCTAATAAAAAAGTTTATTTACTGCAACCTAGGCGGTTAGCCGTTAAAAATATTGCGATATTCTTAGCTAAGCAACTGAATGAAAAAGTTGGTGAAACCGTTGGTTATCGATTACGTAATGAAAATAAAACGTCAGCTAACACCCGCCTTGAAGTGATAACCGAAGGCATATTAACGCAAATTATTCAAAAAGATGCCGAGTTGGCAGATATTGCATTGGTGGTGTTTGATGAATTTCATGAACGTAGTTTACAAGGTGATTTAGCCTTCGCACTCTCCCGAGAAGTTCAGCTTGAATTACGCGATGATTTAAAAATATTGTTAATGTCGGCAACCCTAGATGTTGAATATTTAGCACACGCTTTACCTGACGCTCATTTTTTACAAAGTGAAGGGAGAAGTTTTGCGGTTGACATTAGCTACCAAGCACCTAAAACTCAACAACGTTGGCGTGAACATGCTTTATCAGTAATTAAAGCAAAAATGTTTAGCCATGATGGCTCTATTTTAGTCTTTGCCCCAGGTGTTGCGGATATTCGTTTTTTAGTGAATCGTTTGCTAGAAGAGCAAGTCGTGACTAATAAAAATGGTACTGTTCAGATTTGTCCTTTATATGGTGAGCTCAGTTTAGCTGAGCAACAAAAAGCCATAGCTACCAGTACTGAAGGACAACGTAAAATTGTTATCGCCACTAACATTGCTGAAACCTCGTTAACTATTGATGGAATTGACCTAGTTATTGACTGTGGTCTTGAAAAAGTTGCTATTTTTGACAGCGCTAGCTTGATGAATAAACTCGTCCAAAAACAAATTTCCAAAGCATCGGCGGTACAAAGAGCTGGTCGTGCAGGACGTTTAATGCCTGGTCATTGTATTCGCTTATACCCAAAAGATGAGTTTGAACGCCGACCACTACATAGCGTTAACGATATTCAACAAGCGGATCTATTGCCGACTTTAATTGAGGCGGCGCGTTGGGGGGTAACAAAATTAGCTGATTTATCTTTATTAGAGTTACCAAGCCAAATAAAAGAGCAGCAAGCATGGCAAGAGTTGCAGAGTTTAGCCATTGTTGATGATAAGTTTATATTAACTAAGCATGGTGATAAAGCCTCGCAACTACCTTGTCACCCACGTTTTGCTCATATGATTTTAATGGCGCAAACGAAAAACGACAATATGGCATTATTAGCTTGTTTGATCGCCGCCTTGTTAGAAGAACGCGATATTTTTAAAGGTGAACAAGCACGAGATGATTGTGATCTAGTACACCGTTTACAAGTGCTTATTCAGCAGAAAAGTCATAAAAACTCATCCTATGTACGAATTTTACAACAAGCGAAACGTTTAGCTGAACAACTAACATTGAGCTTTAATCTGCAATCACTTAATCTTGAAAAAACGGGTTTATTACTCGCTTATGCATACCCTGAACGTGTTGCGAAAGGACGCGTGAATCATGGCGACTTTATTTGTGTTAATGGCAAAGGTGCGTTTGTTAATGAACAGGACGCATTAGCGAGCGAAGACTTTATTGTTATCGCTCAAACCAGTACAAACACTTTTAATGACAAAAATAATTTAACTGTACGTTTAGCAGCCTATATTAGTCTTGAAGATATTAACGAGGTATTTTCATCAAGCTTGTCGATTAAAATCACCGAAAAAGATATCGCTAGCTTTGATAATAAATCAGGTCGAATTATTGCCAAAAAACAGACTGCCTTAGGGGCTATTGTTTTAGCTGAACAACCATTAAAACAGGACGTTTCAGCAACAGATATTGGCAATATGTGGTGTGACTTGGTGTTCAAAAAAGGGTTGACATTTTTACCTTGGCAAACTAAAGATCTTGCACTTAAAGCTCGCTGGCAATGGCTTAATAAACATTTTCCTGAGTATGATTTAGCGGTTATTAGTGATGCGTTCTTGCTCGCTAATTTAACTACTTGGTTAGCACCTTTTGTTGGTTATGTTAAAACTAAAGCGCAGCTAGCAAAACTTGATTTATCAAGCATGTTATTATCATTATTAACTTATCAACAACAACAAATATTAAACAAAGCGGCACCTGCTGTATACATAGGACCTACCGGTAGACATTGTCCTATTAGTTATTCGCAAGATGAATCTCCAAAAGTATCATTACCGATGCAAGAACTATACGGTTTAACGAAAACTCCTACGGTTGGTATGGTTGATGGTATAAGTTTCAGTGAAGGAGAAAGTAAAGGCAAACAAAGTATTCCTTTGTTATTAGAGTTATTATCTCCTGCTCAACGGCCTATTCAGGTGACTCAAGATTTGGTTACCTTTTGGTCGGGTAGTTATCAAGCGGTGCAAAAAGATATGAAAAGTCGTTATCCTCGCCATTATTGGCCCGATGATCCAATAAATGCAAAGCCTACCAATAAAACGAAGCGCCATATAAAAGATCCATTATAAATTAGCATTATAAAAAGCGTTAAGGCTGGGAAGTAAGTTATGCATCATAAAAATTATTCACATATGAATAGTAAGACTAGCAACCTCAGTAACGGCAGTAATAAGCGAAGTAGTATTAACAACAGTAATAAAAAAGAAGCCTAATAATTTAATGAAAACAGATAAAACACTATTACGCCGCACGGCAATTACTTTTGGTAAACTAACTATTGTTGGTGTTTTTACCTTAGCTATTTTTGCTATTTACCTTGATGCCAAGGTAAGGAAGAAATTTGAAGGTCAACGCTGGCATGTACCCGTACAGGTGTATGGGCAACTGAAAAAATTAACACTTGGCGAACCAGTTAATTTAGTGGAAATCGCTGAAACACTACGCATAAAAGGTTATCAAAAAGTAAATTTTGCTACTCGCATGGGGCAATTTGCGCAATCCGCGCGGCGTATCAATATTTTTCAACGTCCGTTTGAGTTCACTGATAGTTCGCATTCCGCACAACAATTAAGCATCGAAGTAAATGACGGTAATATTGTATCGCTAACTATTGATAATCAACCGGTATCTTCATTAACCCTTGAGCCACAACTATTAGCGCGTATAGTCCCCGACAATAAAGAAGATCGCGTATTGGTTTCGTTAGAAGATGTCCCTAACCAATTAATAGATACACTCTTATTGATCGAAGATCGCGACTTTTATCACCATTATGGAGTGTCACCAGTGGGGATTCTCAGAGCACTATTTAGAAACATTAGTGCCGGACGAACAGTGCAAGGGGGAAGTACCTTAACTCAGCAGCTTGCTAAAAATATGTTCTTGACGCGAGAAAGAACTCTTACTCGAAAAATTCAAGAAGCGCTAATGGCGGTAATTTTAGAACTGAGATATAGCAAAGATCAAATACTCGAAGCCTATATAAATGAAGTATACCTAGGGCAAAATGGTGCGCATGGCGTTTATGGTTTTGGTTTAGCAGCGCAGTTTTATTTTGATCTTAAAATAGATCAATTAAGCTCTGCGCAAATGGCTTTGTTAATTGCTCAGGTTAAGGGACCAAGTTATTACGACCCGTGGCGTCATCCAAAACGAGCTACAGAACGTCGTGATCTTATTATTCGTCTTATGTTTGAACAAAACTACTTATCGCTAGTTGAATTTGAGCAAGCGGCTGAATCAGGGTTGTCAATAAGAAAAAATAGACGCTTAGCAAGCAAGAAATTTCCCGCTTATATTGATTTAGTGCAAAGGGAGCTTAATCAAAACCTTTCAAGTGTTAAGCAAAAGTCAGGTATAAAAGTCTTTACTGGTTTTTCGCATCGTAGTCAGCAAATCTTAGAAAAAACGGTTGCTGAGCAGTTACCACAACTAGAAAATAAGTTTAAACAAAAAGATTTAGAAGCGGCTATGGTTGTTACCGATATTACTTCTGGTGAAATACGCGCGGTAGTTGGTGGTCGTGAAAGTGGTTATGCCGGTTTTAATCGTGCTATTAACGCCAAACGCCATATTGGTTCATTAATAAAACCAGCAATTTATGCTGCAGCGCTAAGCCAATATCAGCAATATAACTTAGCCACAGTTTTAGCGGATGAGGCTATTACCTTAAAAAGTGGCTCAGGAAAACAATGGCAACCTAAAAATTATGATGGTAAATATCGAGGCAAAGTGCTGTTAATTGACGGTTTGATACACTCACTTAATATTCCAACAATTAACCTTGGAATGAGTTTAGGTTTAGATAATGTAGAAAAAACCATTAAAGCATTGGGCTATCAAGAAAAAATAGCGATGCGCCCCTCTGTATTATTAGGTGCTATCAATATGTCACCGTTAGAAATTAATCAACTATATTTACCGATTGCCAACCAAGGTTACGCACAAAAAAGTCATGTGATCACTAAAATACTGTCGGCAGATAATGAGATACTTTGGCAAATGCCAAATACAGGTAAACAGAGCTTACCTGTAGAAAGTGCATATTTACTTGATTACGCCTTAAACCAAGTTACCAAGGTAGGAACCGCAAGGTCACTGACTTGGCGTTTAAATAGTCATAATGTGGCAGGAAAAACAGGAACCAGTAACGATTTACGAGATAGTTGGTTTATTGGTTATGACGATAAACACCTAGTTACAACTTGGTTAGGTAAAGATAATAATATGACAACAGGGCTTACCGGTAGCAGTGGCGCATTGCCATTGTTTGCTGATTTTATGAAAAAACAAGGCGTAGTGAATAAACAAGATACCACTCCGGTTGCTATTGCCGATACCCTATTTGAAATGAGAACTGGTAATGCGGTTACAGAAGATTGTGCTAATACTGTTGTTTACCCTGCTGTGAGTTCAGGTATTGTTATTTCAAGCAAGTGCTTGAAAATTAAAGAAGATACACGTTCATGGTTTGAAAAAATCTTCGACACTTAACTTGGTTGTTAAGTGTCGAGTGCTATATAACTAGTGTGCTTTTTATACTCTTTATAGCGTAATTTATATCGCAGTTGATGCATAATACCAAGTTGATTAAGTTCTTTCCCACTCAGCGAAAGTTAAAAGGCTTAGAGGCAAGGCATTGATTGAAGAGAATGGTTATTCAGGAGAATGTGCTCCTGCATTCTCT
>NZ_JAHKPR010000089.1:0-12445 GCF_018860585.1 Colwellia sp. E2M01
TATGTCCGATACTCTTCAGTATTGGACATAGTGAGTGTGATGATTTAAACTGTGTTTGTTCGCCTAATCATACTGTTATTTTAAAATTAAGACGTAAAATAAATCCTTATGTTTATAGCTTTAAATGTCGTCACTTAAACTTATGATAATTAGGTAAAGTTTATTTATCGTTGTTAATTATTAGCAATGATTTTGTATTTACCATATCAATTAGATAATACATGGATAATTTACTCAATGCCGTTAACTAAACCTGTTCCTTTATATCCAACTTATATAGATCTTTGTGAATTCGACTTTGAAGATTATCCAGAGTTAGAAAAAATATTTTCAGCTAACGAGCCTTGGTGGCGTGAACAATTTAATTGGGGAAAATTATTTCTTGATTACATTGGTAGAAATAAGTCGGCTCATACTTATGAACGTTTTAGAAATGACGTTGAACGGTTTCTGTTATGGTCATTCATCGTTAAACAAAAACCTATTGATCAGTTACGTAAATCTGACTTTCTTGAATACGCTGACTTTTGTTGGCAACCACCAGTTACTTGGATTGGCACATCTAATCAGGAACGTTTTAAAGTTAGCAACGGTTATTCTGCAGCTAATGAACATTGGTTTCCATTTAAGATCCAAGCACCTAAAAGTGTAAAAGCTGATTTTGTTATTGATAAGAAAAAATATCGACCATCTCAACAAACACTCACATCAATGTTTACCGCCATTATCGCTTTTTATAATCACTTAATGGCTGAAGATATTTGTATTGGTAACCCCGCACAAATTGCTAAAAAAGATTGTCGCCATTTTATTATTGATTCACAGGTTAAAGAAATTAAACGTTTAACCGCTAATCAATGGCAATATGTTTTAGATACCGCTGTTGAAATGGCAGATGAAAACCCGATGTTTGAGCGTAATTTATTCGTTATTGCCGCCCTTAAAACCTTATTTTTAAGAATATCTGAGCTATCAGAACGTGAAACTTGGTCACCGACCATGGGACATTTTTGGCAAGATGATGATGAAAACTGGTGGCTTAAAGTGTTCGGAAAAAGCCGTAAGTTACGTGATATTACCGTACCAATCGACTTTTTACCATTTTTAGAGCGTTATCGTGCATCTCGCGGTTTATTAGGTTTACCTTCAAGTAATGAAAATTCAGTACTGGTTGAAAAAGTGCGTGGTCAAGGTGGCATGACATCAAGACATTTACGTAGAATTGTTCAAAGTGTGTTCGATCAAGCTTATGAAAATATGCGAATTTCTGAAGGTCCAAATAAAGCATTAAAACTTAAAGAAGCGTCTGCCCATTGGCTTAGACACACTGGCGCAAGTATGGAAATTGAACGTGGGCGCCCTCTTAAAGATATTTCTGAAGATCTTGGTCATGCAAGTATGGCAACCACAGATACCGTTTATGTACAAAGTGAAAACAAAAAACGTGCAGAGAGTGGTAAAAGACGTAAAGTTGATTAGAATTTTACTCTATTAAATCATCTGATAATCACTAAAAATACTTATGATTAGGTGTTAAGTGCCCTGCTTATTTAGCTTTTAAGTATCTACTAATATGAGAACATTTTGAAATTAAGTAAACGATTACAACAAATTGAACAATTAGTACATGCTAGCTTTAGAGCAGAAATCAACAGTTATCAGCACATCTGGGATTGTTGTTGTGATCATGGTTTACTTGGCTTTTCTTTATTATCCCATCAAGTAAAACTTAATGCTTCATCAAGTTCAAAAAGTGATTTTATTAGTCATAGTAAAGTTCACTTTGTTGATATTGTGCCTGCACTTATGGACAATATTAACGATAAACTGCATCGTTTTTACGATACATTGAAAAGCGATAATTTTGATCATACCCAAAATATAAATCCTTATTGGCAAACACATTGTATTGATGTTGCACAGCTTCCGTTGCATGATTATGAGGGTAAGCACTTAGTAATTATTGCCGGTGTTGGTGGCGATTTAATGATTAAATTTATTGAACAATTAAATAGAAAATATAGCAATAAATACAATCAGTTAAATCTTGATTACTTACTTTGTCCGGTACATCACCAGTACCCATTGCGTGAGAAATTAATCGAACTTAATTTTAGTTTAAACGATGAAGTACTTATTGAAGACAACCAGCGTTTTTATGAAATACTGTACGTTTCTTCTGCATCTCAGTTAATAAAAAATCCCACTAGAATTAACCCTGTGGGTGATAAGTTATGGCTTTCAACGTCCACGCAGCAAACTGAAATAGCACAAAAATATCGGCAAAAAACACTTAATCATTACTCACGTATTCAACAGGGTTTACAACATGGTAAGCAAGAAAATAACGATCATGATATTAACCGTATACAAAACATTATCGACGCTTATAGTGGCATAACTCTATAACTTATGTACAAAACTATTGCTGATGAACTAACCCCGTTTTTGGGCTCTCAATGCCGTGACAGATATAATCAGGATTCGGACGTTTCTTTTTCGCTAATTGATGAAAATGTTCAAAGCCAACTGAAAAAGCAAACGGATTAGCATTATAATCGGCGTAGGATTGATCATTACCATTCGCAGCTTCGCGAATACCTGCCGCAAAGGAGCTTAAAAAATCATCTCGATTATTCAGTAAAATTGTGACTTCATCGCCCTGCTTCTCAACTAATTCTAACGCGCCTAAATCAATATATTTATCAACGACAGCGGCGTTAAAGTAACCTGTGTATTGCTCTGTTTCAACATCATAATAAACAGCCGCGCTATCACTCGCTTCCATAAGCGATACAAATAATTCTCTTACTTTTTTAGAAATCACAATTTATTCCTCTTCTTTTATCATGACTGCTTAATTTAGGTGATTGATAAATAAAGTTTATTTCTTAATTCATCAAACTCGTTCGACATTAGCTGTAAACCGTAACTCGGCGCTAATAATTCTTCAACAAAGGCTGAAGGCTTGTTAGGATCTGCAATTAGGTAGGCTTTATGCTTAGCTCTAGTTAACGCAACATAAAATAATCGTCGTTCTTCTGAATGTTTAAAACCATCGCGGCTTGGCAATAATGCCTCTAATATATGATCGTCTTTATTAATACTCGGAAATCCTGTACTGCCATGAAAAAGACCAACAATGATACAGAAATCTGCTTCTAAGCCTTTAGCACTGTGGAATGTCCAGTAGTGAATGTTATGTTTATTTTGCTGTTTAGTACCATTATTAACCATAGGATCTAGTACTGTTTTTGCATTAGCAAGTAGATAACGGTAACGTGCTAAAATGGCAATATTAGCCGTTGGGTCATGAGCAATAATGCGTTTAACAATTTGCCAAACGCGCATACCTATATTGTCAAAATCACTGCCAGTTAAAAACACCTGTGATTGTGCAACCTTATGATGGCTATCTATATTTTTAGTATATTGTTCAGGGTTTTTCATAATAAATTGCCCTGCAGTGTCAGCTATACTGTTGTTATATCTAAAGGTTTTTTGCAGTGTTGTTAAACTATGGCTACCTAAATATTTTTCAAATTGGGTAATTAATAAAAGTTGCCCTCCAGAAAAACGATAGATTGATTGCCAGTCATCACCTACAACGGTGAGTTTAGGATTTGGCCCTTGATTAATTATTTCATTTAACAAGTGCATACGCGCCGATGAAATATCTTGAAATTCATCAACTAGAATATCGCTCCATAACGGTATAAAACTTCCACTTTTAACGTGCGAACAAGCGTTATGAACCATGTCGTCGAAATCAATTGTATCTTGCTTTTTTAACTCCATAACATAATCTTGTGCCATAACATTGAGAAATTCAGCTAGCTCGCTAATGTTAATTTTACTTAAATATTCGCCCTTGCTACTCTCTTTTATTCTATCTGTTAGTCTGCTTTCAATTTCTGTTTTGTTAATCTTTTCAATAAGTATCGCTTGTAAATATTTAACATAGCTTTTACTCATTTCCGTTAAAAGCCCTGACGTTCTTAGGATGATAAGTACTTGGCCAACAAAGTTGATAGCAAGACCATCCTTTTGTACTAATTGCTCTATTTCAGATATTTTCGCTTTATAATTACTATGTTTATTTAACGAAAAAGATGCAATAACTTGATGTGCTAACAAGATAAAAAATTGCATTTTTATTGTGTTTTCACCTTGCTCAGTTAAATAAGTAACCAGCCAATCAGCAAGCCATTGTGTTAATTTACTTGAATCAAGCGCTAATTCAGATACGCGAGTATTGTCATTTACTGCATTAAGTATTTGTAAACCAAGTGCATGAAAAGTCAGTACTTGCGGTGAGTCATAACGTAAACCCAATGCCGATTTTCTTTTTTCAATACGCTCTTTAAGTTCATTCGCGGCGGCATTATTGTAGGCAAGAATTAGCACCTTGTGTGCTGGTACTTTGTTATGAATAATTAAATGCAACGCTTTAGCAACCATCACTGAGGTTTTACCTGTACCGGCTGCTGCTAAAATAAGGTTTTTGTCATTATTTCTAATTACGGCGAGGCGTTGCTCTTGTGTCAGTGGATTTGATTCTATGTCATCAAAAAAGTCACTATATTTTTGCAAAACTTTTTTTTCATAGGATTGTCGATAGCTTTTAACATCAGTAATGGCAGGCATTCTTGAAATTACATCAATTTTAGATAACTGTTGTTTAGTTAAAATACCTTGCCAAACCGTTTTCGATTTACGGTAATTTTCCAGAAAAGGCGTAATAGATTGCTGCAATGAAATAACAGAAGAGTCACGTAAATATTGAGAAATAGCCTCTTTATGAAAAGCATCGGCATGTTGCTCTATATTTTTACTAATAGCCGCATATAGTGGTTTTTTCGCCTCATTATCGAATAAGTTAACGCTATGTTTGTTAATACCCCATATTTTAGATGTTTTACTTTTATGAGAGCCGTTCAATGTGGGTTCTGACGTTGTTAGTGCGGTGTCGGTGCGGCTGCGAATAACAAGGCTTTTGCTCAACGCTGCAGCTTCAATCGTTGGAAAGTCAGTTAACTGATTGATAGAGTACTGTTTCGCATTGTTATCAATATCCACCAAGCTGATGCCCGTTGCAGATATAGTGATGCTTTTAGCTTTACCAAACCATTTTCCCCAAAAATTGCGATGTAAAATAGTCGACATATTAACTGTGATCTTGTGTAAGTGTTTTGCTGCTTTGTGATAATTTACTGTTTTGTAATAAGTAATATGGCTTCATCAAAAATTCATGTTGTTATTTACAGTTTGTAGTTATTTAAAATACCATACTTTTTAATCTGTATAAATAAACAGTTACCCTGTTAATTAATATATACCCGTTACCATTCAATATGCATGTTTCAGAGCGCTTGAGCGATTTCAATTCAAGGCACTGTGATGAAGGAATGGTTATTCCCACTGAAATCGAGCACTTTGAATGGTAATGGGTATAATAACCTAAGCTTTACTTAAAATAGCTAAATCAATAATCTTCGGTTGAATAGCCGACAACTTTATTAGCGATAGCATAAGAAAAGCCTTTAGATATAAGATGTCGTAAAGCTTTTTGTTTCAGTTTGATATCTTCTATTGGCGCTTCACCAAATTTCCGTATTTTGAGTATTAAGGCTTTATCAAAATAATCATCATCAGTGGTTTCAATCGTAGCTATACATTCATTAATTACTTGCGAAGAGAAACCTTTAGTGAATAGCTTTTCTTTAATTTTATTTACACCAATATTTTTTTCAGACAAGCTTTGCGTTAGACGTTGCGCATAACGGCTATCATCAACTATGCCGTGCTCAATTAAATAGCTTAATGCCGGTTCATTAAATTGAGTATCATCTTTAAATAATACATTGGCTTTTTGCAGTAAAGCTTTCGCTGAATAGTCGCCATATCTCTCTATGAGCCAAATCATATAAGACTTTACTCGATCATAAGATATTACCTGCGGTTTTGGGTTTTTCTTTCGGTTATACATCATTTAAAACGTTATTACTCTTTAGATAGTTATTTACAGCGGTTTTAACTTTTACTCTAACTTAAACCTTATTACCAATGAATAGGATCAACTTTATAATAGCCTGTTAATTGTTGGTAAAGCTCAGGATGCTCTTTGGCAAACTGCTCTGACTTTTCAAAAAAGACTTCACTTACCACCGCAAAAAATTCTGCCGGATTAGTTGCTCCATAATAATCAAACAGTGATGGTATATTGGCAGCCGCTTGTCTTTGCAGTAATTTAAATTGCTTTGAAAAGGTATCAGACCAAGATTGATAGTTTTGTTCTTTACCTAAAGTTGGAGCGCCATTTGCTCGGCCATTTTCTTGATCGAGTTGATGCGCAAACTCATGAATAACCACATTGTGTCCATCATGCGGTAACTCAGCACCATGAACGCTATCTTGCCATGATAAGACCACTTTACCAAAATCCCATGACTCTCCAGATAAATTAATTCTTTTAGTTTGTTGAGTACCATCAACAGCTTGTTGGTTTTGTACTTTAGTAAAAGCACCAGGATAAATTAAAATAGTTTTTAATTTAGGGTAATAATTGGTTTTTCGATTCAACAGCAATAAACAGGCTTGCGCAGCAATGGTAATCTTAATCTCATCGGTTATCTCAACACCATTACAACCAACAAACTCTTTTTCAGCAATAAATACTTGAATATGTTGCTTTAATTGTAACTGAAGATCTGTTGGCATCTGTTTAAAATAAGGCATACGCTTTTGAATTATTTTTCGCCATTCCTTTTTAAACGGTAACTTTTTAATGTTGTTGCGTTTATGCTCAAGTAAATATGGCTTACTCATTAAATAAATAATGATACTCAAACCAATAACAATAGGAAGTAATACAATCATGGCAAGGCCTTAGGTTGGTGTCATTAAAATAACTAAATGTTCTGGGGAGGTATAGTTAAGTAAGTCTGTAAGCTAAGATCTTGGTACTAACGCTGCATTATTCAAGGGAGTTAAGTGTATCATTTACTTTTTGAGAGTTAATTTATAAAGTGAAACTACTAATTAACTCTTAAACTAAAATAACCTAATTAAACAAGGTTATAGGTAAACAAAATTCTAATTCAAATTGCTCATTTTCAGCTAAAAACTGATTTTTTCTGTAATGAACATAGGCTGGTGTTGATAACATTTTATAGCCTGATTTAGGTAACCAATGCTCTAAAATATTATTCAATTGCGGTAATAATTCACCATATTTACCTTGTAGTTTAAACACTGCATGTAATCCTCCTGGTATAGTCATACTGTTCACCACACCACGGCATAAAATAGGTGAATCAATAGCAATACATGCCACATAACGACATTGTTTCAAATCTACCCAAGCAGGGTTTGAATGATGCACACCAAATTGTTGTGAATAATCGCGTCCTTGTAAAATAGCCCAAGTAGTTAACGTTTGCCATGCATTAGCGATTGAGCGTCCGTAACCTTGATGCCTTACATACGCGACATGACGTTTGGGTAATTTTATTATGTTGCATTTAGGTACCGGCATATTATGCAAACGTTCGTAACAAGCAGCAATTTCTTTGTCATCTAAAAAAGGTTTATTTTTGTGCTGACGCTCACTAATTCGCCATTGGCCTGGAGATCTATCAAACATAGATTTAAAAGCGCGACTAAATGACGATACTGATGAAAAACCCGATTTAGCGGCAATGTCTAACACTGAAGATTGGGTATCAAACATTAATTGATTTGCCGCAAATTCCATGCGAGCACGTCGAATATAATGATGCACTGCCTCACCAACAACCGACTTAAATAATCGATGAAAATGTTGCTCTGAATAGGCAGCAATACCAGCTAGCTCTTTAGCTAATAACTCTTTACTAATATCTTGATGAATATAATAGAGCACATCATTAATTCGTGAAATTTGTTGGCTAGTATGAATATCAGGCATAAAACACCTTAAAAAGCATAAATGGACAGTTACAACAGCATAAACGGACAAGAAAGACATTACAAGTTAACGTAGTCTTGCAGCATCAAAAAATGAGTGACGTATTATCATGAAATTAGCTAAATCTTTACAAGAAATTCAACCCTCTTATATCCGTGAGATATTAGATGCCGCCAGTGCGCCAGGAGTTATCTCCTTAGCTGGAGGTTTACCTGATGCGGCAACGTTTCCGTTACCATTAATGGCTAAGTCGTTAACTGATTTACCTAATAGAACCCAGTTATTTCAATATGGAAATACTGCGGGTTATACGCCACTGCTTGAACATTTTAGAACGTATTATCAGTTACCAGCATCACACGACAGTATTATTTGTACGGGCTCGCAACAAGGTTTAGATCTGATCGCTCGCTCATTTATTAATCCGGGTGATAATATTGTTATGGAGGCGCCAAGTTATTTAGGTGCTATTCAGGTATTTGGTCTTGTTCAAGCCAACATTGAAAGTATTTCACAACGTGCCGATGGCCCTGATTTAGAACAATTAGAAGCGTGTTTTGCAACAAAAGATATTACCCTATTTTATGCCGTTCCTGACTTTCATAACCCAACAGGTGTTTGTTGGTCTTTACAGGTTCGTCAAAAAGTTGCGCAACTATGTCAACAATACAATGTTGCTTTTATTGAAGATGTTCCTTATCGCGAATTAAGATTTAAAGGCGAGTTCTTACCTTTAGTATCAAGTTTTTGCCCTGATAATTCTTTGGTATTACGCTCATTTTCTAAAATTGCCACACCAGGTATAAGACTTGGTTTAGTAACAGGTAGAAGTGATTGGGTTGCGCCATTAAATAAAGTAAAACAAGCAGCAGATCTGCATTCTAGTATACCAATGCAAGCAGTGTTATTAGACTTATTACAACATGATGGTTTTGAGCAACATCTTGAAGTGTTACGTGGTTTATACAGTGAAAGGTATCAAGCACTACTTGATAATATTGCTTTAAAGCTTCCGGCCGCTTGTACGTTAAACCCGGTAAATGGTGGAATGTTTATTTGGTTGTCTTTACCAGATTGCGATGTAGACGCATTAGCACAAACAGCACTTGAACACGGCGTTGCGGTTGTACCTAGCTCAGTGTTTTATCAACAACGTGAAAACGTTAAACCAGCATTACGTTTAAACTTTACCAATGCCAATGCCGAGCAACTAAGCGAAGCTATTGACCGCTTAACTAAAGTGATAAATATTCACTGTAAGTAATTTAAATACCTGTTAGTTAACATTAACTATAACTAATAGGTATTAATAAGATTTAGTTTAGCTATATATTGTTTTTTTGTTTTTTTCACCTGGGTAACCCCAACCGCTTTTTTCATAGCATGTTTAGCTAAAGTTAATTCGCCTTGTCGATAGTATGCTTTTGCTAAACCAAAGTAGAATTCGTGCTGTTCTCCATCAATTTCAAGTGCTTTTTTGTAGTACAGAACAGCTTTTTTATATGATTTCTCTAATAATGCTTTTGCCCCCAATGATGCGTGGTAATAAGGATTTACTACTCGCAATTTATAAATATATTCTTCGATTGGCTGTGCCTCTTCAAATCGGCTTTGTTCATTAAGTAATAAAGCTAAATTACTTAATGCATTAAGATTGTTATGTTGTAAATTAATTGCCTTAATATACGCGTATTCCGCAGTGTCTAAATGTCCTGACAATTTATATAAAATAGCCAAATTTCCCCACGCAGATGAAAAGGTAACATCTGCGATAGTCGCTTCTTTAAAATACTTATAAGCTCTAGAGGTACTATTATTTACTAATGCTTCTGCTCCTTTATTATTATAAAACATGGCTAAAAGTCGGCTTTTATTAATGGTATGCTCAGGAAATTGCTTTTTGGCAATAAAAGGATCAAAGTCTATTTGAGTTGCAGCCTCTCGATACATAGTTTTGTTTTTGGTTCTACTTTTAGGTGTATTATCATCTTCTATTAACAGGTTTACATGTCCAGCAATATAATTATATTGACCATTTTGTATCCAGTATTCTGGTACATCAACTTCCCTAAACTTAACCTTCATACCAGCCGCTTTGGCAAGTGCGTAAGCCATAAGTGTTAGTGACATACAATTCGCTCTTTTTTTCTGATAAGCCTGGGAAGCGGTTAAGTTAGCGTTTCCATCGTAAGTTAATGCGATATTTTCCTCATTAAATAGGTGTTCAAGTAAAATAAGTGACTTTTCTTCGGCTGGTAAACTTCTAATTAATTTAGTACTAACCATATGACGCATTTCATCATTTAATGCAAAGATTTCCTGCTCATTTTCTATAGCGATAACGTCTGCGCTATAAAACTGATTATCTAAGTATAAGTTTTGGTTATGAGGAGTTTTTGCTAACACTAGAGTCTGGTAATTTTGACAGGCGCTAAATAAGGGCAAACAAATGATAAGGATGTATAACTTAATATTCATCACCACTCCAAAGGCTATTTATAAACCAGTTAATTTAATAAGTTAAAAATATTTAATTCCGCATTTAATTCCGCATTGTAGTGCTGCGGTCATGAGAAAGTTACTAACAAATATTTGGTATACTTTCAGCCTATGATAAATAACTATATATCGCCAATAAGTTAAAACAACATTCATATTTGATTACAATTTAAACAACCTGTAGCTATTATTGGTAAGTTAGTGCCTTAGTATTAGCAGAAATAATTAATAATCTGCTAAAGACTACCTCGCTGGTTATCTTGATGGCTATAGATTGAGTATAGATAAAGTAAATAGTAAGGGAGAAATAGCGTTCCTGTATAACGCTATTTCTAGGATATTTAGCTGCTTATAAAGAATATAGGCGGATTTTATTATAGTGTAGATCGAGTCGTGAAATTAATTTCTTTGACCTTTTCCTAAAAAGTAGATTAAGCGTAATGTTGCGTTATTATCAGACGCCTCAACATTAGGACTGTAATACGAACGGCCATCTAATTGTAGGGCAAAGTTATTAGTTATTTTATAATGTAAACCAGCTCCTGCATTGACTTGAAATTTAGCGCTCTCATCTTCTTTTTTCCAAAGCACATCACCAAAACCAGCAGTTAAGTAAGGTCTAAAATCGCCCTCACTATTAAAATAGTATTGGCTGTCTAAGCTGAAAGTTTCATAAGTTTCTTCTTTGTTATTTGCTTCGTTTAAAAACAAACCTTTAGAATAACTTACTCTGCTAGAAAATTGAGGTGAGAAATATAAACCTAAGCTATATTCTTTGGTAATTCCCCCTTCTACTCCCCATAAACTATCAAGTTGAGTAGTACCTGCGCCATAACTTAAACCGATAATACCCGTGTCAACAGGATCGGATTTACGATAAGCACTTTTAGTTGCACTAGCAGAAGATAGGGTGTTACCGTCACCTAATTGAAATGATACGTTTAAACTAACTTGATTATCTGTTTGCCCTTCATCACCATACGGTATTTCTTTAACACCAACGTAACCAGTACCGGCAATAATAATTTGTTTACCAAAAATATTATTAATTCCCGCACTCATGTAATCAACAGGATCGAGGAAAAATAATGCGGTATTACCCAGCATGCTGGATCCCCAAATTTCTCCGCCACTCTCTCTTAACGACATTTCAGTATTAAATGCCCATTCACCATAAGCCCAACCTAGTACAGGAGTGATCACTAAATCTTGCACTGAAGGTATTTCAGCAAAAGATTCAATACCGTATTCCCAATAGAAAGTAGACATTAAGGCAGAATAAACAAATGAATCCCATTGTCTATAACCTGATTTACGCGCTACCTGATAATACGCGCCACCAAAATAAGGATGACCAATGAGGTTGAGCATTCCTGTATCACGATCCCAAACGGGACCATCTTGTACGTTATCAGACCATTTACTAAAAAGGCTTTCTTCAGAATCCCAATTAGAGATATCTTCAGGTAATAACGCGATCATACCTATAACACCAAAACCATAACCAAAAACCGCTTTAGTTTGCGACCAAAGTCTGGCTTGGTTTTCACCATTTTCAGCTGAAAATAATGATACTTGATAAGGTGAATCATAGAAGCTTGGGGTTATCGTTACATTTTCCCAACGAGTATTGGTGGCATGCTCTCGATAAATATCATCAAGGTTTTCAGCATTTACGGCCGGCGTTAATGTAACCGACGTTTGCTTTGTTGCTGTTCCATCTGTTGATGTAGCAATAGAATCTGTAGTTTCAGCAATGGCCTGATTTGACAATAAAGTAGGTAATAAAAATATTGTCGACAATGATACCGCTAAGGCAATACGCTTCGATGTGTAACTTTGTTTAAAGTTTTTATTAAATTGCAGTTTAATCATGTCCACTTATTCTGTGCTGAAAACCGCACAAATCCTTAATTATTATAATTCACTTGGCTATATGCCATAAATTAACGGCCATTAACAGTTAACTTTTTAATACGATAAAACGAAAAGCCCGTT
>NZ_JAHKPR010000089.1:12475-18771 GCF_018860585.1 Colwellia sp. E2M01
AACGGGCTTTTCGTTTTATATTTGTTAATTAGTTTAATACATTGTTAACGTCGATAGTTAGAGAATCTAACTATCCTAAACTTCAGTTAAATAACAAGTATTTAAAAAAAACGCATTATATTAGTTTACGCAAATGAGAGCAAGGCAATCACTTATTTAAAGCGGGTCTTTACAGGATGGTTTACGATGAATATTGATTAGCTAAAAGTTGCAGGGAGTTTATCGTGGCAGCAATACAAAAATTATCTTTAGAGTTAAAATACCAAACGGGTTAATTTATTGAAAAATAATTATTAAAATAACTAATATAATAAATTAACCCGTTCGGTATATAGCATAAAATAAATACAATTAAGTATTAATTATGCGTCAGCTTCTACTTCTACTTTTGTATATTCGTAGTTGAAAGCTCTAACTTTTCTGCCTGATTGCACTTCAAATTCAACGGTAGTTGAACGAGGTAATATTAAAACTGCCTCATATTCTTCACCGACTGAACAAGTATCAGGACCGCATTTTATTTCTTGTGTTAATTTAATTCGCATTTCTTTTTTTCCCTTATTTTTGCTCTGTTAAATAATTAAACGAATCATATCATTTTTTTTAGATAAAAATTAGTGCAATAATTAATAAGACTGATTTCAATCAAAATATTCTTGAACTTTATCGTCTTAATCGTATTTTAGAATATAAACTAACTACACCTCAAATGTTTAACGGAATTAATAAAGTAAATTTATTCAATTATTTATTCACCTGCTGGTTACTATATTAAATTCCTCCCATACTTAAATATTTAATTTCCATGTAATCATCAAGTCCATATTTAGAGCCCTCTCTACCATTACCTGATTGTTTAATACCACCAAAAGGTGCGGCGGCGTTAGAAATAGCACTATCGTTAATCCCAACCATACCAAACTCTAGCGCTTCTGCTACTCGCCAAACTCGGCCAATATCACGAGCATAAAAATAAGCGGCTAAGCCATACTCGGTATCATTGGCAACTTCTATTGCTTCTTGCTCGGTATTAAAGGCAATAATCGGCGCTACTGGGCCAAACACTTCATTAGCGGCAATAGGCATATCATTGGTCACATTAGCCAATACCGTTGCTTGATAAAAATTACTACCCAACTCAGAGTCACCTCCGGTTAATAGCTCGGCTCCAGCAGTTATAGAATCAATAACCAATTTTTTTACATCCGTTGTTGCCGATTTAGTGATCATTGGCCCGACACTGATGTTTTCTTCTAGGCCGCTACCTAATTTTAATGACTGCACTGCGCTGACAAATTTAGTGGTAAATTCTTCTAATATGCTCGATTGCACTAAAATTCGATTGGTACAGACACAGGTCTGTCCGGCATTACGAAACTTAGAGGTTACCGCTGATTTTACCGCGGCATCAATATCAGCATCATCAAAAACAATAAATGGCGCATTACCACCAAGTTCCATTGAAACTTTTTTCACTGTTGAAGCGCATTGGTTTAGTAAAATTTTTCCAATCGCGGTAGAGCCAGTAAAAGTAAACTTAGCAATACTCTTATGGGTTGTTAATACTTCACCCATTTGTTGAGAATCAGTACCAACAACAACATTAAACACCCCTGCTGGTATGCCTGCTTGTACTGATAATTCGGCTAGAGCCAAAGCCGATAAGGGGGTAAGCGTTGCTGGCTTTACTACAAAGGTGCAACCGGCGGCTAAAGCTGCAGCAGCCTTGCGGGCAATCATTGCATTAGGAAAATTCCACGGGGTAATTGCCGCAACAACACCAACGGGTTGTTTAATAACAACAATACGTTTATCACTACTTGGCGCCTGAATAGTATCACCATAAACGCGTTTGCCTTCTTCGGCGAACCATTCTATAAATGATGCACCATACGCTATTTCACCTTTGGCTTCAGCTAGAGGTTTACCCTGCTCTAACGTTAAAATAGTCGCTAATTCGTCTTGGTTTTCCATGATCAGCGTAAACCATTTTTTTAATATCATTGCGCGATCATGCGCTGATTTTGCTGACCATGTTTTTAATGCGTTTTTTGCTGCAATTACCGCTTGCTCTGCGTTATTAGCATTAGCATCCGCTACTTTTGCAACAATTTGATTATTGAAAGGATTTATAACGTCAAAGGAATTACTGCTTGATATCCATTTACCGTTTATGAAGGAGGTATTTTTTAACAAGGCTGAATGATACATAAGTTCCCTAATGAGCTAATAAATTAAATTTATGAATAACAACATACGCTAATTATCAATGCTTTTATTTTATAAAAACAAAGATAACTTAAATACAAGGTTAACAAAAATAACTTACATTTCTATGACGAAATTATCTCATTTAATATCGTAACGAATTTTAATTTAAGCTTGAACTAAAAAATATAAATTTATAACGCGGTAATCAAAGATGAACACTGGGTACAACCCACAATATTATGTGGGCTTATTGGATTAATTTATTAAGTTAAGGCAACTCCGCACAATATGAACTGCGCTATATTCGCGACTAAACCGATAAGGAAACAATAGCTTCTTGGGCTAGGATTTTTCTCTGTGCCAATAGCATAATGTAGTTCCTTAGAATCTGGCAAGAGAAATGCGACTGGTTTAAATTCTTCACTTAGAAAACCATTTATCCGTAAATATAGCAGGTGTAACTTTGCGTAAATATTGTTTTTTGGTTAATAGCATACTTACCCTTTAGCTAAAGTTAATGATTGGATTGTCTTCGTAGCCAGAATGGTGCTTCATTCCAACGGTTCTCTTGTTGATAAATCTGCTGCCTAAGCGTTAGATAATGATCAAATTGGTTATGCAAATCAGTTTGAAATTGATTGATAAGTTGTGCTTGATCATTCTTAGGTTCACTTAGATTCGCGTCAATAAGTTTAGCGGCATGACAACCCGATGATAAAGCAAAGCCAATACCCAAAGATGAAATTGGATCAAAGGCACAAGCAGCGTCGCCGATTGCAAGGAAATTAGGCAAACTTTCAAATGCATTATTTTGACTGTATGCTTTACGCACCCAAGGGTTTGGTGATATTACTTTAGTTCCTACCACTAGCTTTCTAATATGTTTGGTTTTGGCCAACAAAGCATTAAAATGGCTTTGCTGATTTAACTTAAGGTCAGCGATTATATCCGCATCTGAAAAAAAGCAAACACTGTATTGATTACCTGGCAACAAAGCACCATACCACCATCCATGTTCTGTGCTTTCAATCAAATATTCCTGCTTTCTTTGTTGCTCATTGGTGCATTGAAAGAAGCGACCTACTGCCATCAAATCATCCACTTTTTTGCTACCTAGCCCAAGTTGCCGGCTAATGTTAGCATTACGACCGCTAGCATCAACAATAAAACGAGATCGTAAAGTAAATTCCCCTTGGGTTGGATGAGATAATTTCAATTCCCAACGGTTATCTTCTAACTTGCTTATTTTTTTGCAATGGGTACGAGGTATTACCTTACCATTACGGTCTGCAATATTCTCCAGCAACTGAAAATCAAAAAGTTCTCGGTTTAATTGAAAAGTAGATTGCTGTGTTGTGAACACTGAATTACGAATTCCTGGTAGATCTGATCCCCAATAAGAGGTACTACCAAAGCTAGGAATAAAACAGTCGTTACCAAAGGCTTCGGCATCAATTTTTAGGTAATCAATAAAATCAAAAATACTTTCCGTGACGTGTTCACCAATTCGTTCCCTATTAAGGTCAGATTGTTCAATCAAGGTGATGTCCAAATCGGTATAATTGAGTAGGCTCAAAGCAGTGCAAGCCCCTGCGGGGCCTGCGCCAAATATGGCCACATCAGTATCCATTGTTGATGAAACCATTTTTTGTTATCTCCTAACTCTACGACCAGAACGAGGTGGTTGAGAATGATTATAGGCAACTTTAATCGCTTTAAATGCTTTGCTTTCCATCGCTTCTACCATTAATGCGGCGCGATGCCCTCGAGCTTTAACTTTATCAGTTTGAGACTCAATATAAAAAACCGGAATACTTGTACCATTATCCTCAGGGTTACCGGTAAACTCGCCTGTCGATACTTCTTTATAAGAGAACAATACATTATTACGCTCTGTCTCTGTGAAGTATGGATAATCTGCATCTTGCGCGTTTTGGTCACGAATAAATGCTAATGCTGACCAATGTTCTACCATTTGTACAAAACTATTAATTCCTCTTTGATAATTAACTTGTTCGCCTGCAGATAAATGCGAATCGGCTTGCCCAACTACAGTTGTTTCCCCGGCAAGAACATCCCACGGACTTTGAGGCGGCCACCAATAAGAATAATAAGTTGGCGGTAAGGGTTGACCACTAATTTTATTTTTCTCTGGGTTAGTAAAGTTGATGTTTTGAACGGTACATTGAAAGAAGTCGGCTTGCCAAGGACACGCCATACGTTTGGTTAAATCGCCAGGCTCGCAACCACCGCCTTCACATTCGTCACGTGAAGGAGATAGCCCTGTATTACTATAACCATTTTGGCCCTTTTGATCTGATATTGTATAAGGAGCAGAATAAATAGCTGGATTTTGTAAACTCCAAGTAACTTCAATCCCTGGACACATTGGTAAACCGACACAGTTACCAACACTTCCTTGGTCTAGCGGGTTAACATTGTAAAGTTCAAAAATTTCCGTTGACTCAAAGTGACCTTTAGCCCATTGGCCGAGTAAAAACTGTTGGGTTTGGCTCAGAGCATCAAATTTCTCAATCGTTTGGTTACTCACCGAGTTACTGCCAGAATTTAATGGCATCTTTGGAAAATCATTCCTAAATAATATCTGTTGGGGCTGCAGAGGTGACGGGTTAGACTTATCGTCAGGCTCTCTGAAGTAAGCACAATAATTTTCACGGTTAGCTCTGTTTTGCTCGCTGTTGTCGGTATAATCAAATGTATTTGCACTAAACGCAGCCATTGATTGAACATTAGCAACCCATTGATAACGACTGAATCTCTTGACAATAGGTAATATATCTCTTTGATAATTAGCTTTATAATCTTCGTTATATTTCCCATCAAAACACATATCAGGAACTAAATTAAAATTTCGAACAGCTACGTCAAACATACTATCACTAAGGTTCGAAATATTCACAATTTCGGGTGCAAAATCAGGAGAGCCGACCACAACCCAGGCTTGTAACGACACTGGATCTCGGCCATCATCAAATTCAACCGTACAATAAACCGGCCCGTCGGCAATATCATCATGCCAAGTATCTGATCCACCATAACTAATTAATGGCTCATCACCTCCCGCATGACCATAACCACCTAGCACAATTAGACGGCCTTGATCATCTGTTTTTAGATCACCCAATGTTAATATTGCATTGCCAGAAGTAACTTTGTCATTAGGATAAGATATAGGATAATTAGCGGGTACTGGAGGAGTACATTGGTCAAAGCCCACTGACTGTTGTGAACCGCTAATTTCTCGCGGTCCCGGATCAACAATTAGTTTTTGTCGTTCTTCATAGGTCTTCTTAGTTGCATTACGTAATGGTGTTTTTTGATTAGCGTAACTATTTTCCTTACCATAGAGCAAGTTACCTTCAAGTTCATTGTATTGGTACCATGCGGCTTTTTTATTGGCTAAGTGAACAGTCCAGTTAATTGCTTTAACATGAGCAGTATCAAGCGTTAATTCTACGCCATCTTGCTGATACAGCTTGAAAACTTGGCCCTGCCGTTTAATTTGACCTTTTTCGTCCTTAAACTCGATGATAGGTCCCAGTTTATTACCATTAGCATCCGCTTCATAAGGGAGTTGACCAATTCCCTCGGGTGAAAGACAAAAAGACTCAGAGGAGTTACCTAATCGAGATATTCCAACAGAGGGGTGTATTGTAAGTTCCATAAAATTAACGCCTTATATATTATTTCCGTAAAAGTGGTTTTTTTGTAATACTTATAATAACTTAGGTAAAAAGCCCCTAACTCTTATCCAAAAAAATAAATCTAACATGGTTAATATTTGATTAATATTACAGAGCATTACAACAAAAAATTAACATAAAAAAGAGATAGCTGAAGGGGTCAAACAACTTGGCCAAAAAACCGTGACTCGTTAAAGTTACTGTTTCTTAGAATGTGGCGGTGAGATAGAGATTTGAACTCTAAGATTGGTTTAGCGCTACAAACCCTTTCGGGTTTTACATTTACTATAAAAGCAAAAAGCCCGTTAAAAACGTAACGGGCTTTTCTGAATGTGGCGGTGAGATAGAGATTTGAACTCTAAAACTGGTTTAGCGCTACAA
>NZ_JAHKPR010000022.1:0-32809 GCF_018860585.1 Colwellia sp. E2M01
TAATCAGATTGGTATAAATCAATTAACTAGTTTGTAGGGTATAAATTGCAAATAGCAGTTAAAAACAGGACAATGTTAACCATAACTACACAGATAGCATAACAATTTAATGATAGAAACAGCGAAATTACTCAATTACAAACAAATAGGCAGCAGTGAGAATATAGTACTCATTCATGGCTTATTTGGCACTTTAGAAAATTTAAATATGGTAGCTAAGCCATTGTCTGAGCAATATTGTGTGACCAGTGTTGATGTAAGAAACCATGGCGACTCATTTCATGAAAAATCTATGGAATACCCTGAATTAGCACAAGATGTAATAAATCTATTAGATCACTTAAAAATAGAGACTTGTATTTTATTAGGTCATTCAATGGGTGGAAAAATTGCTATTCAAATCGCCCTAGAGTACCCCGATCGTATTACTAAACTTATTGTTGCTGATATTGCACCCGTTAACTACCCCGCACATCACCTAAAAATTATCGAAGGTTTACAATCAATTGATTTATCAAAAGTGAGTAAGCGTAAAGACGCCGATGAACAATTAGCACCTTATGTTGATAATATTGGTGTTAGACAATTTTTATTACGTAATTTAGCCTTAAATGAACAAGGTAAGTTTGCTTTTAAATGTAGCCTTGCTGATATTAGTTTATGCTACCCGCAAATAATGGAAGGTAATAAATTACCTAGCAATAAAACACCTTACTCAGGCGAAACTTTATTTATTAAAGGTGGTGCTTCGGATTACATATTACCAGAACACAAAAATACAATCTCAGCACTTTTGCCTAATAGCAAAGCAAAGATAATTCAGGGTGCTGGCCATTGGCTACATGCAGAAAAAACTATCGCGTTTAATAAAATTGTGACTGATTTTATAAAGACACCCTAAGTGATAGTCCGCAAGTGAAAAATAAATCTTCGGAAATAAAATTCTTAATTAAGATCTAAAATTATCTATTAAAGTGACATTATTAATTTTAATCATGAGTAATTACTTTTTAGCTGAAAATGCTAATGGTATGGTTTCAATGATATGCTATAATGTCGCCAATTTTTTGGCCTCATGTTTTTGCGGCCTTGTGTAAAGAAGCTTACTAAGAATAATTAATCATTATGTTAGCAGAACATTTAGAACTTATTGAGACAATTGGTCTTAATTTATTTTTTCTTTTTATCTTTGGTTTTATTGGCCTTTCTATTCATGATGTAATGAATAAAAATGATATTCCTAAAATGGGAAAATTAGTGGTTTACTTTGTTTTATTCTTGGGCTGCGCAGGGTTTATTGCAAAAGGCATTATTCAGTTTATCTGGGAAAGTCAGGGTGTTGGATAACTGATGGCCAAAGAAATAGCAGATTTTACAACCATTGATTTATTTAACGATGAAAAACGCCCAGGTCGTCCAAAAACGAACCCTAACTCGCGTAGCGTACAAATAAAAATCAACAAACGAAATCAAGTTAAACGTGATAAAAATAAAGGTTTAAAACGCGTAGAGTTTAAAGTCCATCACAGTTTATTCGAACAACTAGAGCAATTAGCTAACGCTCAAAATGTGAGCCGTAGTGAATTGATAGAGTCGCTTTTAATTTCTTCATTAGCGACAAAAAGTAAATAATTTATTCTTTTAAAAAAGACAAATAAGGTAATATTTCATGGCAATCGTAGGTTTATTCTTCGGCAGTGATACAGGTAACACTGAAGCAATTGGTAAAATGATCCAAAAGAAACTAGGTAAGCAAATGGTTGATGTTAAAGACATCGCTAAAAGCACTAAAGAAGAAATCGCAGAATTCGATTTACTTATTTTAGGTATTCCTACTTGGTATTACGGTGAAAACCAATGTGATTGGGATGATTTTTTACCTGACTTAGAAGAAATAGATTTTACTGATAAGTTAGTTGCTATTTATGGCTTGGGCGACCAAGAAGATTATGCTGAATACTTTTGTGATGCTATGGAGCCATTACGTGACATCGTTGAAAGTAAAGGCGCTATTGTTGTTGGTAACTGGTCAACTGACGGTTACGAATTTGAAGCCTCTAAAGCACTTGTTGATGAAAATACTTTTATTGGATTATGTATTGATGAAGACAGACAAAGCGAATTAACTGAAGCGCGTGTTGATCAATGGATTGCGCAGTTAAATGATGAGATGTGCTTAGCTGAACTTGTATAATTACTAAGTAATAACCAATAAACATTAAGTTTTAGCGACACTCATTAATAATTAAAATTTAATAAAAACAAGTTATTATCAAAATTTATAAATGTTAATTTTTCAAGTAACTTTTTTAAAAATAAAAAAGTCCATTTATTGGGCTTTTTTATCTATTGAATATTAAATTTTCGTGTCAAACCTGGTAATTTTGCCAAAGAATCAAACTAAAGCTTTTCACTTCAACAATAACCTCCTATAATTTTGCATTGAATTAATTAACTACATAGAGACTTAATATGGCTGAACAAAACGAAGAACTAAAAAGAGCGGGATTAAAGATCACGCTTCCTAGAATTAAAATCCTCAGTATTCTTCAACAGCCACAAAATCAACACATCAGTGCCGAAGATGTTTATAAAATATTATTAGAGCAGCATGAAGAAATTGGTTTAGCGACTGTATACCGTGTATTAAACCAATTTGATGATGCTGGTATTGTTACCCGTCATCATTTTGAAGGTGGGAAATCTGTATTTGAATTAGCACATAAAGCACACCATGATCATTTAGTCTGTTTAAAGTGCGGTAAGGTTGTTGAGTTTGAAGACGAGGTTATTGAGCAAAGACAAAAAGATATTGCGGTTGCTCATAAAATAAAACTAACAGCACATAGTTTATACCTTTACGGTGAATGTGAAGATGAAGTTGCTTGTGAAGAGTACAGAAAATCTAATCAATAATATTATTAAATAGTCGTTAAGACTTTTACACAAGTTAAATATTAACACCAATAAAAAACGCTGTGATATAACTATCACAGCGTTTTTTTATGTCTTCTATTTACGCTTAAAAAATTTTCAAACTAGCACTAGACTTAGCTAATCTTTTGAACGGTTTACATAGTATTATTCGATTTATAATACCTATTTCATTAATTAAGTGTTCTATTTTAGACGGAGATAAAATCATTAAATACAAGGTATTTATTTATATAACTAGTTTAGATAATTACTGTTTCTTCAAGTAAGCAGCAACTAATACAATACGCGTACCATTTACTTTACCTTCAATATGCTCTGGGTTATCGGTTAAACTAATACCACGGACCATGGTGCCTTGCTTAGCAGTAAAGTTAGCGCCCTTAACTTTTAAATCTTTAATTAAAGTCACATTATCGCCGTCTTGTAATTCGGCTCCGTTACTATCACGCGTTGGTCCTTCTCGACGCTCTGCAGCTATCCCCTGCTCAGCCCATGTTTTAACTTCATCTTCTAAATAAATCATATCTAACGCATCTTGTGCCCAGCTTTCGCTAGAAAGCTTATGCAATAATCGGTAAGACATAACTTGAACTGCAGGCTCTTGATTCCACATACTGTCATTTAAACAACGCCAGTGGTTTAAATCCATTTCTATTTCGCCTTCAATTTGCGATAAACAGTGTTGGCAGACATAAATTGATTGTTGGGCGCTTAAGTCACTTGTTGGTGGGACTGGGTATACTGATAAATGTTCACTACTCGTACAAAGTTCACAACGATTATTACTACGGGTTTTCAATGCTTTTTCTGTTGCCATGTTTCTTTCCAAAAAAGGTTACTATATTAAGCTATAAAAGAATGGCGAGATTATACGCCTCTTGCTTAATTTTGTCTTATATTAATAGAAAGTTGGGCATTATTGGCAATGAAAGGTTTACACACAAAGTGCCCTAATGCAGCAACTAATTGATCATCGTAATATAAAAAAGCGATACGCTTACGCTGCCAAGGCGCAATAGCTAACTCCTGCAGTACTTTTTTTACGTTACGCGAATGTTGTCTAAAGTGTGGTTGGCATTTAGGGTTATTATGACTAAAACAAATACTCACTTTTTGCTCTGGGTTAGGTAATAAAATATTGGGTAAGAAACCCTCTTCACTTTTACTACTTCCCTCTCCTGTCAAACTAAAAACAAGCGGACTTAAATTATCAGGTAACGTTAATTTATATAATTTTCTTTCTGTAATATTGGCAAGCAACGGTATATCCGCTTTCCAAGTTGACACATCATTGAAGCTTGGTGTTAAATGCAACGCTTCTTTAAAGCGTCTAAAAAAGTGTTCACCCACTTTAATTTCAGGGGTTTTATCACTTGCAGCTTGCATTTGCTCTCTAACTTGAGCTATTTGCTCTGTACTTGGCATTAAACAATCATAATTAGGGTGTTGTGCCATAAAATAACGTATTAAATTATTAAAGCGTGCCGATGATAAAGCTTGTAATGGCTGGATATGTAAACTGTTTTCACTGGCTTTACAAATAGTTAAATCTTGTGCTGCAAGCTCATCTAATAACTCTTGCCCTGCTAAACAATGCTCGGCACTTCTGTTGATAGTGTTATTTATACTTGACCAACGTGCGCGTAAAAGCGGCATAATCTCTTGCCTGATAAAGTTACGATCAAACTTTGTATCTGTATTAGATTCATCCTCAACCCAACTGAGCTTATTTTTTTTAGCATAATTTTCAATTTGTTGACGAGAAACATTAAGCAGCGGTCTAACCAATAGGTGTTGGCCAAGTTCTGATTGAGCTGACATTGCTGATAAACCTTTTAAGCCTGCGCCACGTTTCAACGCCAATAAAAAGGTTTCACTTTGATCGTCACTATGATGCCCTGTTAGAATTATGCTTGGTTTATCACTAAGGGATTTGAGCGCATTATAACGAGCGTCTCTTGCTAATGCTTCTAATGATTGCTGTGCTTGGTTTTTAATATTAACCGACTTTACGATTAATTTTACGTTGTACTTTGCACACACTTGAATAGCAAATGTTTCCCAAGCCTTAGCATTATCACTTAAACCATGATTAACATGGCAAACGGTAATATCGTTTTTAATCAGTTTTTGCTGTTTTAATTGAACAAGAGAATGTAAAAGTACTTGTGAGTCGACACCGCCACTGTAGGCAATAATAAGCGCAATATTTCCATGTGTATGAAAAATTGGTTTGAGGGTACTATGTAGTAGGGATGAGGTAAATTTATCCATAAAAAATGCCGATACCTCTTCATTATAAATGGTTATAAAAAGAGACTATCGACAGTATATTTTCCGATATTAAAATGACTAAGACATCTTAATTAACATTTCGATTAATGTACAACTAACGTCTTAGTCAAAATCACTTAACAGTAACCGAAAGACATTAATCTATCGTAACGCTTTTCGATAAGCTCTTCTTTATCTAAGCTTTCTAATTCACTTAAGTCTTTTTTGATGGCTTGCTTAAGGAAAGCGGCCATAACGTCCATATCACGGTGTGCGCCACCTAACGGCTCTTCAACAATGCCATTAATTAAATCAAGCTCTTTAATACGCTGTGCGGTAATGCCCATAGCTGCTGCTGCTGTTGACGCTTTTTCAGCTGTTTTCCATAAAATAGAAGCACAACCTTCAGGAGATATTACCGAGTAAGTTGCATATTGCAACATGTTAACTCTGTCACCCACACCTATTGCTAAAGCGCCACCAGAGCCACCTTCACCAATAACAGTACAAACAATTGGAACAGTTAAGCGTGCCATAACTTTTAAGTTACGGGCAATAGCTTCACTTTGACCACGCTCTTCAGCACCAATACCTGGGTAAGCACCAGGAGTGTCGATAAAAGTAATAATTGGCATGTTAAAGCGTTCAGCCATTTCCATTAAGCGTAGCGCTTTACGGTAACCTTCAGGGCGAGGCATACCAAAGTTACGTTTAACTTTTTCTGCTGTTGAACGACCTTTTTGATGACCAATAACCATTACCGGTTTACCATCTAAACGCGCAGTACCACCAACAATTGCGCTATCGTCAGCATAAGCACGATCACCTGCTAATTCATCAAATTCAGTAAAAATACGCGGTAAATAATCTAATGTGTAAGGACGTTGTGGGTGACGTGCTACACGAGCGGTTTGCCAAGGATCTAAATTGGCAAATATTTTCTTAGTTTGCTCTTTATTTTTTTCACGTAACTGGCTGATTTGTTCTTCAATATCAAGATCAAGTTCTTGTCCGTTATTAACTAACTGAAGCTCTTCTATTTTTGCATCAAGTTCAGCAATAGGCTGTTCGAAGTCTAAAAAGTTTAATGACATGTTTATTTTTACCTAATAAATCTAGTTAATTTTTTAAATTAGTTTTTCACAAATTAGTTTAATCAGACTGTAGTATTTAAGCTAATTTGTGCTTATTTAAATTCCATGGCGACACGTTCTTCGCCAAGCAATGTTTTTAATTCGTAAAGTAGCGTATCAGCAGGTGTAACCCGCCATTGTACACCTAACTCAAGCATAGCTTGAGCTTCTTCGCGCTGGTAAAAAACTCTTACCGGACAGGTACCTTCTTTAAAAGGTGTTAAAACCTGCGTAAATTGATCTATAAAGTTATCTGTAATCAAGCCACTATCAACTTGAATATCGATAGAGCTAAGATAATTTTCTCGCGCGTCTGTAACCGTCATTATATCCCGAGCGGTCATCGTATTACCACCAGAATAATCATCAAAACTCACTTGTCCGCTACAAACCAAAATGGCGTCGGTTACAAGTAGCTCTGCAAAACGATCGTAATCATCAGGAAATAGCCTAATATCCATACGTGCGCTTTTATCATCTAGGGTTACTAATGCCCAACGACGCCCACGCTTATTGACGAGTACGCGAACACCAATTACTAACCCAACAGCTACCGCTTGTTTATCTCTGCCTGTTGGTTGCATGCTAACAAGGCGATTAGATGAATATTTTTTTATTTCGGTTAAATAACGGTTAATCGGATGACCCGTTAAATAAAGCCCTAATGTTTCTTTTTCGCCATCAAGCCAAACTTCTTCCGCCCAAGGTTTAGCTTCTTTAAAGCTTTGTCGAGAATCAGTTTGTTCATCATTAATGAGGCCAAAAAGATCGTTTTGTCCTAAAGATTCAGCCTTGGCATGTTGCTCTGCGGCTTTTATTGCTTCAGGTAATGTTTCAAAAAGTGCGGCTCTGTTGATGCCTTGATTTTTGGCAATACCTTTTTCAAAGTGAGGCCCTAAAGCATCCATAGCGCCAGATTTTACTAATTTTTCTAGTACCCGTTTATTGGTCTTTTTAAGGTCTAAACGCGCACAAAAATCAAATAAGTCGGTAAATGGACCGCCAGATTGCCTAGCAGCAATAATCGCTTCAATAGGGCCTTCACCAACGCCTTTTACCGCACCTATACCATAAACTATTTGGTTGTCATCATTGACGGTAAATTTATACTGGCCAGCATTAACATCGGGTGGTAATAAGTCGATTTCCATGTTGCCACACTCATCAACGAGTGTAACAATTTTTTCGGTGTTATCCATGTCCGCAGACATAACGGCCGCCATAAATGGTGCTGGGAAATGGGTTTTCATCCATAGCGTTTGATAAGATACTAAGGCATACGCGGCAGAGTGAGATTTGTTAAACCCGTAACCGGCAAATTTTTCTACTAAATCGAAAATTTTGATGGCAAGCTCACCATCAACACCACGATCTTTTGCACCCTGCTCAAAACCAGCACGTTGCTTTGCCATTTCTTCAGGCTTTTTCTTACCCATAGCACGACGAAGCATATCGGCGCCACCAAGGGAATATCCTGCGAGCACCTGGGCAATTTGCATTACTTGCTCTTGATATAAAATAATGCCGTAGGTCGGTTCAAGCACAGGTTTTAAGTCAATATGTTGCCATGTTTCATCGGGGTAACTAATAGCCTCTCGACCATGCTTACGCTCAATAAAGTTATCAACCATGCCTGATTGCAAAGGTCCCGGTCTAAATAATGCTACCAGTGCGATAATATCTTCAAAGCAATCGGGCTTTAATTTATCAATTAACGACTTCATACCGCTAGATTCTAACTGGAATACCGCGGTAGTTTGAGAAGCGAGTAACACTTTAAAACTAGCAGGATCTTCTAGGTCGATTTTGGTAATGTCAATCGGCTCTTTACCTGCCTTAAGCAACTTTTCATCGGCTATTTCAATCGCCCATTGTAAAATGGTTAATGTACGAAGTCCTAAGAAATCGAATTTAACAAGTCCCGCATCTTCAACATCGTTTTTATCAAATTGGGTTACTGGGTTTTTGCCTTCGTCATCACAATAAAGTGGTGCAAAATCAGTGATGGTGGTTGGTGAAATAACAACCCCACCAGCATGTTTACCGGCATTTCGTGTAGTACCTTCGAGGATACGACACATATCAATAAGATCTTTTACGTCACTGTCTTGTGCGTAAACTTCAGGTAATTTAGGCTCTTCTTCAAAGGCTTTAGCGAGTGTCATACCCGGTGTTGGTGGTATCAGTTTTGAAATTCTGTCAACAAAGCCGTACGGGTGCCCAAGTACTCGACCCACATCACGAATTACCGCTTTTGCCGCCATAGTACCAAAGGTTATGATTTGCGATACCGCATCACGACCATATAATTCAGCTACGTGATCAATTACTTCATCACGTCTGTCCATACAAAAATCGATATCGAAATCAGGCATGGAAACACGTTCAGGGTTTAAGAAGCGCTCGAAAAGTAAGTCGTATTCAAGAGGATCAAGATCGGTAATATCAAGCGCATAAGCAACGAGTGAGCCAGCACCTGAGCCACGCCCTGGACCTACGGGAATATTATTATCCTTACTCCATTGGATAAATTCCATTACGATCAAGAAGTAACCTGGAAATCCCATATTATTAACAACTTCTAACTCAACACGTAAACGCTCATCGTACGGCGCTCTAATTTCGGCAAAATTATCCGCATTGCGATCAAAGAGTTGATCAAGGCGTTTTTCTAAGCCTTTTTCTGATACTTTAATAAAGTAGTCATTAATTTCCAAACCTTCGGTAGGAAAGTCAGGTAGTACATATTCGCCTAGGGTTACCGTAACATTACACCGTTTAGCTATTTCAACACTGTTTGCTAGAGCTTCAGGAATATCACTGAAAAGCTCACACATTTCTTCTTCAGAACGTAAGTATTGTTCGGCGCTATAACGTTTTGGACGACGTTTATCATCAAGAGTGTAACCATCGTGTATTGCCACACGAATTTCATGTGCGTCAAAATCATCAGGAGATAAAAACATTACTTCATTGGTAGCGACCACAGGTAATTCATGTTTTTCGGCAAGCTCGACTGCTAAATGAATGTAATCTTCTTCTTCGGGACGACCGGTTCGAATTAATTCTAAAAAGAAACAACGGTCAAAGTGCTGTTTATAAAAGTTAACCATCTCGTTAACAAGATCAGTATTGCCTTTTAATAAGGCTTTACCAATATCACCTTCTCGACCACCCGAAAGTATAATCAAGCCTTCTTTAAACTCAACTAACCATGCTTTATCAATAACGGCTTTATTTTGTATGTGACCACGCAAATAAGCTTTTGAGATAAGCTCGGTGATATTTTTATAACCGACATTATCGATTGTTAATACCACAATGCGCGAGAGTTCATTACCTAACTCTTCACTTTTTACCCAAAAGTCACAACCAATAATAGGTTTAATACCTGCGCCATGAGCTGCGTGATAATATTTAACTAAACCACATAAGTTTGTTTGATCGGTAAGTGCAAGTGCCGGCATCTTTAGTTCAGACGCTTTTGCAATGATAGGTTTAACTTTATTTAATCCATCACACATTGAAAAATCACTGTGTACACGTAAATGGATAAATTTTGGTGCTACGAAAGTTTCTTCTTCCGTTGTAACTTCTTCAAGCATATTCTCACTCATGTAATGTACCTAATACACGCGCTACTGGTTTGAAGCTTTGTCGATAGCAATCTAGTACACCATGTTCAATAATCTTTTCTAGATGGAGTTTTGTTGGGTAACCTTTGTGTTTAGCAAAACCATATTCAGGATACAGTTTATCAAGGGCTATCATTTCATCGTCACGAGCTACTTTGGCAATAATTGAAGCAGCGCTTATTTCGGCTACGCGTGCGTCACCTTTAACAACTGCTTGACTAGGGATTTTGTTACTATTTTCTTCGTGATGAGTATGACTACTAATACCCTGCGCTAAAAAAGTAGGACATCTATTACCATCAACAAGAACAAAATCAGGCTCAACAGATAAACCTTCAACAGCGCGCTGCATTGCAAGCATAGTTGCGTGTAATATATTTAAGGTATCAATTTCTTGTGGGTTTGCTCTACCAATTGACCACGCTGTAGCTTTTTCTTTGATTTCAGCGGACAGTAAGGCACGTTTTTTTTCTGATAATTTTTTCGAGTCCATCAAACCCTCAATTGGATTATCGGGATCTAAAATAACTGCGGCGGTAACAACATCGCCAACTAAGGGGCCGCGCCCTACTTCATCAACACCAGCAATACAGTAAGCTATTGGGTATTCAAAATCAGGAAAGTGTTGCTCAGCTGCCATAGTATTAATTCGCCGTTTATTGATACTTATATAGTGTCTATTTTATTCGTTAACCATTTTTTGTCGGCTAAAAATAAGTACTTAGAGTTAGTCTTTTATTGCTAACACATCAAGCACTGCTTTAGCCGCCTGTTTACTCGCATCACACTTTAATTGTTTATGTATCGCGATAAAACTGTCGTTCAGCTGACTTTGATCTTGGTATAAACGCTCTTTTACCAAAGGAACAATGTTATCAGGACAAACTTCTGTTTGTAATAATTCAGGTACTAAAGTTTTATTGGTCAGTAAGTTGGGTAGTGAAAACCACTTTAATTTAATAAAGCGACGACCAAGAAAAAAGGTAACTGGACTAAATTTATAACAAATAACCATAGGGCGTTTAATTAACGCAGCTTCTAAAGTTACAGTACCCGACGCCATTAATAAACAATCACTAGCGGTCATCACCGCTTGTGTTTGATTAAGGATAACTTGCACGGCTAGATCTGGTGCTAGTTCAGCTTTTAACGCATTAAACTGCTCTACCCTTTTTTCGCTTATCATAGGCGCAACAAACACTAAGTCACTATCTTGTGCTTGTAATTGGTTGGCGCTTTCAAAAAAGTCTTGCAGGAGTCGTGATAACTCGCCACCACGACTACCTGGCATAAGCGCCAGAATTTTTTTGTCGTGTGGTAAACCTAACGTGTTTCTTGCCAATGTTTTATCACTTTCCATAGGAATGTCATCTGCAAGAGGATGGCCAACAAAAGTACAAGGAACATTATGTTTATCGTAAAAGGCTTTTTCAAAAGGTAATAATGCTAAGACCATATTGGTCGCTTTTTCTATTTTAAAAATACGTTTTTCACGCCATGCCCAAACCGAGGGGCTTACATAATGTACGGTTTTAACACCTTTATTCTTTAACTTTAATTCAAGACCAATATTAAAGTCGGGAGCATCAATACCAATAAATACATCAGGTTTATTTTCAGTGAAATACTCAACTAAGGTTTTACGAACAAAGAGTAAGCGTTTAATACGGCCAAGTACTTCAACTAAGCCCATAACCGATAATTCGTCCATGGCAAAAAGACTTTCAAACCCTAAGGCTTCCATTTTAGGGCCACCAATGCCTATAAATGTTGCATCAGGGTGAGTCTTACGTAATGACGTAATAAGGCCTGCGCCAAGTGTATCACCGGAGTGTTCTCCGACAACAATAGCAAAAACAGTTTGATTAGAGACAGGGATTATATGAGCAGTCATAAGCGATATAGATACTTAGGGTTAATGGTAAAGACAATAAAAGAGTTTTATTGTCTGTCTTAACGGAAATCTAACCGGCAAATACAGTCGGAAACTTAACGTGCTGAATTGGACTAAAGACGTTTAGTTAACGAATGATACCGCGGTTAGATTCTTTGATTGATGTGCAAAACAGCTGTAACTCTGGAGATTGCTCAGGCATTTCATCAATAACTTGTAATGCTTCTTCAACAGAAAGTCCTTGGCGGTACACAGCTTTGTATGCGCGCTTAATATTTAAAATAGTATTTTTATCAAAACCTCGACGTTTTAAGCCTTCACTATTTAAACCAAAAGGCTTTGCTGGCTGGCCTGAAGCCATAACATAGGCTGGTACATCTTTAAGAATCAAAGCATTACCCGCAATAAAACTATGTGAACCAATATGACAAAATTGATGTACTCCTACCATGCCACCGATAATAGCGTGATCGCCTACATGGACATGTCCAGCGATTGATGCATTATTTGCAAAAATACAATTATCACCAACGATACAATCGTGTGCGACATGAGTATAAGCCATAAAGAGATTGTTACTACCAATTTGAGTAAGGCTGTTGTCTTGAGTTGTACCGCGATGAACAGTACAAGACTCTCTAAAAGTATTGTTATCACCAATAACTAATTCGGTGAGTTCACCTGCATATTTTAAGTCTTGGCAATCTTCGCCTATACTTGCGAATTGGAATATTTTATTACCTTTCCCAATGCGTGTTGGACCATTAATAACCACATGTGACTTAATATCACAGTCATCACCAATAACAACGTTACTGGCAATATAAGTCCAAGGACCTATTGAAACATTTTCGCCAATAACAGCACCGGGTTCAATAATAGCTTGAGGATGAATCATAAGTAAAATCTTCTAATAGGTAAAAAATTGTAATAAATAGAGTATGGTTATTAAAGATAGATATAAGCAAATAAAATTATAATCAAAAACTATAATGCTCTACGGGCACACATAAGATCAGCACTACATACTACTTGGCCATCAACTTTTGCTTCACCATAAAACTTCCACATACCGCGGCGCTCCTTAATAAACTCTACATGTAGGTGCATAGTATCACCAGGAACTACTGGCTTTTTAAATCTAGCATTATCGATAGATGCAAAAAGGTACATTTCATTTTCTTCACGGCCATTGGTACTTTTAAAGCCTAGAATACCCGTAGCTTGTGCTAACGCTTCTAGAATAAGCACACCTGGAAAAATAGCTAATTCAGGAAAGTGACCATTAAAGATAGGCTCATTAATAGTAACATTTTTAATGGCATGTAAAGATTTGTTTGGTTCATGATCTACAACTTTATCAACCAATAACATAGGATATCTATGTGGTATTAGTGTTTTTATCTCATTGAGATCTATTGGTTTTTTAACAGTTTCCAAATGAATATTCCTTATTGGCTAGTCCTTAGTTACTACTTTCTTAATAAATAGACTAACTAAGGCTATGTTTATGTCCGAGTTAACTTTTGGATATTGCTTTATCTAGTTAATTTATTTATTAAAATTAACTAGATAAAAGAAAGTCAAAAGTGATTATCAAAGAATTTTCGGTATTTTACGCATTGACTGAATTAATAGCTAGTCATTAGTATGTAATTTTTCTAACGCTTGTACACGTTTTGTTAAGCTTTCTAAGCGTTTAACGCGGGCATTAGTTTTGTTCCATTCTTTATTCGGCACGACTGGCACGCCTGAAGAGTATACGCCTGCTTCTCTGATGTCTTTTGTCACCATCGCCATACCCGTAAATATACAATTATCGGCAATATTAATATGCCCATTAATACCAACTAAGCCAGCAATAGTACAATTTTTACCAATTACGGTACTACCAGCAATAACACTGCAGCCAGCTATGGCGGTATTTTCACCAACAATAACGTTGTGTGCTATTTGGATTTGATTATCTAAAATCACACCATCGCGAATTTCTGTATTATCAAGAGCTCCGCGGTCAATGGTAGTACTAGCACCAATTTCAACATGGTTGCCAACAATAACACTACCAAGCTGTGGTATTTTATGCCATTTATACTGGCCTTTAACAGGTGCGTAACCAAAGCCATCTGAGCCAATAACCGTGTTAGCTTGGATCAAACAGTGATGGCCAATTTCTACACGGTGATAAATAGTAATATTTGACCAAAGGGTTGTAAATTCGCCAATAATAACTTGTTGTCCAATAAAACAACCGGCGCCGATACTAACGTTATTACTAAGTTGTACACCTGATTCAATAACAGTATTTGCACCTACACTAACATTTTCACCGATAATAACATCATCTGCGATAACCGCTGTTGGGTGAATACCACAAGCGACTTTAGGCGTATTATCCAATAAGTTAGCAAGCAGGGCATACCCCATGTAGGGGTTATTCATAACCAGTGCATTAACAGGGCAAAACTCTGCCATATCTGGAGCCACAATAACAGCACTCGCTTGCGTTGAGCTTAGCTGTTGCTGATATTTACTATTCGCTAAAAAAGCGACCTGCCCTAGTGATGCTTTTGCTAAAGTAGCTAAACTACTTATCTGACAAGATTGCTCCACAGAGGCATCAAGATGTGAAGGTACGATCAGTTCAGCATCTATTTTTCTCGCTATTTCAGCTAGTGTAAATGTCATTTTATCTCTACATCCGTTTAGGGCAGTTACTGCTTGATATTAGCTATTAAATAGACTTCTATTTAATTTTACTTACTTGTTCAATAACAAGGTCAGTAATACTAGCGCTTGGCTTAGAGTAAACTACACCTTGCTGGGCTAGTACTAAATCGTAATCACCTTTAACTGCAATGCCATCTACAGTTTGACGTACTAAAGCAATTATTTTGTTAGTCTCTTGGTTCTGGCGTTCAGTCGCTTTTTGTTGTAATGCTTTACCTTTTACTTGGTAATCTTGATATAAAGATTGAACTGTTTTTTCTAGTTCTGCTTTTTCTGTTTCACTCATCAAAGAGCCATCACGTTGTAATTTTTCTGTGTAGTACTTAATATCTTTCTCAAGTTGAGTAATCGTTGCCTTTTCATCTTTAAATTCATTTTCTAAGCTTTGCATTAATGCTGCTGTTTGCGGTATCTTTTGCATTACTGCTTGAAAATCTACTACACCAATTTTTTGATCTGCCGCCATAGCTGAACTCGCTAATAAGGCACCCGTAGCTGCTACACCCATAACCATAGTTTTAATAACTTTTTTCAACACTTTTCCCCTAAATTTAATGTTCTTTAATTATATGTTGCTCGCTTTTGACAACTATTTAGATAGATGTTTCAAAAATAACAAGCTTGAATTACTACCGCATATAAACGCTCTTTTATGAATATACGTCTAAAAATATATAAATCAATACCTAATCTAAAATGTTTGACCAATATTAAAGCTAAAGAATGATAAGTCATCACCCGGCTCTTCTCTAATTGATCTAGCAAAACTAAAGATCATTGGCCCCATAGGCGATAACCACTGAAGAGATACACCTGCAGAGCTACGAAAACGTAACGCATCTGAATAATTCTGTAACTTGCTAGATTCAGAGGGTGCTAAATCTTCATAATTATCGAGATTAAATTCTGTATCCCAAACGTTACCAGCATCCCAAAATATACTGGTTCTAAGGCTATTTGAAAAACTTTCATCTAAAAATGGTGTTGGTACTATTAACTCAATACCAGCTAACGCTATAGCATTACCACCAACAGAGCTAAATGATACACTTAACGAGTCATATTGAGGGCCTAAACAACAACCTCCTGGAATAGTTTGCGGTGTTGAATAAATAGCTCTTGGGCCAATGGTGTTATTTTCAAAACCACGTAAGGTATCAGCACCACCTGCACTAAAGTTTTCCCAAAAAGGTAATAACTGATCATTACCATCAACATCCCCATAACCATTAGCATAGCCTAATTGTAGACGGGTTAATAAAGTCCACTTTTGGTTACGAGTTAACGGGAAATAGAATTTCGCATTATAATTAACCTTGAAATATTGTAAATCTGACTTAGGTGTTGTTGCTTTTAGATCAAGACGCTGTGAAGAGCCTGCAGAAGGAAAAGTACCTCGGTTTAACGTACTGCGTGAAAGACCCACACTTAAATCAACTGTTTTAAATGTTAAAGCACCATCAGGATTATTAGGATCTACATATATATCATAAAACTGCTGAATTTGTTCGTACGGACGTAGTTGTCCGATTTGGTTATATTTCCAACCAACACCAAAATTTAAACGTAAGTATTCATTAATAGGAAAACCCCAGTTAAGCCCTACACCAAAGGTTTTATTATTATATTCAACTAAGTTAGCGTTACCCGCATCATAATCTTTAAAATATATTTGACCACCTAATGATACCGCATCAACAGTAAAGTATGGGTCTGTATAAGAAATTGTTGCACTTTTTTGGTAATAGTTTTTAGCAACACTAAAACCTAATTGATTACCTGTGCCTAGAAAGTTATTTTGTTGTATACCTGCATTTATGCTTAATTTAGTTTGCGAACCATAGCCTACACCCGCGGTAAACTGTCCTGAAGATTGCTCTTTTACGGTAAAATCAACATTTACTAAGTCATCTTCACCTTCAATTTGCTTTGTTTCAAACTCAACTGACTCAAGGTAAGGTAAACGCATTAACCAAGATTTTGAAGACTCAACAACAGAGTTCGATAACCAAGCGCCTTCCATTTGTCGCATCTCACGACGATATACTTCATCTTCACTAACATGGTTACCCACAATATTAATGCGATTAACGTATACGCGCTTACCTGGGTCGATAGAGATTGATAGTTTAACGGTTTTATTTTCATCGTCGATATCAGGAATCGTTGTAACCTTTGGATAGGCGTATCCATATCGACCTAAGAATTTACTTATCACTTCTTCGGTGTAAGTGACTTCTGCACCGTTATATAGTTGATTAGGGCGTAGTGGATTAATAGCGCGAATGGTATTTTCAAACCCCGCCATTTCACCAATAAAATCAACCTCACTAATTTCGTAAGTATCACCTTCGGTAACATTTAATGCGATATATACTGACTCTTTATCCGGTGTCATTGATACTTGAGTTGAGTCAACCTTAAAACGTAAATAACCACGATTTAAATAATGACTATTAATAGTTTCCATATCGCCTTCAAGCGTTTGTTTTTGATATCTATCAGCTGCCATAAAATCCCACCAAGGTGAGTCATATGTTAGTTCAATCTTATCTAATAATTCTGAATCGGTAAAAATATCGTTACCTACGATATTTATTTGTTTAATAGCCGCAGAGTCACCTTCAACGAACTTAAATTCAATGTTAACTCGATTTCGAGGTAGATGTGTTATTTCTGCAGTAACTTTAGCGTTATATTTACCTACACTGTGATAAAAATTTTCCAAGCCCATTTCAATACTTGAAATAATGGTACGGTCAAGTGTTTCACCTACACGAATATTACTATTATCAAGACTTTCAATTAACTGTTCATCTTTAAGATCTTTGTTACCGTCAAATAATACTTCACTAATCGTTTCACGTTCTCGTACACGGTAAACTAAACGATCACCATCGCGGTAAACTCTAATACCATTAAAATGACCGGATTTATATAATGCTTTAATAGAGCGAGAAATACGAAAGTCATTAACATTGTCGCCAACATTAAATGGGATATGTGTTAATACAGCACCTAATGCAACACGTTGCAGGCCTTTAACTTCAATATCTTCTACTTTGAAGCTTTGTTCGCTCGTTTGCACTGATTGTGCTGCTTGAGCCATTTGCGCTGTTGTTCCTAATATCCCTAACAATAGGGAGAAGGCAATATTTTTCATGATCATAAATTATAAACTTCGTTACTTCTTTTTATAAAACTGTTAGCGACACATTGAAGACATCTAGATTAGTCTAACATTCGAACGACATATTAATGTACTATTTATCTTTTATACAGGAGAACTGCATCATCCTGCTATTTTATATTTAAGGCTTTCTTTACTTACGCGATTTGTATTATTTAATATTCATTATAACTTTATAATTAAAGCGCTATGTTTCTTGTGTTCTCAACCGAGTACTCTACCAAAATCGTTAAATAAACCAATAGCCATTAACGTTAACAATGCTAGTGCGCCAAACTTAAAACCACTCTCTTGTACTTTTTCGGGTACTTCTTTACCTGTAAAAAGCTCTATAAGATAATAGAGTAAGTGTCCGCCATCAAGTACTGGTAGTGGTAAAAGGTTAATTATTCCTAAATTAATACTTATTAAGGCTAAAAAGCCTAGAAAATAAACAAATCCGTGCTCTGCACTACTACCTGCACCCTGAGCAATACCAATAGGCCCGCTTAAATTTTTAACCGAAACATCACCAGTAATTAATTTACCAATCATACCAAATGTTAAACTCGTTAGGTTCCAAGTTCGTTTTGCACTTTCTGTTAAAGCATCAATAGGCCCATAACTTAATTCGATACGTTGTGACTCAGGCCAAGCATCGGCTTTAGGCGCTACACCAATATAGCCAATTGTTTTACCATTTTGCTCAATACTTTTTGGAGTAAGCGGTAACGACATTATATTACCGCCACGATTAATGGTAACTAACACTTCTTGTGCTGGGTATAGCTTTATTTCTTGGGAAAATTCAACCCAAGTATCAAGTGACTTACCATTAACACCAACAAGTACATCGCCAACTTGTAAGCCTGCTAACTTTGCAGGGCTTTCATCAGCAACAGTCGCCAGTTCATTATGTACATTAGGTCGGTATGGAGTAATACCTAAACTTGTTAATGCCGAAACTTTATCCGGTGAAAAACGCCAATCTTTGGTGTCTAATACTGAAGTAGCGATATAAAATCCATCACCCTGCTTACTTTTAATTTCAATTTCTTTATTGCCAATTTCGCCTATTAGAGCAAAGTTCACTTCTTGCCAGTCACGTGTTTTATTACCATTTATACTGACTATTTCGGCATTACTCGTTAACCCTGCTTTACTGGCTATAGAGCTTTCAGCAACATTGCCAATGACAGGCTTTACACTCGGAACCCCTATCAAAAACATTAAATATAATGCAAACAATGCAAATACGAAATTTGCGATAGGCCCTGCTGCAACAATAGCAATGCGTTGGTACAAACTTTTACTATTAAAAGTTTTATTCTTATCTTCAGGAAGAACGTCATCTACACGTTCATCCAACATTTTGACATAACCACCTAAAGGAATTAACGCCAAAACATATTCAGTACCATCTTTACCTGTTCGTTTAAAAATAGCTTTACCAAAACCAACAGAAAAACGCTCAACTTTAACGCCACTTTTTCTAGCAACCCAAAAATGACCGTACTCATGTACTGTAACTAAAATGCCAAGCGCTACGACAAACGAGGCTAAATTCCATAAAAAGTCAATCATCTTATATTTTACTCTGCCACTGCATCATTAAAAGCGACAGTAAAGTCTGCTAATAATGTTTGTGCATATATGCGCACTTGTTTATCAAGTACGATAGCGTCATTAATATTTTCTACCTCTTGTGAGACAAATTTTTTCACAGAAGTTTCATTTATTTTAAATATATCGGTAAACTTTATTTTTTCGTCTAAAAAAGCAGCAACAGCAACTTCATTAGCTGCATTTAATGCAGTACAAGCCGCTTGACCTTGTTTACAAGCTTCAATAGCCAGTTTTAGATTAGGGAATCGAGAAAAATTTACGTCTTGAAATTCAAAAGCTTGAGTATTAAAAAAGTCGAGCGGAGCAACACCTGACTCAATACGCTCTGGAAAGCTTAAGGCGTGAGCAATAGGTGTACGCATATCTGGGTTACCCATTTGTGCAATGACAGAGCCGTCTTTATACTGCACCATAGAGTGAATAGTACTTTGTGGATGTAAAACCACTTTAATGTCTTTCGCATCAACATTAAATAGCCATTTGGCTTCAATAAACTCAAGCCCTTTGTTCATCATGGTTGCTGAATCGACAGATATTTTTCGCCCCATATTCCAATTAGGGTGATTACAAGCTTGATCTGGGGTAACAGAAGATAATGTTTCAATCGGGGTATTTCTAAAAGGGCCACCAGAACCGGTTAATAAGATTTTACTAATACCGTTATCAAGTAAGTTACATTCGCCAACTTTAGTTTGTTGATTAACAGGGAGACATTGAAATATGGCGTTGTGCTCACTATCGATTGGTAAAAGCTCTGCGCCTGAGGCTTTTACAGCGCGCATAAATATAGCACCTGAGGTAACTAATGCTTCTTTATTGGCAAGTAAGACTCGCTTACCTGCATTAACAGCAGCAAGTGTTGGCATTAAACCTGCAGCGCCAACAATAGCAGCCATAACGGTATCGGTACTTGAACATTCAGCAATATCTATTAATGCTTGCTCACCAGATAAAACATTAATATTAGTTATATTAGCATTGTTAAGTTTGTTCAAAAGTAAGGCGGCGTGCTTGACAGAAACCATAACCACTTGCTGTGGCTTAAACTCAACACATTGCTCAAAGAGCACATCAACACTAGCATGGGCAGATAAACTTAAAACCTGAAATTTATCAGGATGAAGTCTTACGACATCGAGCGTATTACAACCAATAGAGCCTGTTGAACCTAAAATACAAAGTTGGCGTTTAGACACGTTATTGCCCCATTAAACTAATCAAGATACTAATGTTATAAAATATTATTACGCAAGTAATAAGTAACAAAGTGCAAAAACTGGTGCTGTTGCCGTTAGGCTATCAATTCTGTCTAAAACACCACCATGACCTGGTAATATTCTACCGCTATCTTTTATCCCTGCTTGGCGTTTAAACATACTTTCAGTGAGATCACCCAACACAGAGATTGAAGTAATAAGTAGTGTAACTAACAATGCTTTAATAAACTCTTCACCGGTCCATTGTAGTAAAAAGCCAACCAATACCGTTAATATTGCAGCACTCACAACACCACCTAAAAAGCCTTCAATAGTTTTTCCTGGGCTAACATTAGCCATTAATTTATGCTTACCAAAAGACTTACCCACAAAATAAGCCCCAACATCTGCACTCCACACTAACATAAACAAATACATTAATAGTTGCGCACCTTGAAATTCATCCAAAGTATAATTGTTGGTTCGTAGTACCATAAAGGCTACCCAAGTTGGAATTAAAGTTAACCAGCCAAAAATGGCAATAATAAGTTTATTATTCGCCCAAAAGGCGCTTGATTTAGGAAATGAGAACATTAGCAAGGCAGCTAAAAGCCACCAACCGACACTTACCCACAAGACTGAAGTAATTTCATTAGTTACACCGAAAGCAATCAACCAAGTGTTGGCGATAGGTAAAAAAGCCCATAAAAGCGCCGTTAAAGTACAGGTAGTAGCAACATAAACTAGACGTTGCGAAGTATTATTTAAGCCCATAAAACGAGCCCATTCCCAAGCACCGACAGCAATAATAGCCATCAAAAGAGTTGCAAAAGAGTTAATTGGAAAGTAAAAAATTGCTGCGATTACAGATGGTGCTAATATTAAAGCCGTTATAATTCGTTGTTTTAACAAGGGCTACCCTTTTTATTAGTAATAGACTATACGCTAGTCAGGCAAGCGCTGAGTATTTTCTCAGCTTATTTTTATTAATAAGTAAGTTGGTTATATTTATTAATTCTATGTTGTTAACTAAAGTTACTTAACTGTTTGTTGCTAATAGTAGCGACTAAATATTTTAGTATAAAAATTACGGTAATACTTAAGTTGTTTCATTTCTAGCTTGTTCGCCAGTTTTACCAAAACGACGTTCTCTTTGATCAAAGCAGTCAATTGCTTTTGTAAATTGCTCTTCGTTAAAATCTGGCCATAAGGTATCGGTAAAATACAGCTCTGCATAAGCCGCTTGCCATAAAAGAAAGTTACTAATACGGCAATCACCGCCAGTACGAATAAGTAAATCTAATGCAGGAAGTTCGGCTAAACAGGTTTCTTGATTAAGTGATTCTTCGGTAATATCTTCAATTGACATTATTCCTTGCGAAACACCTTTAACAAGATTTTTTGCTGCATTGACGATATCCCATCTACCACCATAGTTGGCGGCAACCGATAAAAACAATCCCGTATTTCCTGCAGTAAGCTGCTCTGATTTAACAATGTTTTTTTGCAGTTTTTCTGAAAAACGACTTAAATCACCGATAACTTGAAAACGAATATTGTGTTTATGTAGACGCTTAACTTCTTTAGTTAACACAAACATAAAGAGATCCATCAGTACACTAACTTCTTGTTCTGGTCGCTTCCAGTTTTCACTACTAAAAGCAAAAAGGGTCAATGCTTTGATATTTGATTTTCGCGCACTTGCTACAACAGCCCTAACAGAATCAACACCCGCTTTATGACCGGCAACTCGTCCTTTACCTTTCAGCTGTGCCCAACGACCATTACCATCCATGATGATAGCAACATGTTGAGGGATATTTTTATCTTCAGCTGGTGCAGCTATAACGTCACTGTTGCTCACTTAACTATACCCACTTGATTATTACTGTTTAGTTATTACTGCTTAATAATTACTGTTTAGTTATTACTGTTTAGTTATTAGTACAAGGCTCTAACAAAAAACGCCTGTAGCTACAAAGTAACCACATGGCGTATTGTTAAAGCATATGCTTATATTTCCATTAACTCAGCTTCTTTTTTGATAAGCACTTCGTCAACTTGTTTCACATAAACATCAGTAATTTTTTGGATTGCATCTTCTGCTTGATGATGCTCATCTTCGCTAATTTCTTTATCTTTTAATAAGCTTTTAAAGTCAGAATTAGCATCACGACGAATATTACGTATAGCAACTTTTCCGCCTTCAGCTTCACCACGTACAACTTTAACAAGGTCTTTACGACGCTCTTCTGTTAATGGAGGTAATGGAATACGAATTAATGTACCATTAGATTGTGGATTTAAACCTAAATCAGATTTTAAAATTGCTTTTTCAACAGCACCAATCATACCTTTATCAAAAACGGTAATAGAAAGGTTACGTGCATCAGGTACAGAGATATTACCCACTTGATTTAATGGTGTATCCATACCGTAATATTCAACTACAATGTTATCAAGTAATGAAGCATGAGCACGACCTGTTCTGATTTTGGTCAAGCTAGTTTTTAATGACTCAATACTTTTACCCATACGCTCTTCTGCGTCTTCAATTATTTCATCTATCACGTTAATTTTTCCTAAATCTTATACTGTTATACTGTTCAGAAGTTACTTTATCTGATTATCCATTTAAGTGGCAACTTAAGCTACAGCTTAAATTTTACACGTTATTTTTTTGTTATTACTGTACCTTCATTACTGCCCATGATCACTGATTTAAGTGCGCCCGGTTTATTCATGTTAAATACACGAATTGGCATATTGTGATCGCGCGCTAAAGTAAAGGCTGCTAAGTCCATTACTTTTAATTCTTTTTCTAATACTTCATCATAGCTTAATTCACTATAAAGCTCAGCATTAGGGTTTTTAACTGGATCTTCAGAATAGATACCATCAACTTTTGTTGCTTTAAATACGGCATCGGCTTCAATTTCTATACCGCGTAAACACGCAGCAGAATCGGTTGTAAAAAATGGGTTACCTGTGCCTGCAGAAAAAATAACAACACGACCTGATTTTAATAAACTAATCGCATTAGCCCAATTATAACGATCACAAACACCAGCAAGATCAATTGCCGACATTAAACGTGTATTAACCAAGGCACGATGAAGCGCATCACGCATTGCTAAACCATTCATTACTGTTGCAAGCATTCCCATTTGATCGCCAACAACACGGTTCATGCCTGCTTCGGCTAAACCTGCACCGCGAAATAAGTTACCTCCACCGATAACTAAACCGACTTGAATCCCCATTTCAACGAGTTCTTTTATTTCTTGAGCCATACGGTCTAATACTTTTGGATCGATACCAAAACCCTCATCACCCATTAGTGCTTCACCACTAAGTTTTAATAAAATGCGTCGATAAGCAGGTTTTGAATTGGTTGTCATAGGAAATTCCTGTCGCGGTTAAAGTAATAATATTTAGGCATAAATATTGCCTAGGTCAAAAAGACCGCGGCTATTTTAATACGTTTAGCTCATACACGATAGTCTAAAGTTCAAAAACTCCATTTAATTCTATTATTTTTCTATATTTATGAATTCAATTGCTTGAACTTTAAACAAAAAGGTAATTTTTATAAAAACATTATACATATTTCGATAAGATTGTGTTTACCATTATGCAATTAATACCAATTTGATTAAGTTCTTTCCCANNAATCAGATTGGTATAAAATAGATAACGTTAAATCGCTTGTGATTAAAAGTAAAGTTTAGTTATTTTAACCCGTACAAGTGATCAATAATTTACCGAACTTGATCTTATAAATTTTAGGTATAAAAAAACGCCTACCGAGGTAGACGTTTGTAAGATTTCAGTTATTTAACGTATTTCTCTTTAAGAGTACGCTAAATAAACTAATTAACCTTTAGCAGCAGCAAGTTGCGCTTCAACTTCAGCAGCAAAATCTTCAACTTTTTTCTCGATACCTTCACCAACTTCTAAACGAATGAAGTTAGATACAGTGATACCTTTTTCTTTCAAGATTTCGCCAACAGTCTTCTTAGGCTCCATGATAAAAGCTTGACCAGTTAAAGAAACTTCACCAGTAAATTTCTTCATGCGGCCGCTAACCATTTTCTCAGCAATTTCTTCAGGCTTGCCTTCGTTCATCGCCATTTCGATTTGAATACGTTTTTCATTGGCAACAACATCAGCAGGAACGTCATCAGGAGTTAAGAATTCTGGCTTGCTTGCAGCAACGTGCATAGCGATGTGCTTAAGTGCTTCAGTATCGCCTTCACCAGCTACAACAACACCGATAGTAGCACCGTGGCTGTATGATGCTAACGCTGTACCGCCGATGTATTGAACACGACGTACGTTAATGTTTTCACCAATTTTTGTAACAAGAGCAATACGCTTTTCTTCGAATTGTGCTTGTAACTCTTCGATGCTAACTTTTGAAGCAGCAGCAGTTTCAGCAACTTCGTTAGCAAATGCTAAGAAGTTAGCATCTTTTGCTACGAAATCTGTTTGACAGTTAACTTCAACTAATGCAGCTACACCTTCAACAGATTTAATTAAGATAGCACCTTCAGCAGCAATGTTACCTGCTTTTTTAGCTGCCTTAGCTTGACCAGACTTACGCATGTTCTCAATCGCAAGTTCCATATCACCGTCAGCTTCTTGTAACGCTTTTTTACAATCCATCATGCCCGCAGCTGTGCGTTCACGTAATTCTTTAACCATTGCAGCAGTAATTGCCATGAGTTAATTCCTCGATTTTCAGTTATCCCCAATGTTCAAATATTTCTAAATAACTATTGGCAATAACGAGTAAATTAGATAGCCACAAAACTAACGTTTTGTGGCGCTAGAAAATAAACGTGTTATAACTGAAATTATTCAGTTTCAACAAAACCGTCTTTTTCAGCTTGTACTACGATGTTTTGCTCGCGACCACTGATCACTGAGTTTGCAACAGCGTCACAGTATAAAGTCACTGCACGGATTGCATCATCGTTACCTGGTACGATGTAATCAACACCGTCAGGATTTGAGTTAGTATCCACAACAGAAATTACTGGGATACCAAGGTTGTTTGCTTCTTTAATAGCAATGTGCTCGTGATCGGCATCAATGATAAATAAAACGTCAGGTAAACCACCCATGTTTTTAATACCACCTAAGCTTTTATCAAGCTTTTCCATTTCACGAGTACGCATTAACGCTTCTTTCTTAGTTAGTGCTTCGAAAGTACCGTCAGTGCTTTGAACTTCTAAGTCTTTAAGACGTTTGATTGATTGACGAACTGTTTTCCAGTTAGTCAACATACCACCTAACCAGCGGTGATTAACGTAGAATTGGTCAGACTTAATAGCAGCATCTTTGATTGCATCACTTGCAGCACGTTTAGTACCAACAAATAATACTTTACCTTTTTTCGATGAAACATTGTTTACAAAACCAAGTGCTTCATTGAACATAGGAACTGTTTGTTCAAGGTTGATGATATGAACTTTATCACGTGCACCAAAGATGAATTGCTTCATTTTTGGATTCCAGTAACGAGTTTTGTGACCGAAGTGAACACCTGCTTTAAGCATATCGCGCATTGAAACGTTTGACATTTTTCTTTCCTTTAATAGGGGTTAAGCGTTCATACACCCAATATACACGACTCTTTTGCTTAGACAAGATTGTCAAAAAGCTGAGCACCCCGGTATACCTTTAATAGATGTATGTGAGTTTATAATAATGATAGCTAAGCAAAAACCTTATAGGTATTTTACTCAGATTATCGATTTAAATTGTCACTAAACCAAGCTATCACTTTATATTTTATACGTTTTATTCATGACAAGATGATGAATAAAATAAGACAAAAATAATAAAATGATTTACTAAAAATTTAGCGCCGCACTTTATACCACGAACAGGCTTTTTTTGCGAGTAAAAAATGATTTTTCAGTAAATTATGATTTATGGTGGGATAATAAAGCTAGGCGAGTTAAAATTACTGAAAGTACTAAATGTGAGTGTTTATTATTGGGTTAAAAAAGCTTATTAAGTCCATATAATTAAATTATCACCATTAAAAGTACCAATCAATTATAAAACACAATCAACCTAAGAGTAAGCAATGGCAGCAGAATTATTTTTTATCTATGACAGTCACTGTCCGTGGAGTTATGCAACAACTCCATTGGTTAATACGGTAAACAAAGCATTACCAGAAATAAAATTAAATTTATGGCATTGCGCTTACTTTGCCGATGCTGACGGTGACAATACAATCACTAAACAACAAATTGCCCAAGTAAAAGATTTATCTATGGTCAATTTCGCTCCCGAGTATCTCGATTCATTAGTACAAAGCAAAGACTCTACTTTATGTGCTAACTTAATGACTTGGGCTGCAGGTAAAACACCACAGCAAGCATTAACGTTATTAAATGCTTTACAAACAGCACATTTTTCAAAAGGTAATGCACTAGCAGAGCCTGCAGATGTGGCCGATATTGTAAGTGAATTTAAATTATCAGTACCCGCAAAAGTATTGAGTAAAACAAAATTAACGGGTGATGCGCAAGCGCAAGTGCAAGAAGTTTATGCTTTACAAGAAATAATAGAAACACAAGCAATACCTGCATTACTACTGGCCATTGATGATGAATTAGTTTTACTCAATCACAGCTTATATTTACAAAACGCTGATGCTTTTATAGAGGCCATTCAGTTTGAGATAAAAAGCCGTAGTTAATAACAAAGTCATTAGTCAAATTGTAGACAGTAATTTTCATACAAATACCTTTAAAATTTATTTCACGCTAAGTTTCATTCATATAAAGTAAATAGATAGCGAAACACTTAGCGAAAACAAAAAGAGAAAAAACCTTATGGCCATCACAATAAAAAGCCAAGAAGAAATTGCAAAAATGCGTATTGCCGGTAAATTAGCAGCAGACGTTTTAGAAATGATTGGACCGCATGTAAAAGCAGGCGTTACAACAGACGAACTTAACACATTATGTGCGGAGTATACTGATAAAGTTCAAAATGCAATATCTGCCCCATTAAATTACCATGACTTTCCTAAATCAGTTTGTACCTCAGTAAACAATGTAGTTTGTCATGGTATTCCTGATGACACGGTATTAAAAGATGGTGATATTGTTAATATCGATGTAACTGTGATCAAAGATGGTTACCATGGAGATACCAGCAAAATGTTTTTTGTTGGTGATGTTTCGCCAGAAGACAATCGCTTATGTCGTATTACCCAAGAATCACTCTATTTAGCACTTAAAAAAGTAAAACCAGGTGCTACTTTTGGTGAAATAGGCACAACGATTCAAAAATTCATTAAAAAGTCTGGTCGTTATTCTATCGTTAAAGATTATTGTGGACATGGTATAGGTAAAGTATTCCATGAAGAGCCACAAATTGTTCACTATAAAAACAATGATAAAACCAAAATGGAAGTAGGCATGTGTTTTACTATTGAACCTATGATTAATTTAGGTAGAGCAACAACCGTATTAGACAAAACCGATAATTGGACAGTTTATACTGCAGATGGTAAAAAATCGGCTCAGTGGGAACATACTATTGTAGTTACGCCAACAGGTTGTGAAATTTTAACTTTACGCAGTGATGAAACTATTGCGCGTATTTTACATAATTAATTTCATAGTATGATCATTTGTCACTAATTTGGCGTAAATTAGTAGTGATGAGAATAGTATATATTTAAACAAATACATACTCATAAAACATACTATTACAAATAATAAGGTAAGCTCTTGACTAATAACCCTGTACCTACAAATTTAGTAAAAGCACATATTATTCCATCACATTTTATTAAAAGCTTAGCGATAAGCGCTGACTTATTAACAATTCGTGATTTCTCGCAACTACGAGTTTCATTTAATACCTGGTTAAAAGATTCTTTTGCTGATAATGATATTAGTGACTTATTAGTCGCACGAGCTGACTTTGTTGACGCTATACTGAAAAAACTATGGTGTCAGCACCATCTTGACGAAGAACAAGTAAGCCTTGTTGCTGTTGGAGGTTATGGTCGTGGCGAGTTACACCCACATTCTGATGTAGATATTTTAATACTCACTAAAGAAGATACCGATTTAAAACTAGAAGAAAAGATATCGAGTTTCATTACTCAATTATGGGATGTAAAGCTTGATATAGGTCACAGTGTTCGTTCAATTACCGAATGTTTAAAACAAGCGGAAAAAGATGTTACCGTTGCGACTACCTTAATGGAAATGCGCCATATTGCAGGTAACACTACCCTACCGCAACAATTAACCCCCATTTTAAACGAAGGTGAATATTGGACATCTGAAAAATTCTTTATTGCCAAATGTAAAGAACAAGATGGTAGACACCAGCAATACCGTGGTGCCGCATATACACTTGAGCCTAACTTAAAAGCAAACCCTGGCGGTTTACGTGATATTCAAACCATTGCTTGGGTAGCAAAACGCCATTTTTGTGCTGACTCACTAGAAGAATTAGTAGAGCACAATTATCTATACCCTAATGAGTTTTTTGAATTATTAGAAGCGCAAGATTACCTGTGGCGTATGCGTTTTGCATTACACTTTGTTGCTGGCAGAAGTGAAAACAGACTATTGTTTGATTACCAAGCCGATGTTGCCAAAATGATGGGCTTTGGTGATGAAGGTAAAGCACCGGTTGAGCGTATGATGAAGCGCTTCTTCCGTATTCTTGGCCGGGTTACCGAATTAAATATAATGTTATTACAACATTTTAAAGACGCAATAATTAAAAAACCTGCTTTATCAAATGTAAGTAACATCAATGAAGACTTTGAATTAGTAGATACCTTAATAAATATCCGCAACGATCGTATTTTTATGCGTCCAGTAAAAATGATTGAAATGTTTTTAATCATTGCTCAAGAGCCAAAAATCAAAGGTATTCATTCTCATACCATCAGATTGATGCGTTATGCGCGCCGCCGACTAATTTCAGGTTTACTTGACTATAAGGATTGCCGTAAAGCATTTATGGCTATTATCCGTCATCCGCGTGGTTTAGGTTTACCATTAACGTTAATGCATAGGCATAGTATTATTGGCGCATACTTACCAATATGGCGAGACATTGCTGGTCAGATGCAATTTGACTTGTTTCATGCTTACTCTGTTGATGAGCACACCCTTCGTGTAATTAAAAACCTCCATCAGTTTAGCCAAAAAGAGCATAATCATAAATTTCCGCTGTGTAGTCAAATAGTACAAAAAATTCGTAAACCAGAAGTCTTATACCTAGGTGGTTTTTTCCATGATATAGGTAAAGGTCGTGGTGGCGATCATGCTAAGTTAGGCGCGGTTGATGCTTTAGATTTTTGTTTGTCACATCAAATGAGCAAACACGACAGTAACATGGTGGCATGGCTAGTTGAGCATCACTTATTAATGTCGGTTACTGCACAGCGTCGTGATATTAATGACGAAAATGTTATTCGTACTTTTGGTGAAATTGTTCGTGATGAAGCACACTTAAATTACCTTTATTGTTTAACTGTTGCTGATATGCGCGGTACCAATGAAAGTTTATGGAATAACTGGAAAGCCAATTTACTAGAAGAGCTTTACTTTAATACCTTGAGTGCGTTTCGTAACGGCTTAGAAAAACCTGTTGAGATTCGTTCAAAAATTCGAGAAAACCAACAACAAGCACTAACACTCTTATTAGAAGATAAGGTAAATCAAGACAATGTTGATGCACTGTGGTCAGAGTTTAGAGTTGATTATTTTTTACGTTACTCACCAGAGCAAATAGCCAGACAATGTAAACACATAATCGCCCATGATCGTAAAAAACCATTAGTACTGATCAGCCCTATTCCTTATCGAGGCGGTACTGAAGTATTTATTTTTACCAAAGAAAAAAACAATACCTTTGCCAGTACCGTTTCATTTTTAGTAACCAAAAAACTATCAATTCATGACGCAAAAATTATTACCACTAAAACAGGTTATACGGTAAATACCTTTGTTATATTAGATAGTCGCAATAAACCGTTGCGTGAAAATTTATACACGCAAGAAATGAGTCAAGACTTAGTTGCCCGTTTAAACCAGGAAGATGCGTGTAATTTACCGGTGCCTAAAGTTGCCCGAGTATTAAAACAATTTAATGTAGCGCCGCATGTTAACTTTATTAATCTACATGCTAAAAATAGAACCATGATCGAGATAATAGCCTTAGACAGACCAGGTTTGTTATCGAATATCGCAGAAATCTTCCAAGAAGAAAAAATCAGTATACATTCAGCTAAAATCACTACCTTTGGTGAAAAGGCAAATGATGTATTTACTATTTCAACTGTCGATAATGATGCGCTAACCATGGAAGAAAAAGAAGCATTGACCTTAAAGCTAACACAAGAAATTGATTAATTTCACCTTCTTAATTTAGCTAATACAGTCAACTTAAACAGATAAATTAAAAATAGGATAGCCTAATGACAGACTTAACACGCTTAGCTACCGTTATTGAACAAGCTTTTGAAAACAGAGCAAACATTACCCCCACGACGGTTTCAAATGACATAAAAGATGCCGTACTTACTGCTTTAGCTGCATTAAATGATGGTAGTGCTCGTGTCGCTGACAAAACAGCAGCAGGCTGGCATGTAAACCAATGGCTAAAAAAAGCCGTTCTCCTGTCTTTTCGTATTTGGGATAACCAAGTGCTTGATGGCGCAGAAAGTACTTTTTTCGACAAAGTACCGATGAAATATAAAGACTACAACCAAGCAATGTTTGAGGCCGACGGCGTACGTGTTGTACCAGGTGCCAGTGTTCGCACTGGCAGCTTTATTGGTAAAAATGTGGTAGTAATGCCAAGCTTTGTTAATATTGGCGCTTTTGTAGATGAAGGTTGTATGATTGATACTTGGGCAACGGTTGGCTCTTGTGCACAAATAGGTAAAAACGTACATTTATCTGGCGGCGTTGGTATTGGTGGCGTTTTAGAGCCTTTACAAGCAGGCCCTACTATTATAGAAGATAACTGCTTTATCGGCGCAAGATCTGAAATTGTTGAAGGGGTTGTGGTTGAAGAAGGCGCGGTAATTTCTATGGGCGTATATATTGGTCAAAGCACACGTATTTACGATCGTGAAACGGGCGAAACCATGTATGGTCGTGTACCAGCAGGCTCTGTTGTAGTACCAGGTAACTTACCTTCAACGTGTGGTACTTACAGTTTATATGCTGCAATTATCGTTAAAAAAGTTGATGCAAAAACCCGTGCTAAAATCGGTATTAATGAATTACTTCGCTCTGTCGCTGAAGAGTAACCTTTTGAAAAATAATATCTGAAAAAGTACAATTTTTTTAAAAATAATACCTTCTCAAATTCGAATCATTTACAATGCACATATCCTAAAAATAAGTAAGCGTAAATAAATTGACGCTTACTTATTTATAAAAACTCAGAAGGCTATTTTTATTGATAAAAGTAGCCTTCTGAGTTTTTTTATTTTAATTTTTGAGAATATCTCGTTACTGGAAAATACTTATTCATTAACTATTACAATCGATTATAAGTTTTAATTACAAATCCCTAACAACTCTATTACTGAAATAATATTTTATGGCATAACACTTGCCCTATTGATAATAAAGCGACTTAGCAATTCATAAAGTAACCCTGTTACTGCTATTCATTATCATTAGGTTTATTATGACAATATTTAAATTAGGTATTACATTTTTTATTTACCTTACGCTTACTGCATGTAGCAGTACAAGTCAGGTTAACTCAGCGCCACAAAGCAACAATTATTATGCTAAAAATTTTAGTCATTATGAATTTACCCATAATAATGCTAATTCAATAAAAAAACCGGCGACATCCGATCAAGACTTACTGATCTCGTTACTAAATAGGCCAATACCAGAAGATCAACGCATGATATTAGCTTACGCTGAGCGCCAAAATAACTATTTACCTGATAGTACAATCATGGGTATCGAAATTAAGGGCGATAAACGCCAAGAAACACGTACTCGTGTTAGCTCAAACTATGCGCATGTTATCGAGCAAGATAACAACTCTGTTAAAATAGTTTCACGAATTAAATAATGGTTAACTTAGCGAGTTCACAAACCAATTAACTTTTAAAGATTACCCTTAAAATTAAATTTCTTAATCCACTAGACACAGCGCACAGTTAATACCAAGTTGATTAA
>NZ_JAHKPR010000022.1:32877-46663 GCF_018860585.1 Colwellia sp. E2M01
TAGCTCTGAGTTGGGAAGAGATTTAATCAAATTGGTATAACGGTCCTTTTTTAGGGCTTATTTTTTAGTCGCTGTTATCTACTCGCCATTTATCTCAACGTGTTCACCACACTCTCCGTACACAAACAGTCCGCAATTCCCCCCTTAAAAGCAATACAAACAACCACAAATAAATCCGTAATTAATGTAGGAATAATACGCTTATTTAGTGCTATAATCCTGTCCCTAGCCATTTGAGGCTGAACAAACACTCATTACCAACAAATTGACTTATAGGTTTTATATGACTCAAAATGAAATGAAAAAAGCAGCAGCCATTAAGGCATTAGAGTTCATTAAAGAAAATACAATAGTCGGTGTTGGTACTGGCTCAACCGTTAATTTTTTTATTGATGCTCTTGCCACCATAAAAGATAAAATAGTTGGTGCAGTATCAAGCTCGGAAGAATCAAGTAAGCGTTTAAAAGCACATGGCATAGAAGTGTTTGATTTAAACAGTGTCGATGTCTTAGATGTATACATTGATGGCGCTGATGAAATTACCGAGCATATGGCAATGATTAAAGGTGGCGGCGCAGCATTAACACGTGAAAAGATAGTTGCGGCTGTAGCTAAAAAGTTTATCTGTATCGCCGATGATAGCAAGCAAGTGAATGTGCTAGGTAAATTCCCGTTACCTATTGAAGTTATTCCAATGGCACGTAGTTATGTAGCTCGTGAACTAGTTAAGCTTGGTGGTGATCCTATGTATCGTCAAGGAGTCGTAACAGACAACGGTAATGTAATTATTGATGTTTACAACCTTGAGATTCTTGATCCAAAAACATTAGAAACCGACATAAATAATATTGTTGGTGTGGTTACTAATGGTTTATTTGCACTGCGCGGCGCTGACATTTTAGTGTTAGGCTGTGAAAATGAAATTCAAGTTATTCAATAAAGATAGGTTCCCTTTATTGAATAACTTAGGAATATTTATTCCAAACTTACTTAATAATTCTTTTAGTGCTAATGCACTATATGATATATTAAAAACCTATTTAGATATCTAGCCATCTAAACGTATAGTAACAACAGTTTTTTTACTCGTTTAATTTTGATAAGTGAAACCAATTTTATGACCATTTCTAGCAAAAACTCATTAGCAAAAGACAAAATTAAGATTTTATTACTTGAAGGCTTACACCCAAGTAGTTTAGATGAATTAAAGTCAAAAGGTTATTCAAATATTGAATCACTAAAAACATCTTTATCTGAAGAAGAATTAATTAAAAAAATTGCCGACGTTCACTTCATTGGTATTCGTTCACGTACTCAGTTAACTGATGAAGTATTGAGTCATGCGAAAAAATTAGTTGCTATAGGTTGTTTCTGTATTGGTACTAATCAGGTTGATTTAGCCGCAGCACAAAAACGTGGTATTCCGGTATTTAACGCACCGTTTTCAAATACACGTTCTGTGGCTGAGCTTGTTATTGGCGAAACATTATTATTATTACGCGGTATTCCAGAGAAAAGTGCAAAAGCACATCGTGGAGAATGGTTTAAATCAGCATTAGGCTCTGTAGAAGCGCGTGGTAAAGTACTAGGTATTGTTGGTTACGGTCATATTGGTATGCAACTTGGTATTTTAGCTGAAACGTTAGGTATGCGTGTACGCTTCTATGATGTAGAAACTAAACTTCCTTTAGGTAATGCAAGCCAAGCTTCTTCTTTAGATGCTTTACTTGGTGAAGCTGACGTAGTTAGCTTACATGTACCTGAAACAGTGCATACACAAGATATGATTAGTAAAGCACAATTTGATGCGATGAAAGATGGTGCAATCTTTATTAATGCTTCTCGTGGTACAGTGGTTGATATTCCTGCATTAGCGCAAGCATTAGAAAGCAAGAAAATTGCGGGTGCAGCTATTGATGTTTTCCCTACTGAGCCAAAAAGTAATGATGAAGAGTTTATCTCTGAATTACGCGGTTTTGATAACGTGATCTTAACGCCACACATTGGTGGTAGTACTAAAGAAGCACAGGCTAACATTGGTTTAGAAGTAGCAACTAAGCTTGCTAAATACTCAGACAATGGCTCAAGCTTATCGGCGGTTAACTTCCCTGAAGTATCGTTACCTGAACATGGTACACCTGGTCAATCAGGTACTAGCCGTTTATTACACATTCACCACAACCAACCGGGCGTGTTAACTAAAATTAACCAAGCTTTTGCTGAGCACGACATTAACGTTGCTGCGCAATACTTACAAACCGATGACAAAATTGGTTATGTAGTTATTGATATTAACTCACAAGATAGTGCGTTAGCATTGAAAGCCTTGAAACGTATTGAAGGTACTATTCGCGCTAGAATATTACATTAATCGATAAGTGTTAAATTTTTAAAAAAGCCCGTTTAACTTAATTAAGTTAAACGGGCTTTTTAATATCTAATACTTAATATCTAATGTCATTTCGTATAAATTATTATTTTCTGCATAACTGCGACAATTTACCACATTATATTTTTAATACTTCTCTTTATAATCTTTTTCAACTTACATAAAAAAGGAAGATAAGTTGAAAAATATATTAAAAACAAGCCTATTGGCAGGCTCTTGTCTAATAACCACAGCTATTCACGCACATGTTGGCGTAGCTTCTGGACCTCACTTTGTTAATAAAACGAGTGTTATTGAACTCAGCATTCCTCATGGCTGTACTGATGATGTTTCAGGCTCTGAAGATACAGTACGTATTGTTGCTAAAGTGCCATCAAGTATTACCTCAGTTCATGCCATTGACGCCGTATTTGGTCAAGCTACAGCGGCTGCAGTTGACGCCGACTATAACGAAATTACTTGGGTAAAAACAGCGGGTACTGAGCGAGATAGTGATACTCAATACTATACGGTAAGTTTTAGAGGTAAATTACCTGATGCAGCTTTTAGCACGGTATTTATTCCAGTAACACAATACTGTATCAATGATAACGATGTAGAGATTTCTGTAAGTTGGGATACAGAAGCTAGTGGACATGATCATAGCAGCAGCGCACAAGGTAACCCTGCGCCATCACTCATGGTAATGCCAGCACGATCTCCAGGTTGGAATCAATATACAACAGATTCAGATCAACACTTGCATGATATGAGTATATTTAATGATGCAGAAATTGTTTGGTGGAATGACGAAGCATATAGTAGTAACGTAGTTACTCAACAGTTGATTGAAGCTGAAGGAAAATCGTCGTTAAGTGAAATTCATGATAGCGCCACTTTCTGGGTTAAATATTAAGGAGCAATTATGAAATATTTTTTGCTTATTATCGCTGTATTTACCCTGGCTGCTTGTAATGAGAGTGATAACTCAGGCTCTAATGTATCAGAGCAACCTGACATAGCGTTAGAGGAAAAGGTAGAAACTGCTTTAGAAACAGCGGGATTAATACCTGAAAGTGAAACATTTACTTTGTCGGCACCTAATTCAGATAAATTACCAAAAGAGCTCTTTGTACCTCAGTTAAATTAAAAAGTATTTGATAGTAAAAAACAAAATGGCTGCTTCTTTATTGAAACAGCCATTTTTATTGGTACTTTATATTTGAAATGGATTATATTTGAAGTGAATTATATTTGATGAGCATTCTTAGCTTTTACATTGACGACAAAAGTACACGCTCATAGCTTCAAACTTCAAAGGTTTTAGCGATAAAATCCTGATAGTTTGCTATGGCATTTACATTACCTTTGTTGCGTTGACACACACTTTTTTGATACTGATAATTAAATACATCAAACCATAAATCTAATATCTTGGCATTATCACCTTCACCATGCATATCTAATACTCTGGCAGCTACCTCTGCAGTTGAAAACTGATGTTCAAGCGCCGTTTTTCTCACCGTATACCGTGAATCATCGCCAACGGGAGATAGGTGATTATTAACAGCTGATTGCGGCATTGCTAGTGCAACGTTTGCAGGCTCAGTAGCAATAGCGTCATTAATTTTTTGCATCACAGCTTTGGCATCAAATGACACCATAGGGAATTTATCTAAATAAGGACTTTTACGAAACATTTTTTTTGCTTCACGCCAGCTGCCATCAAGCATGATAAATAAAGGTCGCTTTCCTTCAGGGCAAACAACATTATTGCTAAAAACCTCACGTTCAGCATCTGCATATTCCTGTGGAAAAACCACTAACGGAAACCATTGCTCATCATTAAGTACCGCTAATAGATCAGGGTTTTCTACTGTTCTTGACCATAAAAAAGCATAAGTATCGGGAATTAAATCAGCAATAAGTTTGCCCGTATTACTAGGTTTTAATACTTCAGTGTCGTACATCAATAATAAGAAACCTGCACTTGTTTCAACCTTTTCATTGATTGGTGATATTGCACAAATACAATACTCTTTCGCTAATTGACACAGCGGACAACGAACAACACGCTGCCCTCTCGATTTATAGGTAGTGGTACTAATACTTTTACGATATTCGTGGAGTTTATGAACCGCGTGCATTTATTTACTCTTAATTTACAGGTTATTAGTTTGTTGCTTGAGCGCTAGGTAGAGAGTTGAATATTCGACTAATTACCTTGCGGAACAAGTTGCTTTCTCGTTTGTTCGACTGTTTTAGAAACAGCATCGGTTACCGATTTAGTAACATCTCGGCTCACATTTTTAGTTACCGTAAAAACATTAATGTTCGCTAGCGCGTTAATATTAGTTTTTAGCTTCCATTCTAAAACATCTATATTGATGATTTTAGGACAAAGCATATTTGATTCTTGTTCTATTTTCTCTGTTCTTGTAGCAATTTCTTGTTCGATATTATCGGTAAATTTCTTCACACGTGTATCAAACGTACCGCCTTGACCATTATCGAACATCATCTGCTGTCCTATCGCCATTAAAATACTGCCCATAGAGTTAACAACGGCATTTTGTACCGAGCTTTTAATACGTTGCTCAAAGTCTTTACCTAAAATATCTTCGCCCTCAATACCGTCAGTGCCAACAAAAATACCTTTCTCTATAGACAAGTTATTTTCGACTTGAGAGCGAATTAATACTAGCTCTGTGGTTAAGTCATTTACTAATTTATTTCCATTGCCTAATAAGCCGTTAAAACCTGCGTTAACGCCTTCGATGGCTGAATCTATACCGTCAATGGCAACCTTTTTAACTTGCGGTACTAACTGACGTATATCTTTATCATATTGGCTAACTATCGCTTGTTGTTCTGCCGTTAAGGTTATCGTTTTACCTGCAACCGATAACTTGGTGCCATTATCTATTTGATATAAAGTGTGTGCTTTTTCATTACTGGTGGCTTCTTGAGTAAATTCAGTTTTGTTTGAATCTATGTTAACGGCTGTGGATAATTCAACATCACACGATTGATTAGCAAAAACAGTTGACGACAAAGCAACCGATAAAGCTGTAGCTGCAATATGTTTAAAAAAATAAGTCATTATTCGATCCTTAGGAAATAAAGTCTGTTGTGGGAGGTAATATAACGGCACTAACCAAGATAAATAAAATATATGGTTATCTAAAACGTTTAAACATTGCTTTGCATTTCAATCAGCCGAGATTGACAGCGTTCAAATTCAAAAGCAAGTTGTTGTCCTTGATAAAGCTCAAATATATCGACCTCAGCGCTAACAACCAGTTTTATTTTTTGGTCGTAAAATTCATCTACCAAGGCTATAAATCGTCTTGCTTCATCATCAAGTTGCTGTAATTCGTCCATTGATGTTCCGCTACGTTGATAACTGTCTTCAACACCAGAAGAAACAGCTGATACTAATCGACCTGAGAATTTAGGTACGTTAGCAATAAATACGGTATTAAAAGCTTTAGCTAATGCCATGTAATCACGTTGACTACGCGGGCCTGAGCACAAGGCAAAAAAGTCGAAATAAATACACGACTCACTTTTGGCTAAATAACTTACCACTCGATTATTCAAGCTAATTTCACCCGCAGTAAGTTGCTCAATTTTAGCTAATTTTTTAAAACAATCATCGAGCTTATCATTCATTGATGTATTGAAAGGATCGAGTATAAAATAATTAGTATCGCCATTTTCTAAGGCAATATCCTTTAGCTTATTACGCCTGTGATCTATCTCGCCATCGATAGAAATTATCTTGCAATATTTATTAATCAAATCAATGGTTGGAATAAAACGCTCACGTTGTAAACCATTACGATATAGCGCTTCTGGTTTACAGTTAGAGGTGGCAACTAAGGTAACACCTTGCGCGAAAAGTGCCGAAAATAAGCCTGCCAACAACATCGCATCACCAATGTCAGTAACAAAAAACTCATCAAAACACAGTAAATCAATGTCTTTCGCCCAGCTTTTAGCTATTAACGTTAACGGCTCTGACTTTCCGGTTAGTAGGGCTAGTTGCTGATGAACACTTTCCATAAAGTGATGAAAGTGAATGCGCTTTTTTCTATCAATATTAAGGTGCTGATAAAAAAGATCCATCAGCATGGTTTTACCACGCCCTACTCGACCATGAAAATATAAACCTTGAATATTGTTTACACTTGTTAATGCTTTATTGTTGCGCGCTAATAACTGCTCTGACAGTATTATTAACGCGTCAATAGCATGTTGTTGCGCAGTATCAACATCAAGTTGCTTATTATCAATTAATGTTTGATAAGCTTGTTTCATAGCGACTTATTGCCGAGCCTAACGTTACAATTAATTTAAGTGACGTGCGTTAAACGTACGGCCTTTCATTTTACCTTTAGCTATTTTTTTCAATGCTAGGTTTAATGCTGATTTAGTAACAGCAACATAGGCTTTGTTATCAAGCACTAAAATCTTGCCAACTTCGGCGCCTTTGATGCCGTTGTCACCAGTAAGAGCACCTAAAATATCGCCAGGACGAACTTTCTGCTTTTTACCACCATCAATTTGAATGGTTGCCATTTTAGCTTGCGGACGTTGATAACTCAGTACTGAAGTTGATGGTAAATCATCTGGGGTAATAACCGCTTCTAAATAATCTTCAAGTAAACCGATTTTATAGCTTTCTTTATCACTATATAATGAATAAGCCAAACCTGTACTACCCGCACGACCTGTTCTACCAATTCTGTGTACGTGAACTTCGCTATCGCGAGCAATATGATAATTAACCACTAAGTCTAAGCTGTCTATATCTAAACCACGTGCCGCAACATCGGTAGCCACCAAAATAGAGGCACTTTTATTAGCAAAGCGTAATAAGGTTTGATCTCTATCGCGTTGCTCTAAATCACCGTGTAACGCTAAAACACTAAAGCCGTCAGAAGCGAGAGCATTCGCTACTTGTTGTGTTTCTTTTTTGGTATTACAAAAAATAACGGTTGATTCAACTTGGGTATCAAGTAATAAAAGTTGTAATGCATCAAGGCGTTCATCATCATTTGCCACTTTATAAAACTTTTGGCTAATAGTTGACTGGTTTTCACTTGAAGCAACTTTTACCATCACAGGATCTGTCATGATACTTTCACTGATCGTTTTAATTTGTTCAGGGAATGTTGCACTAAATAATAACGTTTGGCGATCTAATGGCGTACGACCAACAATGTTATCTAGTGCCGCTTGAAAACCCATTTCTAACATGCGATCTGCTTCATCAAGTACTAATAAGTCAACATTGTCTAACTCTAACGTACCTTTGATAACATGTTCTTCAAGTCGACCAGGTGTACCCACAATAATATGCGCACCATGTTCTAACGAGCCAATTTGTGGACCAAATGGTGTTCCACCACACAAGGTTAAAATTTTAATATTATGAATAGAGCGTGCTAGTCGTCGAAGCTCTTTAGCCACTTGATCTGCCAACTCACGAGTTGGACAAATAACTAAAGACTGGATACGAAAACGTTTTACTTCAAGCTTGTTCAATAATGCTAAACCAAAGGCGGCAGTTTTACCTGAGCCTGTTTTACCTTCGCCAATAACGTCTTTACCTTGTAGCATTTCAGGTAATGTTTGTGCTTGAATCGGGGTCATTTCATGATAACCAAGCGACGATAAATTTTTAACTAAATCCTGCTTTAAACCTAATGATGAAAAAGCTTTTGCTGAAGTAGTTGATTGAGTACTCAAAATAAACGCCTCGGGTATATTGCTTAGTCAACACTAAGCTAAAATGGAAACTCTCAAGAAAAATAGAAGAATACTTTCATGAGAAATATAATGAGCGCATAATACCAGTAATTATTGTACAACCCCAGTATATTCAAACCTATGACTGCAGATTCAAATCAATTTATGATTCAACCATTACTAGCACAGTGGCAAACCTTACATGATAGCTACGAAAATTATGAAAAATACGCTTTAATAATCAAGCTTGTGGCAATATTACTGAGCTTAACCGCTTATATTTTTTCGGTATCAAGCTTTGTTATATTACTTTTGTTAGTAACACTCTGGTTACAAGAAGGTATTTGGAAGACTTTTCAACAACGCACTGAAAATTCGATTACTGAAATAGAAAAAAAATTAGCATTGGTGGCTGCAACTAACATAGCCGATAGTAAGATAAAACCTGATATTAACCAAGCTAGTAATGACCAAGTAAACGAATTAAATATTAACAGCGCTCCTTATTTACTATATACACAATGGCAAGCTAATCGCTCTGGTGTTGTAGGACTTATTACTGAATATATTAATAACTCGTTAAAGCCAACGGTTATTTACCCATATTTGCCATTAATCGTTATGGTCTTAATTTTTTAGAGTAGAGATAAAATAATGAATAGAAAAAAGAAGATTAATAATATTTTGAAGAAGAAGCTGAAAAAATCTAATGCCAAACTTCACACCAGTAATAAACCTAAATATATTTCAAAAGCTGAACGCGCTAAGCTTGCTGAAGAAGAAAACGCAGAAACTAGTTAATAGTTTGTGCGTTTTTATCATATCCCCCTGCTACACATTACCTTCAAATACTATACCCGCTCCACTTGAAGATGCAGGATTCAGCTGGAATTAGAAACGCCTTTAGGCAAGGCATTGATTTTGAGAATGGTTGTTCATGCTCAAAATCAATAACGCGGCATAAAGCGTTTCTAAACCAGCCCTTGGGGAAGACTGAGCAAATCATACCCTGCGTTACATTTCTTTTTAAGGGAACAACCCTTGATAAAAAAAGGTGCCTTGGTTATGAATCGCTCAGGCTTCCTGAAACGAGCATCTTCAAGTGGAACGGGTATATATTAAATGTAATGATTAAGAAGCCGGAGAATCACCTTTAAACTTTTCACGCATACGTTGAATCAATAGATAAAAGTAAGGTACAAATAAAGTACCAAATAAGGTTGCTGCAATCATACCCGCCAATACAGTTACCCCTAACGAAACACGACTTCCCGCACCTGCTCCTGTGGCGAATACCAGTGGCAAAACACCTAAAATAAAGGAGAATGCTGTCATTAATACGGCGCGAAAACGCATTTTTGCCGCGTTAAGTGCTGAATTAATAATAGTCTCGCCGGCAGCTCTTTGCTCCATAGCAAACTCAACAATCAATATCGCTGTTTTAGTTGAAAGTCCAATTAAGAGGACTAAGCCCACTTGAGCATAAATATTATTGGCTAACCCTATCGTATATAAAGCTAACATAGCACCAAAGAGCGCTAAAGGTACCGCGGCAATTACCGAAAACGGAATAGACCAACTTTCATACTGTGCAACCAAAAAGAGATAAACAAAAACAATCGCTAAACCAAATAAAATTGGCGCTAAATTACCTGCTTCTAATTCTTGTTTTGACTGCCCTGACCATTCATAAATATAACCATTAGGTAAATTACTCGCTAATTCCTCCATTGCTTGGATAGTCTGGCCAGATGAATAGCCAGGTGTAGCTTGCCCTGTAATGCTAGCACTGCGATATAGGTTAAAGTGGTTAATAGTAGTAGCACCCAAAATAGGCTTCACTGTCGCTAAAGTCGTTAATGGCACCATCTCATTATCTTTATTTCGAACAAAGTAAAACCGCAAGTCTGTTGGATCGGCTCTATACTTACTTTCCGCTTGAATGGTTACCCGATAAGTACGCCCAAATTGACTAAAGTCATTAATATAAAGCGAACCTAATTGAGCCTGTAATGTTGAGAAGATATCTGACAAAGCAACCCCTTGAGATTTCGCTTTATTGCGATCGACTTCTAAAAAGTATTGCGGAACATTTGCTCTGAAAGTACTAAATACTCTTGATAATTCAGGCCTTTGGTTAGCATCATAGATTAGTCCGTTCATGACTTGTGCTAATTCAGCCGGCGCTCGCCCTTCGCTATCTTGTAGTTTAAAGTCAAAGCCTGAGCTATTGCCTAAACCAGGAATAGGCGGAGGATTAAATACCATAATTTGTGCGTCAGGCATGGCCCATAATTGCCCCATCAACCTGGGGATTAATTGCTTTAAGCCTAGTTCTGGTAATGTGCGCTCTTCCCAATCTTTAAGGATGATAATAGCTAATGCGTTATTTGAACCTGCTCCGCCAAGTAATGAATATCCTGCCACAGTAATTACATCATCCACTGCAGCATCGTTTAATATTAGGGGGGTTATTTTCTCTACTACTGCTTGTGTGCGGTTACTTGATGCGGCATCAGGTAATTGTATATCAACGAACAAGTAGCCTTGATCTTCTGCAGGTAAAAAACCGGTAGGAACTACAGAAGTCAACCAACCTGCACTAACAAAAATTAAACCAATAAAAATACCGACTCGAGCTAAGCGCTTAAGTAAAAAGCCGACGGTGTTACTGTATTTACCTGTAACGTTAATAATTAAGCGTTCAAAGGGTAGCAACCATTTAATAGGTTTCATTTTCTCAGCGCTTAACAATACCGTACATAATGCAGGACTTAACGTTAATGCATTTATCGAGGAGATAATAACCGCAAATGAAATAGTAACGGAGAATTGTTTATAAAGCTCTCCTGTTATACCCGGCATAAAGGCAACAGGAACAAATACAGCAAGTAATACTAGGGTTGTTGCAATGATAGGGCCTGATACCTGCTCCATTGCTTTAGTGACAGCTTCCTTTATAGGAAGTTTATCTTCTTTTAATATGCGTTCAACGTTCTCAATCACAATAATCGCGTCATCTACAACGATACCTATGGCAAGAACTAAACCAAATAAGGTAATGGTATTAATTGAATAACCCATCAATAACATAAAAGCAAAAGTACCAATAAGCGATACCGGGATTGCTAAGGTTGGAATAATGGTTGCGCGCCAGTTTTGTAAAAATAAGAATACAACCAAGATAACTAATACAATCGCTTGGAATAACGTCACCATTACTTCTTCTATTGAGCGACTGATAAATTCAGTAGTGTCGTAAGGAATGGCATACTCTAAGCCATCAGGAAATCGCTCTGCGAGTTTTTCCATTTCAGCTTTTACTAATGCAGCAACTTCTGTTGCGTTAGCATCAGGCAGTTGATAGATAACGACAAAGGCCGTTTCTTTACCATTTAGCCGGGCTTGGGTTGAATAGTCTTCTGCACCTAACTCTAATCTTGCAATATCTTTTAACCGAATAAAATTACCATTACGCTGCGCTCGAATAATGGTTTGCCCAAACTCATCAGGTGTTTGTAAACGCCCTTTTGCTTGAATAGAGTATTCAAATTGTTGATTTGGTAAAGTAGGACTAGCACCCAACTTACCTGCAGCAACAATCATATTTTGCTCTTGTAACGCTTGCTGCACTTCAGTAACAGTAATGCTTAACGAAGCCATACGCTCTGGGTTTAACCATGCCCTCATGCTGTAGGTCATTTCACCCATGATTTCAGCGGAAGCAACCCCTTTAATTCGCCCTAAAGGCTCAGTTAAATAGTTAGACGCGTAGTTACTTAAAAACAGTTGGTTTATTGATTCTTGCTTTGAATAAAGATTAATTCCTAGTAACATTGAACTTGATTTTTTCTTAACATCCACCCCTTGTCGAGTGACTTCAGAAGGAAGTGAACTCGTCGCTAAAGCGACTCGGTTTTGCACGTTAACTTGTGCTATATCGCCATCAGTACCCACTTTAAAATAAACGGTAATTATAGCGCTACCATTATTCGATGCTGAGGATTCTATATACATCATATCCTCAACGCCATTAACCTGCTCTTCAATCGGTCTGATCACTGATTCCTCAACAATTTGAGCGCTAGCTCCTGGATACACTGCTGAAATTTGAACTTGAGGAGGAGTAATTTCTGGATACATATTTACTGGTAATACGCTCATCGCGATTAAGCCAGCAAGGGAGATAACAATTGATATTACAAAAGCAAATTTAGGGCGATTGATAAAAGTTTTACTGATCATAATTGTCCCTGCTTACTTAACTGTTGAAGTAGTAGCGCTATTATCTGAGTTATTTACTTTAACTGAATCATTTACTTGGTTATCTACGTCAGAAATAGTGCCAACAAGGGGGTCAACATATTTCTCAATTGCTTTTACTTCAATACCTGAACGCACTTTTTGTAAGCCTTCAACAATGACATTTTCACCTACACTCACACCACTTTCAACAACCCACATTGCATTTATTCTTCTGCCAAGAACGACATGACGTTGGATGACTTTATTGTCTTCATCTACAATAAGAATAAACTTACCTTGTTGGTTTTCTTGTACTGCAGCTTGGGGGATTAATGCCATTTCTTGCTTATCTTTACTTTCCACCATTAAGGTTACAAATAAGCCAGGTAGAATAATGTTATTAGGATTTGGAAAAACAGTTCTAAGCTCTACCGTGCCCATACCTTCAGATATTTTTGTATTGGCAAAATCTAATTTACCCTGCTCAAGATACTCTGAATTATTAGGTAAACGTAATGAGATATCGAACTCTACAGCATCAGACTTATTTGAACCTTGATGTGCTTGTTGATAGGAGATAAAGACACTTTCTTCGACTTGAAAACTAACAAAAATAGGATCTGTTACTATAAGACTTGCTAAAGTATTACTAGCAGGGCCAACTATATTACCCACATTAAAATTAACTTTACCAATACGACCAGTAAAAGGTGCTGTAATTGTGGTATAGCTCAAGTTCAGCTTGGCATTTTCAAGTGCCGCTTCAGCCGCCTTTACAGCAGAGACCGCTTGTGATTCTTCAGTGGTTAAACGGTCAAAGTCTGATTGCGAAATATAACCATCATCTATAAGATCATTAGCTCGTTTTAAATTTTGCTTTGCTTGACTCTCTCCTGATAAGCGTGAACTTAAGTCTGCCTTTGCAGAAGATACAGCAGCTTTGTATGCAGCAGGGTCAATTTGAAATAAGGTTTGTCCTTTTTCAACATTACTGCCTTCTTTAAAATGTCTTTCAATTAATTCGCCTTCTACACGGGCTCGTAAGTCAGCTTCTTTAAAAGCTTGGGTACGAGCGACAAATTCACGATAACCGCCAACAGATTGTGACTTAATTTCATAAACAGAAACAGCTGGTACAGGTGGTTTAGCTGGCGTAGTTTCTTGTCCGCAAGCAACAAGACCGATACTCAAAGTTAGTATTACTAAACGTATCCATTGATTACTAGCTAAATAGCTGAAATTACTTTGCTTTAATATACGTTGCAGCATTAATTATTCCTTATAGAGCAATACTTTATAATATGGGTTATAGACTTATCAGCTAAATTATTACACAGGCTAACTACTTTTAATAATTAATTTATACCAAGTTGATTAAGTTCTTTCCCACTCAGCGAAAGTTAAAAGGCTTAGAGG
>NZ_JAHKPR010000022.1:46780-50591 GCF_018860585.1 Colwellia sp. E2M01
ATTGCACATAGAGCATAGCTCTGAGTTGGGAAGAAATTTAATCAAATTGGTATTATTACTTAGCTAAGGAATAAAAAAGCAAAAAAAAACTGCGAACAAAGTTCAGCAGTTTTAGTGGTATATACTTTAAAGCAATAGAACAATTAACTTAAGTCCATTTCCTGAACTCTTTCATGAGCTATTTCTGGCGTTGTAGTATCGGGCTTAGTATGCAAGTTTGCTTTTAATTGGCCTTTTCTATGTTTCAATGCCGCATCTAATTTTTTAGCTGCACTAGCAATAGCAGGGTACATAACTTCATCACTACCGGTAGCTGCAATATGCCCACCTTCATAATTTGTTGTTAATTCTACTTTAATTTTATGGTGCTCTTTAGAAAGAATAACTTCTAACGCAATGAGTGTTGGAAAATGGCTAGCAATTTTAGAAAATTTTTCTTCGATATGTTCTCTGATTGAATCATTAACTTCTACGTGGTGACCAGAAAGATTTATTTTCATAGGGTATTCCTTTTGCTGTTTTATTAACTTCTAATGACTATGCGCCTAAATGGCAATTGTATTCAATTATTCTATTAATCGTTGAATAACAATGTGTCACTTAATATAGACCTGAGGGCAACTTATACTAAAACAAGTAGGTAAACGAAATATTTATCATTTATTTTCAAAGCTTATTAATTAGCATTATTTATCACCTATATTAAAAGTAGCGTATAAATAGTTATAATACTATTCATCTAAAGTAAGAAAATGTATCAACAATTAATATTGGCAACGTTCTTCTTTTTAGTTGAAAATAACAATACGCTAAAGTGAAACAAAATTAACGCGGTCGCCTTCTGAGTTGACACTAAAGAAATTAACATAAATGTGTCCATCCCAACGTGTCCAAGAGGTTTGACTTGCATTTTTTAGTGTCGTTAAGTCATTAACATAAGTACGATTGCCTACTGAAAAATCATTAGCCATATTAGTAAATTGCACAACAGTAGAGCCTGTTCTAGGTCCATTTACCGCAAAGTACAATACATCAAAACCTGATGAAGCTGAATTATTACCTTGAGTCAGCTCTACAGCGTATTCCCCATCATCTAACTTCATTAAGGTATTCGTACCAGCAAACTGACCTGTACCTGGGTTACCAGTAGCTTGCACACCAGTAGCGGTGGTTATACGGAACGTTGGATTTTGAGTCGCTCGCAGTCTAAATACCGCATAAAGATCATCTGATATTCTCGCATTTCTCCAGCCAACGGGTTTAAAATCATCGTCATTATAAAAGAATGGGTGATCTGGGATAACCGTATTTCCTGCTTCCCCACCCTCGCTAGCGGTCAACGTGCCATCTTCATCGTAAAGTACAGAAGGCATTGTTTTTCCTATAGGGGTGTAGCTTGTCATTTTGCCCGCTGGACCTGAAAAACTCAAACTCGTGGCTGTACCATCATTTTCAAACGAGGTATTACGCATTACAAAATGTGTATGCCTAATTGCAATAGATTCAGTTCTTAACATATGAGCATTGTCTGCGGTAAAACCTGCGAAATGAGTGCCGTCTAACGTATTTGCCCCGTCATAAAAGCTATGGCCAGTAACAATTTGGTTAAGGTCGCTATTACCGCGGCTATGACCTACGTATAGAGAGTCAGTAATGCGCTGCGTGAAAGTAATAAATGAACTGGTAAAATTATCGGCAAAGAATATTTTCTCGAAGTTACCCGTTCTTGCCCGGTGATATATACCGGTAGTATGTTTATATGCGGTGTAATTATAAACTTGTGGCTCAAGATTCGGGCGGTATTCATCACCATCAAATGTATCTTTTAACGTAGCGCCAACAGGAACTTCAATATCACTACCGCGATCGAAATTAAGCCCTATAGGTGATGAGTGTGACGAATTGTATTCAAACTCACCGAAGTTAACACGATCAGGTTGCACGCTTGCGTATTGCAGGTCACTTGCAGAAGCACCTATCGCTTTTTCAGGGAAAAGAAACCAAAAACCTGTACCTTCAGATCCGGCAGAAACATTACCTATCCATGTATTATCAGGGTTAGTCATCCAATAACCGGCTGAATTTAAGAATCGCGTTGAGTTTTGTCCTGCATGGTCATGAGTATCAACAAGGAATGGATCGTTAATCTCTGCTTGGCTATCACCACCTACTTTATGAATGGCGAAAGCAATATTGGATAAAAACGTATTACCCGTTTCGACAGCATCTTCCATAAAAAATCCATGCCCATGAATATCATGTAAGACAACATCTTGAATTAATACGTTATGTGTTCCATGTACAGTAATACCACGGTTATTAGAGTTAGTGATTGAGATACCTCTTAGTTCATCACCATTACGATCACCAGCTAAATGCCAATGGAAAGGGTAGCGACCTAATCGGCCAGTTTGTCCCATGCCATTAAGTTGAACACTGTCTAACGTAATTTGACCTGCAGTGCCCATGATCATAATGTTACCACCAACACCAGCACCATCACCTTCAATTACACCAACATTAAAGTTTTCTCTGTTGCCAAAGTTAGTATCTGTATCTTGTGAAGCAAGACCTTGAATTTTTACATTGCGGTTTAACAAAGCAACTTCAGCACGCATTTCAATAGTACGAGTATTGTCAGCAGATCCATAAGTTTCTTGCTCACCATAGTGTCGATAATTCAGGCTCTCATTAAACTCGATCTCACTATTACCATCACCTAAATCATCTATCGCACTGATAATTCTCACCTCTTCATGCGAATAATTTCTTGAAGAGCTGGCAATAACTATTTGATCACCTACTTGCCAATTTAATGCACCGTCAGATGAACTAGACGTTGTACCATCGTAGTTACGCTCAATGACATTACGAACAACAATTGAAGTTGACCCTATTGATGCTGTTTGTGATAAACGTGTAAAGGTCAGTTTATCATCACCATAAAACTGTAAACGTCCGCCGCCAGCGACCATAATGAATGAGTTATTATCATTTACAGCCATTGTTCCCATCGCAGTTTCAATATCCCAATCGGCTATTGGGTTTGTGCCAATTAACGTCAAGGTGAAATTACTTTCATCAAAAGGATTAGCCGCGCTACCAATTTCAAAGACCCCCATTGAATTGACATGTATCCAATCTGTACTTAATGAAATATCAGCATTAGCTTGCTCATTCGCTGTCAACATACCCTGCACAACCACGCCGTTAGCATTTAAGTTAGTACCTGATAAGGATACTGTTGTTCCTTGGGGAATAATTGCGCGCTTAGTCGCATCTGGTAACCCATTGTCCCACGTTGAAGCCTGTGACCAAGCGCCACTATTAATTGCCGTCGTTTTAACTGCTTCACCTATAGGTGGGCTGAACTTAAAAGTGACATTGTCAGCATTCCACTGCCAAGTACTTCCACCACGGCTTTGAATACGTATATCGTGATCACCTATCGAGTTGATTTGAAAGTTACCTAAATCAAAATTTGCATAGACATCCCAAGCACTGGTCGAAGTTATTGGCGCAGAAGCCACTTCGACATCATTAACATAAAGCACGACATTAGTATCATCATTAATAGGTGTTGCTGCACTAATTGATGCTGTCCATGTCCCCACTGCATTGAAATTTATACGATAATCGGCCCAGTCACCACTGGTATTCCAACTAATAGTTCCACCATCAACCAAAAAGCCATCATTTACATCGCCGTCAAAGGCTGCTTCATCACGACTTGATTCAAGGAAATTTTCCATCTCCATTACAATATCTTCAACTAGCTCTGGATCTGGCGTGGGCTCAGGTGTCGGATCTG
>NZ_JAHKPR010000022.1:50746-130123 GCF_018860585.1 Colwellia sp. E2M01
GCTCAGGTGTCGGATCTGGTGTAGGCTCAGGTGTCGGATCTGGCGTAGGCTCAGGTATCGGATCTGGCGTAGGATCTGGTGTCGGCTCAGGTGTCGGATCTGGTGTGGGATCAGGTAATTCTGGAGTTTCACTATCAGAAATTCCATCATCGATTAGTTTATTGCTAGGTTCATTATTAGAGCCACCACACCCGCCCAGAAAAATTGTCAGCGCTAACAAGACGAGTAAAAATTTATTTTTCATATTGACTCCGTAATGTATGCAAATTTATGACCCCAAACTCAATTAGACGTTATTACGAGATACTCTCGCACATAAAAATGCACCGATTACTGTTTATTATTGTTAATTTTTTTTGATAAAGTTAGAGGCTGTTGAGCTTTAGAAGTTACTTTTACAACAAGTTGTTCAATACCGAAACAATTAAAGAAATGAGACGTGTAATGACTTGTACGAATATGGAGGCTAGAGTCAAAACCTCAAACGACTACCATTCGGTTAATTTAAGCTATAACAAGATCAGAAACGCCTATTTTTTTAAACTCTAATATCAATACATAGGATATATAATTGTAAAACCTAAGTCGCAATTGTTAACAGTATACAATAATTGTAAATATTATATACATTTATTTGTTTAAAATAGAAACGCTATTGCGTCTTTAAAATAACGTGAGTCAATAACTTCTTAGGTTGCAACAGTAAGATACTTTTAACCTATCGAAATAATTTACAATATTATTTTATCTAACACGCCAGCTTAATAGTTTCTTTAAGTTCCTTGGTAAAATAAGCAAGGCAAATTTCGCGTCAATAACTGGTTATTGCGATTGAAAGGAACGTAGGATTTAAGTATTTTAACCAGTACAGGTGATCAGTAATTTAACGGACTTGGTATAAGTAGCAACTCCAAATGAGTTAAAAGCCGGGGTATAAACGGAGGCGGTATCCTATTATTTTGCTTGGTGTCGTCGCCACCGCGGCAGCATAGAAATTAAGGATGCAATCAGATATGAGGAGGAACTAAAAGTACAAAAAGTTGTGGGAATCCTTCAGATTAAAGTAGCACATACTTTAGATCTCTAAAGGAAACATATTTAATGAAATATTTATAAATCAGAATGTTAAAAAATAATATGCATTATTGCCAGAGCAAAAAAACCTGCCAGCACATCGTCAAACATAATACCAAAACCACCGGTTAGCTTTTTATCTGCTATTGATATTGGCCAAGGTTTAGCAATATCAAAAAGTCGAAATAAAATAAAGCCTATCAGTACACTTTGCCAGCTTACCGGTACCATAAACATAGTAATAAAAAAGCCAGCAAACTCATCCCAAACAATAGCACCATGATCATGCACGCCAACATCACTTGCGGCTTTGCCACAAATATAAACACCTGTGATACAAACAAGTAATACTAGTAATGCGTAATTTAATGGTGTGAGTCCACTCATCAATAAAAATAATGGAACAGCTGCCAGCGTGCCAAAGGTACCAGGAGCTTTAGGTGCTAAACCACTACCAAAACCTAGCGCTAAAAATTGAATAGGATCTGTAAGCTTAAACTGAACATGGCTATTTTTACCTGGCATATCAATACTTTTCAATAAGTTAATAAAGTGAGTCAATTAACTCACTATCTAAGGGATAAATATAACGAATAACAAAGGTGTTATTCGCTAAAGTGCTCAAAACCAACAGTATTAATCGGTGTAGGTTTATTGTTTAAGGTTGTAGAAATAGTTTGTGAGGCATTTAATTGGCCAATACAAGTTACAGGGATCGCAGCATGAGACATTGCTGTTTCCATACCCACTTTATTGTCCTCGCTAACGGTAAACAATAATTCATAATCATCACCCCCCGATAACGCTAGATTAATAGCATCTTCTGTTAACAAGCTATTGCGCATAATAGTAGAGAGCGGTATTGCATCAAGCACAACATTAGCGCCAACATTTGAAGCTTGGCATATATGCCCTAAATCAGCAATAAGACCGTCTGAAAGATCAATAGCGGACGTTGCATACTCACGTAATATTTGTCCACCTAAAACTCTTGGTTTAGGGTAATCAAGTTTACTTCTGATTTTGTCAGTAAACTCAGGGTCTATTTCTGCTTTGCCTAAAATATTTTGTAACGCTAACGCTGCATCACCTAAATTGCCCGTAACATATAACCAATCACCAGCTTTAGCACCAGAACGAGATAAATGGCTATTTTTGGGCACTAAACCTTGTGCGGTAATAGTAATGCTTAATGGCCCTTGAGTGGTATCACCGCCAATAAGCTGTACGTTATAAAATTCGCATAACTCAAAAACCCCCTCACTGAAGGCTTCTAACCATGCCTCATCAACCTCTGGTACGGTGATTGCTAAAGATATCCAGCTAGGCTTAGCGCCCATAGCCGCTATATCAGATAAATTGACAGCAACCGCTTTATGGCCAATAGCTTTGGGATTTGTATCTAAGGGGAAATGTACACCGGCAACTAAAGTGTCTGTGGTAACAACAATATTTTGATTTTCAATCGGTGCTAAAACAGCACAATCGTCTCCGATACCCAGTACTACATCCTTTCGACTGACCGACTGCTTACTGAAGAACTGCTTAATTAGCTCGAATTCTTTCATACTAAACCTTTACTTACACATGTATTGATATTATTCCGTTATACCAATGAATTTTTAGTATAGTTAACCTAAATAGAACCAAAGGAATAAACATAATAAATCACTAACAAGGTTATAACTAAAAACAATATTGATAAAAACATATTGCTGTTATGAACGATGTTAGTGACATTTTTCATCACTTGGATTACTAGGTAGAAACTACTCTTGAGGGCGAATTATTTTAACGGTTTTATCTAATACACCGTTGACAAACTTATGGCTATCATCAGCTGCAAAAGCTTTAGCTAACTCTATCGCTTCATTTATAACAACTTTATAAGGCACTTCAGTGCAGTCTTTTAATTCAAAAACGGCAACACGTAATATCGCTTTCTCTACTTGGTCAATATCATCAAGTGGTCGATCTACGTATGGAGATATTGCTGAATCGATATCAGTAATATTACCCGTTACACCACGTAATAATAATTGGAAGTACTCAATATCAAAGCGACGTTTACTGTTATCCGTAATAAAGTTAACTTCAACATCGTTAACTGGATTTTGGCTAACTTGCCATGAATATACAGCTTGTACAGCTAACTCACGGGCTTTTCTTCTAGGAGACGGTTTCAAAATATGTTTTCACTTTTCTTTAAGATAGTAAATTAATTAGCTAATTAGATTTGTGCTAATACATTAACCATTTCTAATGCACCTAGTGCAGCTTCAGCGCCTTTATTACCAGCTTTAGTACCAGCACGCTCGATAGCTTGCTCAATAGAGTCAGTCGTGATCACGCCAAATGAAACAGGAATACCTGAATCTAAACAAACTTGCGCTAGACCTTTGTTACTTTCACCCGCAACAAAATCAAAGTGAGGTGTACCACCACGGATAACAGCACCAATGGCAATAATGGCATCTACATCACCTTTAGCTGCAACTTTTTTAGCAACCAATGGTAATTCATAAGCACCTGGTACACGAATAACAGTGATATCATTATCATTTACGTTACCGTGACGTTTAAGTGCATCGATAGCACCTTCAAGTAAACTGTCAACAATAAAGTGGTTAAAACGTGATACAACAATAGCGAATTTTTTGCCTTTCGCTTCAAACGAACCTTCAATAATATTCATTTAATAATTCCAATATAGTGTGTCTATAAAATTTGCCGCAATTCTAACAAATTGTGACCCGCTTAGGTACTCGTTTATTAGATTATTGCTTCATAGAAATAAAATTCATCAAAAATCATCGAGTAATGCGTCTATCTCTGCTTCTTGAGCTTCATTGATTATAATAGGAGGTGAGCCATCATGGACTTTATAATTCATATTTTGAAAATAAGCATTTTTAATAAGTGAATACGGATCTTCAGATTCAAGTAGTAGTTGTTCTTGATCACGAATTGCCGCTCTTTTTTCTAAACCTATGATACCTAACCGTACCATGTTCGGCCAAAAATCAATTACGGCAAGAGGCCAATATAAACCATCAACATAATCGCCTACTTCTTCCCTAATAGAGCTAGGCCCTAAGGCTGGAATCACCAAATATGGACCATCAGGAACGCCATATACACCAAGTACTTCACCGAATTCTTCTTGATCACCTGACCAATCAAAGTCACTTGCAGGGTCATAAAATCCTAATAAACCAATAGTTGAATTGAGTACAAAACGACCTGTGCTCTTTGCGGCATCTGTAAACTTTAGTTGTAATAAGTTATTAATAACACTAGCAGGCTCATTTAAGTTTAATGCCATATTATACAAACCAGAACGTAAAAATGGTGGTGTATAAGTGGTGTAAACTTCGGATGCTGGTTTTGCAATAAATTTATCTACATAATCCCAAGTAAACGTCCAAAAAGGTCTGTTAATAACTTCTAAGGGATCTCTTGAGTCACCCACCGTAGGGGGATTATCGTTGTTTTGTTGCTCTGGTGTAGAAGAGCACGCAGAAAGTGTCATTATTAGCGTAACTAATAATGGTCTGAAAATGGACGTTATGACAGAGCTCACTATAGCTTTATCCTTGGCATTAAATATCGATTTGAAAACAAAGCAGTTTAGCATGAAAAGAAAATTTGAGTGAATAGTGTTAGTCTAAAAAATTTTTATTTAAGTTTTTAAGGCTTATGACAGTGATGTTGGTAGTTCTTTAAATATTTTCCCTTCGCACAGCTAGACCAAAAAATTATCGGAATGGGTATTAGATTACGCTTAACTGCGCTTTCGTTGTTGATATACCGAAAGTAACATTTCAACTTCTGCTCGTGGTAATTCACATTCATTGATAATTTCATCAACGTCTGCACCTTTAGCTGCAAGCTTAAAGGCTCGGTTATAAAACTTATCTTGTCCTTGGTTCTCTTGCCATTGCAATAAGCGCTGCTCTTGTTCTACAACTTGGTTTGTTAGGTTTTTAATACGAAGCTCTAATTGTTTAGAGACTTGATTATTTTCAAAGGTTTCTTGTTCGTAATTAGCTTTAATAAGAGCTACTTGCTGTTGAGCTTTATCATTGACTAATTGTAGTTCATTAATGAGAAGTAAAGTACTTTGCACTTGCGCGTCTAACAGCGCTAATTTTTCTTTATGTTGTTTTAAACGAATAAAAAAAATAGTACTCATTAATAACACTAAAAATAGCGCTAAAATAGCAATAATAGGAATAGCTAATAATGACATTGGTACCATGTGCCTTAATAAATTTAGTCTATTTTTAAAGAGAAAAAGCCTGAATGACAGACTTTTACTTTAACGCAATTTAACTTATATACTTTACTTTATAAAATGACTAAAACTGCTTTAGTTCATCCCATTCATCATCAGATAATAATTTATCCAAATCAACTAAAATAAGTAATTCACCATCACGATTAGAAACACCTTGAATAAATTGAGCACTTTCTTCGTTACCAACATTCGGTGCAATATCTATTTCAGACGACTTTAAATAAACCACTTCAGCAACACTATCAACGAGGATACCAATAACTTGTTTTTCTGACTCAATCACAACAACACGCGTATTATCAGTAATATCACAAGGCTCTAAACCAAAACGAGATCGGGTATCAATAACGGTAACGACATTACCACGTAAGTTAAGAATACCAAGTACATAAAGTGGTGCGCCTGGAACGGGTGCTATTTCACTGTATCGTAAAACTTCTTGTACTTGCATTACATTAATACCGTAAGTTTCATTTTCTAACTTAAAGGTAACCCACTGTAATACTTCGTCGTTTGCTTCTGCTTTATCACTTGTACTGCGTCTTATATCAGACATATTATTCGCCTCTTAAATTACTTACTTTTAAACTGTCTATGTTTATTAGCTTAGCTTAACTTAGCATAGACAGGGATAATTTATTATTTTTGGTTAATATCACTGCCTTTATTTAGCAAGTCAATTAACGCACTTACATCAAGTAATGCACACATTTTTTCTTTAACCAAACCTGCTAACCATGGTCTTTTGCTACTGGTATCTAGCCATTTCACTTCATCTTGAGATAATACTACTGTATCAACTAAGTTCTCAGCAAGTAACCCCCACTGACTTTCATCTAACATAATAACATACTGATAGTTTAGCGAATTTTTTAACTTTTCGTCACATTTTTCTGGCATAACCCATAGAGCGGTATCGACTACATTAATTTTCTCTTCCCGATGCAGCATAACGCCTTTAAACCAATCAGGTTTTCCCATTAAACTTGTTGTTTTATCAACCTTGTGAATACCGCCTAATTCAATTAAAGGAACCGCAATAAGTAAACCAGCGACATCAAAGTACATCGCTTGAAAGTTACCTTGTCTATAACTTTTCTCTTTAAGTTTGGCTAATTCATTGTTGTTATTTTCAATAACACTAGATGCGTTATGTTCAGTTGTTAACTTAGTTTTATCTTGCGCTTTATTGCTTATTGCTTGAGAAAGAGCTGGCGTTAAAGGCTCTTTCAGTTGATGAGGCTGAGGTTTATTGTTTTTTGTAGCTATTTCTTTATTTACATCAACTTCTTTTTGTTCACTAACAGTTTTTAAAAGCTTCTCTAAGGATTTATTTTCTTTGTGCGCGAGTGGTTTATTAAACGCTTGTTTAACCGTACGTTGCTTTATTAATTCATGACTTACATCAGGATCTGTTAATAACTCTGATAAATAAGTTCTCATTACATTTTTACTAGCGGATAACGACTTACTCATCTCGCATTTAACCTCATAATTACTTCGCTTGTTGTTTCTTTAAAAAGCTTAATAGACTTTTATACGCTAAGGTTCCTCGAGAAATAGGCGCAAAATCTGAAGGTACTTGTTGTGCTGAACTAGCATTTCTCAAATTAGTGTCAACAGGAACAACCCCTGGCCATATTTTGTTAGTATAAATTTCTTGCAATTTTTTAAAGGCTAAAATAGAAGCTTTAGTTCGCTTATCAAACATTGTTGGCACTATGGTGTATTGAAATTTTTCTGTTTGTTCACCTTGCATTAATTCCATTGTTTTTATCATACGATCAAGTCCTTTCAAGGCAAGAAACTCAGTCTGTACTGGAATAATAATCCTATCAGCAGCTGCTAAAGCATTAACCATAAGTACACCTAACACAGGTGGACAATCAATTAATATATAATCATAACAGTCCGCTACTTTTTGCATTGCTTTTTTAAGCACTAACCCCATACCGCCTTTCGCCCCCATAGAACGATCTAAAGTTGCCAGCCCCATAGTCGCGGGTAAAATATCAATATTAGGGTATTTAGTTGGACACAAGGTTTGTAGAATTTGTTCCCTAGATGATACTTGGCTAAAAAGTTCATACACACTAAGATCTAGATCTTCTGATTCGATACCAAAATAATAACTTAATGAAGCATGAGGATCAGTATCAACTAACAACACTCTATGCCCTTGCTCAGCGAGTATGCCTGCAATTGAAATAGTTGTAGTGGTTTTACCAACACCACCTTTTTGATTTGCTACAGTCCACACTATCAAGAGCATTACTCACTTAGTTTCGTTAACTTTATTTATTCTCAAAAATGGCTAATTACATACCACTTTAATATTTTTAGCTATTTTAATCTTTGTAAATCTTGATACTTAGCTACAGAATTAACTTTTATAAATCTAATGTTATTCACTTTCCGAGCGAGTCGTTATTCTAATGCCACCATTATCTAAGCGAATCACTTTTATCTTATCTGTACTTTCAGGCATTTCAACTTTTGATTTTGGCTTATTGCCCTGCTCTTCTGGATTAACATTGCCTATATCTTTCAAGTTGATGGTTGGTGTATCAACTAAATCCTGCTTGTCTAATCCATATTTTGAAATAGCCACAACTACTTTTCTGTTTTTGGCTCTTCCTTCTTCAGTTAAATTATCTGCACTGGGGTAATATTGACCGTAACCTTCAATGGCCATACGCGCAGGATTTAATCCAAGTTTTTCTAAAATGTGTAAAATATTTGTCGCTCTAAATACTGACAATTCCCAATTTGATGCAAATATTTCATTACTAATCGTTTCATTATCTGTATAACCACGAATACGAATAAAGTTTGTTCCTTGGCCTACGACACCATAAATTGCACTTAAAATAACATCTGCTGATTTGGTAGCTGATGCTGAGCCACTTGGAAATAACAAACCACTATTAAGTTCGATTTCAAGCCAATCACCATCTATTTGTAATTGGGCAAAACCAGATTCAACTAAATCATATAAAGCGCTGTGAAGTTCTTTTTCAAGGGAAGATAAATTACTACCTACTTGTGCATCGGAAATATTTGAAAGACTTTTTTCATCATCAAGTAGCTCTGGCCCAGCAATCTCTAACACTCCATTACCATAAATTTTTTTGTTAGTTTTCGAAGTATTAACCATTAGTAGACCATCGCCATGCCCACGGTTTTTAGACTTTTCATTATCAGCCTGAAAGACTCGCCCAAAAGATTCGGTAATACTTTCAAAAGGGTTTTCGTTAACCATTGCCATAGCATATAAAACAACAAATAAGGCAAACATTAAGGTCATATAATCAGCATAAGAAATTAACCAACGGTGAACATTGTCATGCTCAGTAGTATCTCTTCTCTGACGTTTACGGATCATTGCGCTAACCTAAATGCCGATAGTTTATTTTCAATAACATGAGGGTTTTCACCATTAGCAATAGCGATTAGCCCTTCACAAACCATTTCGCGATATAACGTTTGTTGATGCACGATGGCTCTAATTTTATTAGCAATAGGAATATACAAAAGATTTGCAAAACCAACCCCGTAAATAGTCGCTATAAAGGCTGTTGCAATACCTTGTCCTAATAAGTCTGGATTAGTTAAATTACTCATCGCATGAATTAAACCAAGTACAGCGCCAAGAATTCCAATTGTTGGACTATAACCACCCATCGCTTCATAAATATTGGCTGAACGTAGGTTATGCTCTCGATATAGTTCTAAATCTAATTCTAAAGTGACACGTAAGTTATCAAGTTCGGTACCGTCAACAAGTAAATTTAAGCCTTTTTGAGTAAAAGTATCTTCTATTTCTAATGCCGTATCTTCTAAAGCGAGATAACCAGACTCCCTCGCTTTGGTAGACCAAGTCACTATTTCAATAATACCACGTTCCATATCATAGTAAGGCGGATAAAATATCCATTTTAACAATGAAAGTGCGTGTTTAAACTGAACTAACGATGATTGCAACATAATGGCACCAAGAGTGCCGCCAAAGACAATAATAAATGCAGGTAGTTCAAATAATGCAGAAAGATGACCACCATCAAGGCTAAAGCCAATATAAATAGCTAAAATAGCAGTTAATAAGCCGACAATACTTAACTTATCCACGAAAAACTTCCTTAATCATTGATGCTGACATCAACTCTAAAGGTAATGACAAGTCAGTTAAACCCGCTTTATCAATTGCTTGCGGCATACCGTAAACAACGCAGGTATCTTCGTTTTGAGACCAAATAGTAGCACCTTTAGATTTTAACATTCGAGAGCCTTCTTTTCCGTCAGATCCCATACCCGTTAATATAACACCGAGCACTTTACCGCCAAATGTTTTTGCTGCAGATCCAAAACTGATATCTACACTCGGTTTAAATGTTATTTTGGGGGAATCATCATCAAGTATTTTTATTTTCCCAGCATTTTCATTACCTGTGATAATCATCTGCCTACCACCTGGAGCTAAATAGGCATGTCCCGGCTTTAATACATCGCCATCAGCAGCTTCTTTAACCGATATTTTGCATAACTTATTAAGTCTGCTGGCAAATGCTGCAGTAAAAGCCGCAGGCATATGTTGCACAATTATAATAGGTAGAGGGAAGTTTTGATCTAAATTTGTCAATATTTGTTGTAGTGCTACGGGACCACCTGTAGAAGTACCAATTGCCATTAACTTATATTCTTTTCCTGAACTGCGAGTCACTCCTTTAGATATGTTAGCCGAAGCACTTGCAGACACACTAGTACTATTAACAGTTGTACTTGCTGGTACCTCTCTCGTTCTTGCGGAAGCTGAACTTGATGACATTGTTGCTGCCAACTTAGGTTTCATAAACCTAGGTTTGCGTGCTATTCCTATGACACGTTGGCGTAAGAGGTTACCTGCTTCATCACTGTCTTTTGCAATATCACTAAATTTTTTAGGAAGAAAATCTAATGCTCCGGCCTCAAGAGCTTCTATTGTTGCCTTAGCGCCTTGGTGTGTTAATGATGAAAACATAAGGATTGCTGTAGGGCATTTATCCATAATTTGTTTAACGGCATCAATACCGTTTAACACTGGCATTTCTATATCCATAGTGATCACGTCAGGTTTTAACGAAATAACTTTTTCAACAGCTTCTTTGCCATTTACAGCTACGTCAATAACGTCTAATTGCGGATCTTTATTTAAAATGTCTGTAACTCTTCGTCTGAAAAAGCTTGAGTCATCAACAACAAGTACCTTGTAGGCCATTTAACCTCTCTGATAACGTGTCTATTCACGTTATGTATATGACATTTTCAACATATAAAAATTAACGATCAACGTAGTTACCTAGATAAGTTACGCTTGAAATTAACTGCGTAACTTCATATTTACAGGTGATTTTTTAGCGTAAAACTTCAGTAAATTCGCTATATCTAAAATCAATGCAATACCACCATCACTGGTAATTGTTGCACCAGCCATACCTGGTGTACCATGTAGTAATCTATCTAACGGTTTTATAACAACTTCTTCTTGGCCAATTAAACTATCCACCACAAAACCTATTTGCTGATTACCCAGCTGTACAATAACAACATGACCTTTATCATGTGATTTTTTAACATGATTACGAATTAACCACTGGTCTAAGTAGAATAACGGGATAGCTTTGTCGCGTACAATGATAGTTAACTGTCCATCAACACTATTCGTATTTGATAAATCAAGGTGGAATATTTCATTAACAGAAGCTAATGGTAAAGCAAATGTTTGTTTACCCACGACCACCATTAATGTGGGTAAAATAGCTAATGTTAACGGTACTTTTATTTCAAGTATTGTGCCAACACCTAGCTCTGAATCTATATTAACCGTACCATTTAATTGAGTAATTTTAGTTTTAACAACATCCATTCCAACGCCACGACCAGAGACTTCTGAAATCTCAGTTTTGGTCGAAAAGCCAGGTGCAAAAATAAGGCTATACGCTTCTTTATCTGACATACGAGCAGCGGAGTCAGCATCAAGTACTCCGCGTTCAATGGCAATCTCTTTTAGTTTTTCAGCATTCATCCCAGCACCATCATCTTTAATGGTTAGTAGAATATGATCACCTTCTTGCGAAGCGGAAAGTAACACAGTTCCTTCTCGTGGTTTACCCATTGCTTCACGAACATCTGGGGCTTCTATACCATGATCTACTGAGTTTCTCACTAAATGCACTAGCGGATCGGCAAGTGCTTCAACTAGGTTTTTATCTAAATCGGTTTCTTCACCTTCCAAAATCAAAGAGATTTCTTTTTGTAAGCTACGTGCTAAATCACGAACAACTCGAGGGAAGCGACCAAAAACTTTTTTAATTGGCTGCATGCGTGTTTTCATAACAGCCCCTTGTAAATCGGTAGTAACCGAGTCTAAGTTAGTTACCGCCTTTGTTAAATCTTCATCGTCTGAAACCAAACCTAGGCTGGTTAACCTGTTTCGCACCAAAACTAATTCACCGACCATATTCATGATTTGATCGAGTCTTTTGGTATCTACTCGAACGGTTGTTTCAGCTGGAGGAGCTGGCGGTGGTGTTGGTTTTTTGGCACTATCTTTTGCAATATTTGTTGCTGAAGCTTTGCTTGATTTTTTAGCGGCACTTGCTTTTACAGGTGCCGGTTTTGCTTTCATAGGCTCAACTTTAGGCGCAGGAGTTGAGTTAGCAGAGGTTTCAGATACCTTTTCATCAACATCATTTGAAGAGTCAGCCGCACTCGCTTTAGGAGCATTACCTTTACCATGAAGTTCATCTAAAAGTTTTTCAAATTCAAGATCGTCAATGTCATCACTTGAACTAGTTAAATCGTTATTTGTTGTAGACGAGGTATCCGTTGAAAATGCCCCCTGACCATGTAATTCATCAAGTAATGATTCAAACTCATCATCTGAAATTTCATCACTAGAATCATCAATATTAGATGGCGTTGCAGCTGCTGGCTGAACAACATCATCTTCAATAGTAGGAGAGGCCGACATACTACCTGAGCCATGTAATTCATCTAATAATTTTTCAAAGTCTTCTTCACTCATCTCATCATTTGAATCGTCATCATCTACTGCTGATTCTTCTTCATAAGCGTCCAGAACGTCATTGCTCGTTACGGGCGCAACGTCAATGTCTTGAGTGATACTTTCAGTGCTTTCACTTTCAGGTTTACTTAATCGGTGTAGTTCGGCAAGTAAATTAGGGTCTGCGGGCTCAAGCTCTTCTTTATTTTGCACTAAGACAAACATATCATTAACGGTATCTAATGCCGATAAAATAGTATCCATTAGCTCAGCATTAACCGAACGCTTACCAGTACGCAATAAGTCGAATATATTTTCAGCACCGTGACATACGTCAACTAAATGGCTTAACCCTAAGAAGCCAGCCCCGCCTTTAACAGTATGAAAGCCGCGGAAGATTGAATTTAATAATTCCGCATTATCTACGTCATTTTCGAGTTCAACGAGCTCCTCTGAGAGCGATTCTAATATTTCACCCGCTTCAACTAAAAAGTCTTGTAAAATTTCTTCATCTGCTTCAAAAGACATGCAGTAACTCCCCTTAAAATCCTAAACTTGATAAAAGATCATCAACATCATCTTGATCTTCTACTACATCATCTCGTTTTTTAGTATCAACAATTGGTCCTTCAACAAGATTTTCACCTACTTTAGGAGTCTCTTTATCTTTAGCCAATTCTGTTGATAACCCAAAAGCTGTCAGCATATTTATTAAACTTTCTTCAACTTCTATCACTAATTCAATAACTTTACGAATTACTTGCCCAGTAAGATCTTGAAAGTCTTGTGCCATTAACACATCAGTCATTAAGTCATGTATATGGCGTGTTTCTTTACCTGTGTTTTTTAATAACGTATCTATATCTAGGCATAACGATTTAAACTCTGTTAGGTTTAATTCGTTATTCATTAACTTTGTCCATGACGGATTTACCGCAGCAACTTGATCGGAAATAGTATCAACAACAGGAAAAATAGCTTCAACAGCATCCATTGTTTTATTTGCCGCTTCTTCAGTACGGGTAATGACATAATTCAAACGTTCTTTAGCATCGGGAATATCAGCTTTAGCTAAATCATTTAACCTGGAATCTACTTGAAAATTAGTTAAAGAATCATGAAGTTGTCGTGTCAACTTACCAATTTCAGCAAACAGCTCAGAGTTAATAGGGCTCTGAATACCAGAAATGATAGCATCGGCTTCTTTTTGCTTTCCCGACTCTAAAAGATCAACCAAAGATCTTGCTTGCTCTAACGAGATCCGACTTGTAGTGGGTATACTCATGCAAAGTCCTTAATACAATAAGTTATTTAAACCTTACTTTAGCTGTATGTATTAGATCAGCTAAAGTACGCACATTAAGCTAAGCGCTCAAAAATTTTATCTAACTTAGTTTTTAATGTTGCGGCTGTAAAAGGCTTAACAATATAACCATTAACACCTGCTTGAGCTGCCATAACTATTTGCTCTTTTTTTGCCTCTGCTGTAATAAGTAAAACAGGTATATGCGATAAACTAGCATCAGCACGAATAGCTTTTAATAAGTCAATTCCTTGCATACCTGGCATATTCCAATCGGTTACCACAAAATCAAAATCACCACCTTGAAGCATAGGTAAGGCAGTACTACCATCATCAGCTTCTTGAATATTGGTAAATCCTAAATCGCGCAATAAGTTTTTTACTATACGTCTCATCGTTGAAAAATCATCAACAACAAGTACTTTCATATTTTTATCCAAGGCACCCTCCGGAGAAACATTCTAAATAAATTGGTTTATCTTTTACCTAAGTAGGTAGTTATATTTTTACTGTAATTTACCGTTAATTCAAATAATTTGTGATTAACAGTAAACATTATTAACTAGTATTCATTTATTCTTTTTACTGAATATGCGCTAGTTTAACTAACTTTGCCAAGATTTCATACGTGCTTTAAGTCGATGCATTGCTTGACTGTGTATTTGACTAACTCTTGATTCACTTACATCAAGTACTTGACCTATTTCTTTTAAGTTAAGCTCTTCATCATAATATAACGACAATACTAAAGCTTCTTTTTCTGGTAGCGACTTAATGCACTCTGCTAGTCCTTTTTTAAATGCACTGTGTTCAATATTTTGGTAGGGGTCATTGCCAAGGGATTCATCACCTATTTTAATGGCATCTTCACTAACACCAAGATCATCAATTCCAAGTATTTTTCCTGAACTAACTTCACTTAACATATGATGGTAGTGATTTAATGAAATATCAAGTTTTTCAGCAACTTCAACATCTGAAACATCTCTGCCTAATTCTGACTCTAGTTGCTTAATCGCTTCACTAATCATTCTGCTGTTTTTATGAACTGAACGAGGTGTCCAATCACCTCGACGCATTTCATCGAGCATTGCGCCTCTAATACGAATTCCTGCAAAGGTTTCAAAACTAGCACCTTTACTGTTATCAAAATTATTAGCGGCTTCAAATAAGCCGATCATACCCGACTGGATTAAATCGTCGACTAAAACACTCGCGGGCAATCTTGCTAATAAATGATAAGCAATACGTTTAACTAAAACAGTATGTTGTTCAAGCAAAGACGTTTTATCTATTTGGCTATTATAGCTATTCGCTTTTACCACGTATTCTCGCTCTCATTTAAGGTAGGCTAAATGGGTTAGATTTTAATATGCTAAGGCTTTAGTTTGCTAGTAGCTGTTCAATAAAGAACTCTAAATGCCCTGAAGCTTGCTTAGGTATTGGCCATTTGCTCACTTTATTTGCTAAGTCAATATAGGCTATCGCTGCGGGTGATTGTGGAAAAGCTTCTACTATCACTTGTTGCTTACGCACAGATCTACGCATATTTTCATCGAACGGTATGACACCGACTAATTCTAATGCGACATCAAGAAACCTATCCGTTACTTTGGTTAATTTGGCAAAAAGTTGCTGCCCTTCTTTAGAACTACGAACCATATTAGCAACGACTTTAAATTTATATACGCCGTGATCACGACTTAGTAACTTCATTAATGCATAACAATCAGTAATTGATGTTGGTTCATCACAAACCACTAACATCACATCCTGTGCAGCACGAGTAAAGCTTAATACCATATCAGAAATGCCGGCTGCGGTATCAACAATCAATACATCAAACTGTGTTTGCATTTCGCTAAAAGCACGGATAAGCCCGGCATGTTCTGCTGGTGTTAAATCAACCATAGATTGTGAACCAGAGGTTGCAGGAATAATTTTAATACCTGCGGGTCCATCAATAATTATATCATCAAGTTCACACTCACCTGATAATACATGTGATAAGTTACGTTTTACTCTTAAACCGAGCATAACATCAACATTGGCCAGACCTAAATCGGCATCAAGTACTAATACTCTTTTACCTTGTTGTCCTAAGGCAACTGCAGTGTTAAGTGACGTGTTTGTTTTACCAACACCGCCCTTTCCTCCTGAAACAGCTACCACTTTAACTTGCTGTAGGTCTTGCATTTTTCTTAGGCCACTCGCTTGATCTATCATTTTATTACTTCTAATTTATGCTGCTAGTTATATATTTTAGCTCAAAATTTAGCATATTAAGCTATTGCTGCTCGTGCAACAGGCATTGGTCGAGATACACTAACATTGTTGTTAACTGACTTTGTTGCCATCTTATCTGCAAGAGTAACTAATTTTTCAGCATTTGCAACTTTAATATCTTCTGGAACTCTTTGTCCATCAGTAAGATATCCAATCGGTAAACCATTTTGGATAGAAGTGGTAATTATTTCACCAATACTAATACTTTCATCAAGTTTAGTATAAATACAGCCAGACAAAGGGACTTTTTTAAAGCGATCTACATTTTCTTGCATAACGCCTTGTTGAGAGTTAGCAGCAATCACTAAATAATTACGAATTCTTACACGAGAATTAGAGATTAATGCGGTTAAGTGTTCAGCCAAGCGCATATCACGTTGTCCCATTCCTGCGGTATCAATTAAGATTAATTTCTTTTTCGCATATTGCTGTAACAAGGTATCTAATGCTTGGCTATCTTTAGCTAAACTGACTTGACAGCCAATGATTTTTCCATACGTTGCTAATTGCTCGAAACCTGCGATACGAAAGGTATCAGTAGAAATAAGCGCCACTTGATCATGACCATGAACTTGAGCAAAACCTGCAGCAAGTTTAGCTATAGTTGTTGTTTTACCGACACCTGTTGGCCCCACTAAAGCGACAACACCACCACGATTAATAATATCATTTTGAGTAGTATTAATTTGTTTAGCAATAAGTTGAGTAGCTTGCGACCACGCTTCTGCTTCATGTGATTGCTCAGGTACATAACCGGCAATTTGATCGGCAATTTGATCATTCAATCCTAAAGCAAGTAAGCGATTTACTAGCACTGCACGTTGCGGATCTTTTTGCGCCATGTCTTGCCACATTAAACCTGATACTTGATGTTCAAGTAATGAACGAATAGAGGCCATCTCTTGCTGCATTTTGCTAAATTCTTGTGAAGAGACTTGTGCATTATCACTAACGCCTGTGCCTTGATTATTGTCGCTAGTTGCTGAGTTATATGACTTAACATTTGCAGTAATATCATCACTGTCACTTTGATTATAAGTTGCTTGCTGTTGTGACTGAGTTGCCATCTCAACATTAGGTTGACTAAGACGATCGGTAAAATCTTTCAATTGCTGCTCAATGGAGCCTTCATCTAAGTTAGATACAGCTGCTGCTTGTTGGGGTGCTTGCTGTACCTGACGACCAAGTAAGGCAGATAAACTATCTGCTGGTGCTTGCACAGTTTCACTCATACTTGACTCATGAGTTGTTGCATTTATGTCTGTCGCTGTTAAGTTTTGAGCGTTTTCCATCTGCGCAGCTTCAGCGTTAGCTCTTCCGGCACTACTTTGACCAAGACTAACAACATCGTTACTAATTTCACGATGCTCGTTTGCTGTGTTATTTGCACTTTGTATTGGTTTATTAGCCAATTGAGCGGTAGGAACAGATTGGTTATAATCCACAGCAGCCATTAATTCGACCCCTTCTGGGATCTTTTTATTGGACATTATCACTGCATCAACGCCAAGTTCATTTTTAATTTCAGCTAATGCTGTGCGCATATCTTTGGCAACAAAACGTCTAATTTTCATATCCAACCTCTACTTTCAACTATGAATTATAGCTAACAACCCGATACTTTTATTAAACAAGTTATTACTGCTGCACTTAATTTTACTGACCTATAGCGCTAACAATTTTAATTTGCTTATCATCTGGTATTTCTTGATAAGAAATAACACGTAAGCTAGGTATTGTATGTTTAACAAATTTAGCTAAAACGTGACGTAAAATACCTGATGTTAAAAGTATTGGTGTATCACCAGCCATTTCTTGCTGGTTAGCTCCTTCAGTTAATGATTGTTGTAAGCGTTCAGCTAACCCCGGTTCAATACCGGCACCATCATCTCCTGCCATTTGCATAGACTGATGCAACATCTGTTCCAATTCTGGAGCCAAAGTTATGACGGGTACTTCTGGTGCACCACCGACAAGGTCTTGCACAATAAATTTTCTTAAACTAATACGAACGGCAGCGGTAAGCACTTCAGGATCTTGGCTTTTAGGGCCGTATTCCACCAATGTTTGCACAATTGAACGCATATCTCTCACTGCTACACCTTCATTCATTAAGCTTTGTAGTACCTTAACAACCGTACCTAGTGTCAAAATATTTGGCACAAAACCTTCGACAAGTTTCGGATAATTTTTCTCTAACAAATCTAATAAATTTTGGACTTCTTCATGGCCTAATAATTGTGATGCATTATTACTTAGTATTTGGCTTAAATGCGTAGCTAATACAGTTGCCGAGTCAACAACCGTATAACCAAGTGTTTGTGCTTGGTCGCGTTGATTTTTCTGGATCCAAGTGGCATCAAGTCCAAAAGCAGGATCTTTAGTAGCTACCCCTTCAAGTGAGCCAAAAACTTGACCCGGATTAATGGCTAACTCTTGATCATGTCGAATTTGTGCAGTACCAACCACTACGCCCATTAATGATATTTGGTAACTGTTTGGGTCTAAGTCTAAATTATCGCGAATATGCACTGCAGGTACTAAAAATCCAAATTCTTGTGATAATTTTTTACGAACGCCTTTTATTCTACTTAATAGCTCGCCACCTTGCGCTTTATCAACAAGAGGAATTAAACGGTAACCTATTTCTAAACCAATCACATCTACGTGGTTAACATCATCCCAACCTAGTTCTTTTACTTCTTCTTCTTTTTGTTGGCTTAATGCTTGCTCTTCGTGAGCTATTTGCGCTAATTCATTAGTTTTATTTACTTTGTTTCTTGCTCCCATAAAAGCGGTAGCTGCGATAATGGCTGCAAATAAAATAAATACAAAATGTGGCATACCAGGAATAACACCCATAATAAGCATTACACCAGCAGCAATATAAAGAGATCTCTCTTGCCCTAATTGGCTACTAACCTGCTCGCCCATATCTTCAGAAGTATTTTGACGAGTTACAACGATTGCAGTACCAATAGATAATAATAAGCCTGGAATTTGTGCTACTAAGCCATCACCAATAGTTAACAGTGTGTATATTTCAACGGCACTATCAAACGATAAGTCATGTTGCACCATGCCAATAATTAAGCCACCAATAATATTGATGAATAAAATTAAAATACCGGCAATTGCATCACCTTTTACGAATTTACTAGCACCGTCCATAGAGCCGTAAAAATCAGCTTCATTAGTTACTTCAGTACGGCGTTCTTTTGCTTGTTCTTGAGTAATAAAGCCCGCATTTAAGTCAGCATCAATCGCCATTTGCTTACCCGGCATTGCATCTAAAGTAAAGCGTGCTGTTACTTCGGCGATTCGTCCAGCACCCTTAGTTATTACAACAAAGTTAATAATGATCAAGATAAGGAATACCACTAAACCTACAGCATAGTTGCCACCAATAACCACTGAACCAAAAGCTTCAATGACTTTACCTGCAGCTTCAGGGCCTTCATGACCTTCGAGTAAAACAACACGAGTACTGGCAACGTTAAGTGCTAACCTTAAAATAGTTGCTACTAATAAAACAGCAGGGAAAGAGCCAAAATCAAGAGGCTTTAAGGTATAAACGGTGATAAGTAATACAACGAGAGAAAGTGCGATGTTAAAAGAAAATAAAATATCTAATAACCAGGCAGGCATAGGTAAAATAATCATACCTAGTGCTGCCATTACTAATAATGGAGTGCCTAAACCACTAAAATAACGTAGTTTCGATTTATCTAACTGATTAAAATAAGAGGCTATTTGTTGCATTATTACTTCATGATGTTTTTTTGACAGTACTCATGAATTAGCAATTCTTATACCAATAACATTCAGACTCATTTAAATATATTATTGGCTTAGTATTAACTTGTCTGAACGCTTTTTTAACACTTCTCTAATCATTAGATTTTTGAGGAAAGGAAAAGATAAAACCGCGCGATTATTAAAAATATAATTAGCTTAATACAAACGATTAAACCCTATTTGCTAATACTTAAAATCGTCTGGGATTGGTAATTTTTTAGCAAGAGGGGTAGGTTTTTGAGCTTTACCTTTTTTATGTTCATTAAGTTGAAAAATAAAAGCTAACACTTGTGCAACCGCTGCAAACAATTCTTCAGGGATATCTTCCCCTACTTCCGCGGTATAATATAACGAACGCGCTAGCGCAGGTGATTGTATAATTTCAACTTGATGCTCTTTAGCAATAGTACGAATATGCAATGCCATTTCATCAATGCCTTTGGCTGTCATTATTGGCGCCCCATTACCTGCAGGATCGTATTTAAGGGCAATAGAAAAATGTGTTGGGTTGGTAATAACCACATCTGAGTCTGGTACATCTTGCATCATTCTACGTTGTGATATTTCATATTGCGCACGACGTACACGACCTTTATTTTCAGGACTACCTTCTGTGCCTTTGTATTCATCTTTAATTTCTTGCTTAGTCATTTTTAATTGCTTGGTATGGTTCCAAATTTGATAAGGCGCATCGACAACTACGATAATACCGATAGATAAAGCTAAAACCAAAAACATCCACATTAACATATTAACGGCATGTGCAAAGTTAGCAGGTATGGTTTCACGGCTTAAACCTAGAATTTCTTCAAATAAACCACTGAGCAGTAAAAATGCGACAATAAAAACGACAAAAAATTTTAAAATTGACTTAAGGAGTTCAACGGCGGCTTGTACACCAAACATACGTTTAAAACCAGCCATTGGTGATAGTTTACTAGCTTTAGGCGCCATAGCTTCCCACGAGAAGTTAATTCCTCCAAGCATAGTATTCCCTACAAATGCGGCTATCATTACAATAAAAAACAACCAAAGTAATGGCGTTGTAATTTGATATATGCCGTCGTTTATTACTTTAAATAAGGCATTAACATCCATCGCTTCTTGCCGATTTATGCTAAACAAATGACTCATCATATCAGCCATAGCACTTGCTAGACTACCACCGACTAATAACATACCGCAGGCACAACCTACTAAAACAAAAAAAGTACCTAAGTCTTTAGATCTGGCTATTTGACCTTTTTTTCGGGCATCGGTAAGTTTTTTTGCCGTGGGTTCTTCGGTTTTTTCACCGCTATCTGAATCAGCCATTATGGTGCCTGACAGTCAATGAGGTAGCAACTAAAGTCAAGCGCACGTTGCCACTGTAGTTCAAAGTGAGTAAAGAAGTTACCAAAAGTTAACCACATAATAATTAAACCAGCCATCATGGTGATAGGGAAACCAATAGCAAAAATATTCAGTTGTGGCGCAGCACGAGTCATAACACCAAAAGAAAAATTAATTAATAACATTGCCGTAATTGGTGCTAATGAAAGCGATAAAGCCGTAGCAAACATCCAACCGCCCCACTCTACAACTTCACGATATTTGATACTTGATAAATGCTCTGTTGGAATAGGTAAAGTGTCAAAGCTGGCGACGACAAACTGCAAATAAGCCAAGTGCCCATCCATCACCCAAAATAACAAAGAAGATAAAATCAAAAAGAACTGACCTATAGCAGGCACATTCATTCCACTGGCAGGATCAACTAATGAAGCAAAACCAAGGCCTGATTGCATTGCAATAATTTGTCCAGCAAGGGTAAACGTATTAACCACCATTACAGTAACAAAGCCAAGCATGACCCCGATAATCATCTGTTGCCCTAATAATATAGCGGTTGTTAATGTGAAAAGATCATCAACGGCAGCTGGCGGTATAGCGGGCATAACGGCAACAGTAACACTGAGGCATAAAAATAATTTAACGCGCCCGGGAATAGTTCTTGCGCTAAAACCGATCATGGTCATAACCAATGCCGAGATACGACTAAATGGCAGAATAAAATCTGCTAAATATTGATTAATAACTGACTCGGTAAACTCCATAATTATAAACTACGCGTTGTTTGACTGTGTTGGTAACGAATTTCTAACTGATTATTCATTAAATAATGACTTATTAAATAATTACGCTTGGAATACTGGAAATAAGCCGAATAGTGTAGTCCATAATTTTTTGCACCAACCAATGACCACCGATAATCAAGGCCAGTAAGGTAACAACTAATCGTGGTAAAAAGCTTAACGTTTGTTCGTTAATTGAGGTCGCAGCTTGAAAAACTGCAACAATCAAACCTACGGCTAAGCTTGGCAGGATAATAGCGCAAACTAGAATAATCACTAGCAATAAGGCGTCACCTAACATATCTATATAGATTTCTGGACCCATAATTTACTCTCTTTTTACTTAGCTAACTACCCATACCGTAACTGGTAGCGATTGTACCTATCACTAAATTCCAACCATCAACTAACACAAATAACATTAACTTAAATGGTAGTGACACTATCATTGGCGATAACATCATCATACCCATTGCCATTAAAATACTCGCTACAACTAAATCAATAATTAAAAATGGAATGAATAATATAAAGCCTATTTGAAACGCGGTTTTTAATTCACTGATAATAAAAGCAGGGATAATAACCGTCATAGGTAAGTCGGTTGGTTGAGCTACAGGACCAACGCCAGCCATTTCGGCTAAGGTGTCAAGATCTTTAACGCGGGTTTGCTCAAGCATAAAAGCACGTAGAGGTACTTTAGCTAAATCAATGGCCTCAACCGAGGTGAGCTGTTCTGAAATATAAGGTTGAATAGCCGTTTTATCTATTTGATTATAAACTGGCGTCATAATAAATAAGGTCATAAACAAAGTTAAGCCAATAATCACTTGGTTTGAAGGCGTTTGTTGTAAACCAAAAGCTTGTCGAAGAATGGCCATCACAACCACAATACGAGTAAATGATGTCATCATAATAACCGCAGCAGGAATAAAACTGAGCGCGGTCATAAATATTAATATTTGTAAATTTACGGAATACTCTTGCGAGCCATCGGGGTTTGTTGTCAACTTTAATGCCGATAACGATAAGTCTTCGGCTGCAGCGCCAAAACTCAAACCAAGCAAAGACAGAGTAATAATTATAATGAACGAAATACTTTTCATGGTTCGCTGATATTCCCTATTTAAAAGTAACCTTTATATTTGTTGTCATCGTTAGATAACCCAATGATCACAGTTTTTTAGATGATAGAAAAGACAAAATATTTTTGGGTAGTGCAACATTGTTATCAGCTTGAGTTTTTAAAGGCTCAGCTAGCTTATCAAGCAAGGTGATTTGTTGCCCCGTAATACCTAACAATAGTTGCTGCTCACCTACTTGTACTACGAGCACTCGCTCTTTAGTACCTAATCTCAAGGTTGTAACCACTTTAAGTTGATTAACACTTTGCTGAGTTAAATTAAAACGTTTAAGTATTAACGCACAAACAATGATTAACCCTAACACCATAAATAAAGACAAAATCATACTGCCTGGGTTCATGTTAGCCATTACATGCTTACCCACTTGCGGTGCTGGTTGCTCTGTTACCGTATTTTTTGGAGTAGTAGGGGGAGATTCAATAGTTGTAGTTACTTTTTCTTCCGGTAATGTTTCTTTTGATAAGGCATTTTTTACTGGCGTCTGTTTAGACTGCCCCGTAGCCGTATTATCAAATAGAGCTTTAGTGGGAGTATCAATGGTTATCTTTTCTAGTGTTTTATCGGCAATACTACCTGACGCATTAACCGTTGCATTAGCATGGTTTACGTTTGGATGAGCTGAATTATCAGTATCAGCTATGTCTGTAACTGCTATTGCCATTAAAGGTAATAAATAGCAGTTACAGGCAAACAAGATACCAAGCGTTTTTTTTATCATCTTATATTTTCAGAAGTAACGTTCAATTAAGAAATAGATTGTTATTGTTTATTTTAGTTTTTTAATACGCTCAACCTGACTAACCACGTCAGTTAAACGAATACCAAACTTATCATTAACGACAACAACTTCACCATGCGCGATTAACGTACCGTTAACCAATACATCAAGAGATTCACCCGCAACGCGATCTAATTCAACCACAGAGCCTTGGTTTAACTGTAATAAGTTGCGAATACTAATATTACTTCGGCCAACTTCCATCGAAATAGTCACAGGGATATCTAAAATAGCGTCAAGCTTACGTTTTTCTTCACCGCTGATTGGTGCTTCATCTTCAGTTAGCTCTTCTAGTTCAACAGCTTCTGCCCCTTCACTAGAGGCAAGCGCTTCAGCTTGTTCGTCAAGCGCTTCATCCCACATACTTAGGTCTTCATCTTTTTCGTTGCTCATAACACTGGCCTCAATTTATAATTTGTTCAAATATCTAAACTAACTTTCCCACATATAAAGGATTACAAGTCGTCTTCTAGCAGATGAAGCTCTGCATCATTATCAAGGCGTTTTCCGCCTTTAGTTAAAATAGTTAATTCTGATTTAGCTGATTCTGGTCGCTTAATTTTTGATTCGATTTTTAACGCAACATTATCTCGACTGCGCCCTAATTTAGCTCTAAAAGTAGGTAAATCTTCAATTAACACCGTAATATGCTCTGGCATTTCAATTGGGATAATATCACCCGCTTGTAATTCCATGACTTGGCTAAGTGGGATATCCACTTCGATAAACTTGGTATTTATATTTACCGACACATCCATAATTTCGTCGCGTAATGCTTTCGACCAACGCATGTCGGTATCTTCTTTATCACTCTGTACACCGGCATCAAGTAACTCTCGAATAGGCTCGAGCATTGAATAAGGTAAAGCAATATGAAAATCACCGCCGCCACCATCTAATTCAATATGAAAAGAGCTAATAACAACCACTTCGGTAGGACTCACAATGTTTGCCATCGACGGGTTTACTTCAGAATCTAAATATTCAAATGAAACGTCCATTACTGGCGACCATGCTTCTTTGTAATCTTCAAAAATAAGCTTTAACAGCATTTGAATAATACGGCGCTCAGTTGGGGTAAACTCACGGCCTTCAATTTTTGCGTGGTATCGGCCATCACCACCGAAAAAGTTATCTACCAAGATAAACACTAACCGTGCTTCCATGGTAATTAACGCTGTGCCTTTTAGTGGACGAAAACGTACCATATTCAAACTTGTTGGAACAAATAGAGTATGGATGTATTCGCCGAACTTAATCATTTGAATACCGTTAATTGAGACTTCCGCAGTTCGACGCATCATATTAAATAAACTAATACGCATATGGCGAGCGAAGCGTTCGTTGACCATTTCCAACGTTGGCATACGACCACGAACAATACGATCCTGTGAAGAAAAGTCATAATCTGAGGTGCCGTCACGTCGTTGAACGACATCCTCAACTATTTCTTCTTCTTCAACATCGTCAACACCGTGTAATAAGGCGTCAATTTCGTCTTGGGATAATAAATCACTCACTCAATACACTCTTCTTATTTTATCTATTTGATCGTTATTTACTTGCGAGTTTACCTAATGCAGTTCAATCAGTACTTGGGTCGGTTAATGCCAACTCTGTTCTTGCTAGCTTTGTTAATGTTAGCTCAGTTACTGCATAACAAAACCAGTAAAGAGAACTTTCTCTACTGTTTCATTACTTTCAATTTCTTTCATTGTTTGTTGCACAGCCGATAATGCTTGTTCTTTTAAGGCCACTTTACCTGCACTTGTTGCTAAATCATCGGCATTGGCACGAGAGAAAACCGCAAGTAAAGTACTTTCAATTAAAGGTATATGCATTTTTGCGTTTTCTTCGTTTTGCGAGCCACGAACGAGTAATTGCACTCTAATTTCCACAAAACGATCTCTTACTGCACCAGGAACATTAAAGCGAAAAGGTCTAGGCATAGGTACATATAAAGCCGTACCCAACTTAGCATCAGAGCTTGGAGACGCTGCTGAATCTGAACTGCTACTGTTACCACTATCGCTATTTGATGAAGTATTTAAAGCATCTTGACTATCGCCACTATCACCCATTAAGAAAAAGTAAGCGCCTGCACTACCGCCAAGTAGAACAACAACAGCAATGATGATAATCATCATTTTTTTCTTTTTACTCGACTTATCTAGTTCTAACTCACCTGGTTTTTCGTCTGCCATGATAATCCTTAATATTTACAATCAGTAACCTATTATGAGGCGTGATAAATAATTACTTACTTTATGGATGTAGACTATATCCTTGAATAGCCTTTGAGCCAATGTGTTTTCATTAACTTAACTGATTTTTAACTGAATTCTAGCTTAACTTTAGCTTTATTTAAGTAAATTATGCGTAGTAATCTACTCCAGTTTCAACAGTACCAAATAAGTTTGTCGATAAAATCTGCTCATCTTGATTCTGTTCTGCTAATAATCCATTACTACTATTTTGTCTGCCTGAAGCTAAATTTGATCTGTTTTCTGCACTATTATCACTGTTTTTTTGGTTTTGCTGCTCAACATTTGCATCACCAACATCAACGCCTTGCTCAGCAAGCATTTCTTTTAATTTATGCATATTTTGCTCAAGCGATTCTTTAGCTTGTTGGTTTTGCACAATAAAATTAACTGCTGCTTGCTCACCTTGTAAATTAACACGCACTTGCATATTACCAAACTCAGGCGGATCGAGAGTTATATCAAACTGCTGTATTTTTTGGTTAATCATGATCATAACTTTATCTTTAACAGCATCAGCAAAGTCTTTTCTGAACATAGAAATAGTTTCTTGTTGCAGTTGTACGTTGTTTTTTTGTATTTGTGCAGTATCAGTTGCCACCGTATGGTTCAGCACTTCAGAAGACTGGTGTTCCATATAAGCATCGTTACTTTGTTTAGTTTGTGATGCTTGCAATGTTTGTGCTTGTGTCTCGGCAGTCGCACGAGCAGCAAAAGCATCTGTTACGCTTGTTGGACTTTTTGTTCCTTGCTCTGTTATTTTATCTTTAGCAAGCATTGACTCAATAATTTCTTCGTCAAGGTTTTCAGTGCTATTAGCATCAACGTCAATATCGTTACCTGTATTTTCACTGCGGGCTGATTGTTGTGCTCTCTGCTGGTTTTTTGCATCTAAAAACTGCTCTTTGGCGACGTTATCTCCCGCTTGAGTAACAGCAACTTTATCTGTAACCGATTTATCATGGCTGTTGATGTTATTGTTTAACTGAGCATTAGGTGTTTCACTAGTAGGAATTTTTTCAACAGATGAAGTTTTAACTTCTCCTTCAGTAATAGAATTAGCTACGGTAGTATTTTTGTAATCACTCTGATTATCGCTTTCCTTGCCTACAGTTCCCTTCGCTATAGACTCTTTTATTGCAGGGTCTTTCACTAAATTTTCTTGGGCTATGGCTTTATCGCTTACTTCATTTTGTGTGTTAGCTGCAGCTTGTCTAGTTAATAAAGCTAACTCTTCTGCTGTTATATCTTCACTTAATATATCACTAGATAAAACACGACTAGTAGCTTCCGTTACCTGGGTTTTATTCGCTTGAGAAACGCCAACAGCCACATCAGATAGTTTGCTATTTTTAATATCCGCAGTACTTAGTTGGTTTTTCATTAATTGCTCGCTAGACTGGCTTACGCCAATATTGCTTGCGGTTTTACTTTCTGCTGTCATCTCAACTTTAGTAGGGACACTTTTTTCTACTGTATTAGTTTCTCCGCTACTTTTTTCTAAAGTTTTTGTTTCTACGGAGTTAGCTTCTTGATTGTTAACTAACACACCACGTGTCGCGAGCTCTTCATTTGAGAATGATTTTAACTTATGATCAAGTGTTAGTGATTTATTTTGCTCTAAATCGCCATCAATTGTTGTTTGAGTTGTTTGCTCGCTATTAGATAATGATTGAGTAGTACCGTTTAAGCTTTGTGCCGAGTGATTGGCTGAGTGTTTTAAGGTTTGATCGCTATTATATAATAATGAAATAAACTGCTCAGACTCAGTTAATGCTTGCGGCGTTGCAGCATTGCTTGTTACTGATTTTTTTTTATTGCTGTCTTGCGCTGGTTCGTTATCCGCAACCTCGGTACTCGCTTCATTTTGTTTATTGTTAATGTCACTCGTTGCTTTAGCTGTTTTTTCGTCAGTATCTACCGGTGAATTTTCTGTTGCATTGTTATCTACTTTAGCATTTTTAGCTGAGGCTACCGAGTTATCCGTGTCATTTTCTTGGCGATTCGAGTTATCCTCCGAAGAATTGCCGCCTTTACTTGCCTCATTACTACGTGTTGCCGTTTCTGTTATTCTGCTATCGTCAGTTACTTTATTAGTAGTAAGTTTTTTATCATCATTGACATGTTGTTCAACTAATCGAGAAAAACTTGACTCTCCATCACGCTTGCCAGAATCATTTATAGACTCTTTAGCTTTTAAATCAGCATCTTGTGAAACAAATTTAGGTAAAACATTTACTGATTGCATAATTACCCCAGTAGATTAATGGATAAAAAATCCTAAAATTACGACGTTAAGTTGGTATCGCTGTTTTCATTTGCGAAGTTAAAATTAATTGTAAAATTTATTTTTAATAGTCACAAAAAAGCAAGTAACTTACTTATAGTTAAAGTAAAGCAATATTCATTCCAATTGCTGTATATTAAATTGATACTGAGCTTTGCGGGTTATTAATTTTTTAAACTAAATCACACAGCTAAGGCTCAATAAACTATGCTTAGAAGCCATTTAAGTTAAACTAAAATTAAAACAGACTTAAAAATAAACCAGTATTAATTAAAAGCCGATAATAAATAAGTAGAGGTGAGGGTGAAAATAATTAACGAATAGGACGACGAATATATTGTTGCGTTGCAATTTCATCAAACATTTTTTGTTCTAACTTTTCTTCTGCCGCAGCCACCACTTTCAAGCGTTTTTCTCGAAGTAGCTCAACCGCTTGAACTTTTTGTCTTTGTTTAAGCCAAATTGTTCTACTTTGCTCTGCCAAAGCTTTAGCTTGTTTCATAGCTATTTCTACCTGTTCAGAAGCGGTATCAAGTTTTGCAATAAAAGCATGGTAATGACTATAAGTGGCGCTATCTAACCCTTGTTCAGCGCGTTGGCTTAAACGTTTCATATATTCTAAACGGTAATCAGCAACACCTTGCAAGCGAGACATATTTTGTTGATATTCATGTTCGGCCAACTTTAATTGGTCAGCACAACGTTGTTCGTTGTCCTGTTCATATTTTAATATGGTATCAAGCTGTTTCATGGCCATGTTGAATACTCTTTAAATCCGTTAATTATATATACTTTTATTGCTGATTATTATGCGCATGTGCGGCAGCAATTATTTCTTGCAACTGAGTTATACTTTGCTCATAAGGGATCACTTCACTAATTTTTTGCTGTAGAAAAAAGTTGATCACTGGTAATACATTAATGGCTTGATCAATACGCGGATCACTACCTTTGGTATAAGCACCAATAGCAATAAGATCTTTATTTTGCTGATACAAGGCATACATTTGTTTTAACTGTTTAGCCAACTCTTGATGTTCGCCTGTGGTTACCATGGGCATAACACGAGAAATTGAACCTTCAATGTTAACCGCTGGGTAATGCCCAGCATCAGCTAACTCACGAGATAACACCACATGCCCATCTAAAATAGCCCGCGAGGCATCAGCAATTGGGTCTTGTAAGTCATCACCTTCGGTTAACACTGTATAAAATGCGGTAATAGAGCCTTGCCCTTCTCCGCCATTGCCTGCGCGTTCAACCAATTGCGGTAATTTAGAGAATACCGAAGGTGGATAACCTTTGGTTGCTGGTGGCTCACCAACAGCTAAGGCTATTTCACGTTGTGCTTGCGCATAACGAGTTAATGAATCAAGCAGTAACAATACATTTAAGCCTTGGTCTCGAAAATATTCACTAATTTGTACTGCTGTTTCACACCCTTTAAGGCGCATTAATGGTGAATTATCGGCGGGAGCTGCGACTACTACCGCACGTTTTAAACCTTCTTCGCCCAATATTTCTTCAATAAATTCTTTTACTTCTCGACCACGCTCACCGACTAAGCCAACCACAACAACGTCAGCAGTTGTGCCGCGGGTCATCATCCCCATCAGGACACTTTTACCAACACCAGAGCCGGCAAACAAGCCCATACGCTGGCCTTTGCCAATACTGATAAAACTATTAATTGAGCGGACGCCAACATCAAGTACTTCACTAATAGCGCGTCGTGATAACGGGTTCATAGGTTTTGTGTCGTGATGATAATTATCGTCCGACTTAATAGGGCCTTTACCATCAAGAGGTTTACCTACACCATTAATAACACGGCCAAGTAAGCTCATAGACATTGGTACTTTGGCTTTACTTGAAATTGGTAATACACGTGCGCCTGGCATAACACCACGTAAACTTTCTTCTGGCATTAAATAGGTAATGTCTTGAGCAAAACCAACTACCTCAGCTAATAAATCGCCATGTGCTGTTTCAACTAAACATTGACTACCTACATGGGCTTTTACGCCAACAGCCTCAAGTGTTAAACCGACAACACGTACTAATCGACCGGCAACAGGCACATTAAAGTTGTGGATAAATTTTTGACTATTTTTTAAACGCTCGGTTAGGCGTAAGGTATCGACCATAGTATTTAGTGACCTTGAGATTACCTAAGATAAAGTGTAGTGCTTATCATAGGAGTATTAAGTAAGTCGTGCTAAGTGACGACTTTACTCTTCAGTTTGATGTAAAGCATCCTGCAAGAAAGGTTCCAGCACTTGTTTTAATCGAGCTTTCATTTGCAAGTCGATATTAGATGTACTGTTTTCAATTTGGCAACTGCCTTGTGCTATTTGTGGTGCGGGCAGTAAGCGCCAACCTTGCTCGGCGATATGATCAGCGCCAAATTGTTTCTCTACCAATTTAATATCAGCCGGGTTTAAACAAATTTGAGTTTGCGCTTCATTGCTAGGTAAGCTTTTAATACCTGTAGCGATAGCCGCCATTAAAATGTCAGGGTTGGTTTTTGCTTCGTGTAACACAACCGCTTCGGTTAATTGTAAAACTAAATTAAGCAGTTGTTCTTCAACATTTTTATCTACGTTAGCCAATGGTTTGTGTAATTGTTCTATAAGTTTTTTTAGGTTTGCAGCTTGTTCATCTATTTGCTCTTTACCTAAAGCAAGACCTTGCTCTGTGCCTTCTTCAATACCCTGAATTTTGCCCTCTTCTATACCCTGCGCTTTGCCCTCTTCGTAGCCTTTAGCAAAACCTTCTTCTTTACCTTGATTAAAGCCTTCTTCACTGGCAGCTTGTCTAATTTCTTCAATTTCTTGTGCGGTTAGTGGCTCTGGCTCAACTTCTTCAGGCTCAGGAGGTTCATATACCCAATTACTTTTTTTACCTAAAGCGTTGGTTTTATTACTCTCTTGAACTGTAGGCGCGCTTTGCACATCAGGTAAAGACCACACATCAGGCGAGTCATCTTGAGAAGCTTTTATAATTCGAACAGGGGGTTTACTCATGACAATACCTTTACTGATTAGTTACTTTGCTTAAAAGAGTTCGTTATAAGAACTCATCACCGCCACCGCCGCCGCCAAGCATAATTTCACCTGCGTCAGATAAACGTCGCGCCACTGATAATATTTCTTTCTGTGCGGCTTCTACTTCACTAATACGAACTGGCCCCATGGCTTCTAAATCGTCTTGCATCATTTCAGCAGCACGTTTAGACATGTTACTCATGATCTTATCTTTTAATGCTTCATCGGTACCTTTAATTGCTTTCATTAAGGCTTCTTGCTGTACTTCACGCAGGATAGCTTGCATACCTCGGTCGTCAACATCGGCAAGGTTTTCAAACACAAACATCAAGTCTTGAATTTGTTGACTCATTTCTTCATCATTTTCACGAATAGAGTCCATCAACATGCCTTCAACGTTAGTGTCTAGGTAGTTCATAATATCAGCCGCAGCTTTTAAGCCGCCCATTTTCGCTGCTTGCGCACCAGCTTGTCCAGCAAACTGTTTCTCCATAATTTCATTTAATTCTTGTAATGCTGCAGGTTGAACTTCTTCTAAGTTAGCAATACGCATCATTAAGTCTAAACGTACTTTGTCGGTAAATTGACTCATGATCTCGGCCGATTGCTCTGGTTCAAGGTACGATAATACAATCGTTTGTATTTGTGGATGCTCATTACGAATGATATTGGCTACTTGTTTCGAGTCCATCCATTTTAATGAATCTAAACCTTTAGCGCCGCCACCCATGACGATTTGGTCAATAAGGTTACCGGCTTTATCTTCACCAAGCGCTGCTGTTAAGGCTTTACGTACAAACTCTTCACTTTGGAAACCTATAGTAGAGAAGTTTTGTATTTCATGAATAAACTGCTTATGTACGGCGGTAATTTTTTCTTGAGTAAAGTCTTCCATCGCCGCCATTACCGTACCTACTTGCTGTACTTGTTTTGGCTCAAGGTGTTTCAAGATTTGTGCTGCGTCTTCTTCAGACAAGCTAAGTAATAAAATAGCAGCTTTTTCAGCACCTTCTAATTTTTCTACGTCAAAGCCTTGTGGGGCTGCGGCTAATTCGCCGACTACATTTTTTTCATCACTCATCTTCGTTCAACCAACTTTTAACTACTTGCGAGGATAGTTCAGGCTCATTGGCAACTAGGGCACGAACTGCTTTTAATACATCTTCATCACGATGAAGATCTGGTAATTGTAAACTACCGTCCGCTGCAAAACCTACGGCGCCAGCATCAAAATCTGAGGTTAGCATATCCATCGTTTCATCACCTAGATCAATATGTCCATCAAGTGATTTGTCACCATAGTCATCAGGTGATTGGTCAGGGTAAATTAAACGTTTAAGCATAGGGCGAACAACAGCAACGATCAACACAATAATAACCAAGGCACCTAATACTAGTTTTAGTACTTTAACAAACCACGGTTGTTGCCAAATAGGTACTACCGCTTCTTCACCGTAATCAGGTCTATTAAACGGAATTGTTATCACTTCTAAAACATCACCGCGTTGTAAATCAAAACCAATACTGCCTTGTAAAATACGACGAATACTAGCTGTTTCAGCTGCTGATCTTGGTACATAAGCACCTGTAGTTGTAGTGCCATCTTCAGCTGGTGCAGAGTCGCTACCAGCAACATAATCAAGGGCAACTGAAACACTTACACGTCTAATAACACCCGCTTGTTGTTTAGTATGACTGATCGCTTCATCTAATTCATAGTTTTTCGTTGATTCTGAATGTTTGCGGCTTGGCATAGTTTTCTTTTGCTCGCCACCCACCGCATTTTCAGGAATAGATGACTCTAATGGTGGTTGATTAGTTAATGCGCCAGGAATGCCACCTAAACCACCACCAATATTAGTGCTTTCTACGTTCATTTCGCTTCGTAGTGCTGGTAAGTCTGAATTATAACGACGTTGTGTTTCTTCAACGTTGGTAAAGTCCATAGTGACATCAACTTGCGCAGTATAGTTACCTAAACCAACAACCGGAATAAGAATACTATCAATTTTTTCCATGTACTCTTGTTCACGTTTTTGTTCTATTTCAAATTCTTTACGTGAACGTGAAGAAATAGAGTCTTGTGAGCCTGAGTTAAGTAAGCGGCCATTTTGATCGGTAACGGTAACACGGTTTGGACTTAAACCTTGTACGGCTGAAGCAATAATGTCGACCACAGCATCAACTTCTTCTTCAGAAAGAATTTTACCGCGTTGCATCGTTAACACAACAGTCGCCGATGGATTTTTTTCACGGCGGGCAAAAACATTTTCACGTGGAATCGCTAATAAAACTTTAGCACGACTAATGCTTTGTAATTGTTCAACTGTTTTGGCTAATTGTTGTTCACGACCAAATTTTAATCTTTCACGCTCCAGACGTTGGCTAACACCAAAGCCCATATCTTTCATTAAAATATCTTCACCTTGTGAAGGCTCGTCTGTTAAACCTTCACGAGCAAGTAATAATTTAACGTGCTGATATTCATCGGTAGGTACTGAGATGGTGTTGTTTTCTTGACGATATTCCACTTGATTAGCATCAAGGAAATCCATTGTAGTGATTAATTGTTTAGTTGGTAACTTAGATAGAAAACGATATTCTGGCTCATTCGCTAACATGATCACAAAAATAGCAATAGCTAAACAAATAGCCAAGGCAACCACTATGGTTATTTGTCTTAAAAAATCAACATTCCCTAATGAAGCAGCAAATCCTGATTTTTGATCTTCGATATCAGAATTATCATCTTCATTAGCGATCATATTGCCGCTGTTATCAGCTGCTACCATTGCGTTTGTATCGGACACGTTACTTCTCCGCTGTACTGTTTTTTTTAAGAAAAGTTATCAACTATGGTCTAGGAGAATTCTTTTATCGTTATATTATTGTGCGTAAGTCGTTTAGAAAAAGGTGTTTTATTGAGTAACAACTAGCTATTCATTATAAAAGTTGAAGCACCAGGTTATAAATTATTTAAGCCAGACAGGTTAGACTGGCATACTCATAATCTCTTTATAAGCTTCAACAAATTTATTACGTATTTGCACGGTTGCATCTAAAGCAATACCTGATTTAGAAGAAGCAATCATTACTTCGCCAAGGGTTACGTTAGGATCGCCCATTTCAAATGCTTTTTTCTTATCACCAGATTCAGCTTGAAGTTCGTTAACATTATTTAAGGCTTTACTTAGCATGTCACCAAAGTTACTGCTTGATTCATTGATTTTGCCAACGCTATTAGTAGGTATACCATTAACGTCCATAGCATCAGCACCTACAGTAGGTAGCTTGTTGCCCATAGCTTGTAACGACATACTTTGCATTTGGCTATATAGAGAGTTGCCTTTGATATCCATAGTGCGCTCACTTTTGTCAATTTATTTACGTTTTAGTAAGAGTTAACAGTGATACTGCAAACATAGTGCCAAAAATAGATATTTAACGGTAAGTGAGTATTTGTAAGGGGTTATTAAAAGGGAAGTAAGAGGAATTTAAGGTAAGTTTGATACTAGGTGCTAGGTATTAGGTACTAGATACTAGATACTAGACACTAGATACTAGGTACTAGACACTAGGTACTAGATAATAGGTTGGCACCTAAATACCTAGAGCCTAGTAACTATCCCCTAGCTTGTAAGATCTAGATTAAGCAGGGATCTCAATACCTGAATCGCGCATTTTGGCAATTTTATAACGTAATGTGCGCGGGCTAATACCTAGGCGTTCAGCAACATCTTTGCGACTACCATGACACGCTTGTAAGGTATCTAAAATTATCTGGTGCTCTTGCAGCTTAAGCTCACTACCTAGCTTATCATCACTGATCACTTGCTTCTCAGGTTCAACAATTGCAGCTGTATCAAAGTTTTCAATCAACAAGTCACTGGCATCAATTAATTGATTGGTATGTAAAATAAGCGCTCGTTGAATAACGTTATCTAATTCACGTACGTTACCCGGCCAATTGTATGCATTTAACTTACTACGCGCCGCACCAGTAAACTCTGGAATTGCATCGCCATTTTTTTGACAATGACGCAACACCAAATGCTGAGCGAGAACGTATATATCATCAACACGTTGTGCTAACGGTAACCAAGTTAATGGAAAAACATTTAAGCGATAATATAAATCCTCGCGGAAAAGCCCTTCTCTTACCGTTTCTTTTAAATCACGGTTACTGGTAGCGATAACTCGCACATCAAGGCTTATGGTTTTTCTACCACCTAAGCGCTCTACTTCACGCTCTTGCAGTACCCGTAATATTTTAGCTTGCAGCCCTAAGTCCATCTCGGTTATTTCATCAAGTAAAATGGTACCGCCTTGTGCTTGCTCAAACTTACCTGGGCAAGCTTGTATAGCTCCCGTAAAGGCACCTTTTTCATAACCAAACAATGTTGCTTCTAGCATATTTTCAGGAATCGCTGCACAATTAATAGCAACAAAAGATTCACTATGTCGCTTTGAATGATTATGCACATATTGCGCTAACACTTCTTTACCAGAGCCACTTGGCCCTAAAATCATTACCGAGGCTTCAGTACTTGCTACTTTCTTAGCTAAAGTCAGTAATTCTAAAGAACGCTTATCGGCGACAATAGGATCGTTTTTATTAATCACCTCAGCTGGCATATATTGACTGACCATATTCAGTAATACTTGTGGCGCAAACGGTTTAGCAATGTAATTACAGGCGCCATCTTGCATCGCTTGTACTGCATCATCTATAGTGCCGTAAGCGGTCATTAATAATACCGGTAAGTTTGGATGCTGACTCTTAATACTTTTTAATAACGATAAACCACTCATCCCACCCATTTGTACGTCACTGATCACAATATCAACTTGATGCGTTTTTAGGGCAAGTAGTGCAGCTTCACCTGAGTCGGCTTCAACACAACGATAATCAGCTAATGAAAGAGTATCTACTAGTGCTTCTCGCAAACCTGCATCATCTTCAACAACAAGAATTTTATGTTCGGTCATTAGTGTTCTCCCACTTGATTACTGTGCAAAGTGTTACGTTTGTCGTTGTTACCACTATTTTCAACAACAGCGCCATGCTCTATTAAAGGCAACTTAATAACAAAGTGTGCTCCTGAGTTTTGTTTATTACTCTCATTAAGTAAGTTCACCTCACCTTGATGAGCATTAACAACAGATTTCACCACGGATAACCCAAGCCCTGTACCTTTACTACTTGAGGTATAAAAAGGCTGAAAAATTTTATCACTAATTTTTGCGTCAATGCCCGGACCATTATCTTTAACACTTAAATACAGATCATTGGCTTGACTGTAAACTTGCAATGTAATTTGCGGTTCAAAATCGCTTTGTTGAATTGTACTCATTGCACGCAAAGCATTTTGTAATAAGTTTTGAATAGCACCTGTTAATGCATTTTTATTGCCTAAAATATATTGTTCATCGTCAGCTAGTTTAATTTTTATATTAGTTGATTCTTTGATAAACAGCGCCTCCATAGACGCTACCGTATCAGTAATTAATTCATTAATACCAAGAGGTGAAACAACTTGCTCAGTACCACTTTTTGAAAACAGTAGCATGTCGTTCACTTGTTGTTCTAAATCATGTAAACGCGCATTTAACTTTTCCTGAAACTTAATACGAGAAGCTTCTGCTAAGTGACTAGTCGCTAAGTTTTCGCCATATAAAATGGCTGCTGATAACGGTGTACGAATTTGATGGGCAAGTGTAGATACCATTTTCCCTAATGAGGAAAGGCGTTGCATTTGAGAAATTTTGTCTTGTAATAAACGAGTTTCAGTTAAATCAGTGATCATAATTAACTGACCCGGTTGTGAGCCTAAACTAGTAATTTCTAGTTTTACTCGACGCCCATCTTTTAAAGATATTTCGTGCCAATCATCTTCACGCGGAGTAAATGAGCGAGCAATAACATTAAACCAAGGTTGCCCTAATATAGGCTCATCGAGTAAGTTTCTAGCAACTTGATTTATTTTCACCACAATACCATTACCGTCAAGCATAACTAAGCCTGTTGGCATCACATCAATTAGCTGATCCGCTAATAAATTATTATTACTTGTATCGTGAGCAAACACATGACTGCTATTTTTCTTAGCAAAATCATTGACATTATTAGGCACAGTATACGGAGAAAAATGCTGGCTAGCCGCCTGTTTTCTTAATGCTGCTAATTCTCCGGGAAAAGACTCTTGTGCAAGAGGTTTAGCACTATTGCGACTATGATGGGGCTTTTGTCTATGTAAGGTCGGCTTTTTAGTAGCAGCGACATTTACCGAAACATGCTCGGCAGCAAACCTAACATTGACGTTAGGTTCAGTCTTTTGAGGTGTTGTTGCTAATGTTGCTTGTGCCATAATATACGCCTTAATATAGGTACTGAATAAAACTATCTAGTACCTATAAGAAAGCATTTACTATGCCATTATTTTTAACCTTTAAATTCAGTTAGATAACAGTATAAACTATTACTTTTTGGAGAAGTTGGTTTGTCAATCTATTGACTTAAATGTGTAAAAGTCACCATTAAATCGAGTGCTAACATCTGTTATATAATCAGACAGCATCTATAAATTACTCAGCTGGTTTTTGTAAATCATATTTACGCATCTTTTCAACTAAAGTAGTTCGGCGCATACCTAAAGTTTCAGCAGCTCTAGCAACCACATAATCATGTTTAGTTAATGATTGGTTTATTAAAGATACTTCAAGATCGGCTAAATGTTCTTTTAGATTGATACCTTCATCAGGTAATAAAGCGCTATCGACAGAAGCGACAACTGCATTTTCTGCTTCAGGGGTTTCAGTTGAGCTATCATCATCTTCATCGTCAAAATCAAAACCTGAGAACAATTCATTAATCGCATCTTGTTCTTGTAATTCTTCTGGATATTCAGGGTTATAGACTTGCGCATCTATGTGCTGATACTTAAACGGTAGCTCAGCAACATCAACAATTTGATCCCCATACATTATTAACATGCGCTCAATTAAATTGGATAACTCACGCACATTACCATCCCAAGGATGCTCCATTAAAGACTCAATCGCTTTATCGGTAAAGCGAACGGTTTTACCTTGATCAAGTTCAAAGCGAGATAATAGTTCTTTTAATAACAGTGGAATATCTTCTTTACGCTCACGCAATGCAGGAGTTTCAATGGGAAATACATTTAAACGATAAAATAAATCTTCCCTAAAGCCGCCCTCTTTGATCATTGTTTCTAAGTCTTGATGGGTTGCAGCAACAATTCGTACATCGGCTTTAATACTTTTACTACCACCTACTCGTTCAAAAGTACGCTCTTGTAGAACACGTAACAGTTTTACTTGCATTGGTTGCGGCATATCACCAATTTCATCTAAAAATAAGGTACCGCCTTCAGCTAATTCAAAACGCCCTTTACGGGTCGAAATAGCCCCAGTAAACGCGCCTTTTTCATGGCCAAATAATTCACTTTCTAATAATTCAGCAGGAATAGCACCACAGTTAACAGGTACAAACGCCTCTTTGCTGCGCTCTGATAAGTCATGAATATTACGTGCAACCACCTCTTTACCTGTACCTGATTCACCTAATACCAATACACTAGCTGGAGTTTTAGCCACTTGCTCAATTAAAAAGCGTACTTGTGACATTGGCTCACTACTGCCAACTAATGAACGAAATAAAGCGGTTGATTTAAGTTTAGTACCACTGCGCGGTAATTTATTATGGTATTGATGACAGTGATGAATAAGCTCAGTGAGCTGTGCATAATTAAGCGGCGTTGTTAGCGTACCAATAACATTTACTTTACTTATTAACGCTTTGCCATCAACAACATCATGTAATAGAAACGGAATACTCGGGTTCGTTTTAACTAAATCAGCGCAATTATCACTGACATTTCCAGCGAGGATCACTGTTAAAACTCGACTATTATCAGCTAAGACTTGTGCTGCGCTTTCTGCTGAGCAATGAATGAAGTGTTCACCAACAAAAGCCAGTACCGTACTAATTTGTTGGCTTCTGTCGGTATTGTTATCAATAATGACTATATTCTTTTGACCACTTAACACCGACGGGGTTATGGAGTTTACTGCTGATACATTTTCTGGCGTTACTTTTAATTCATCACTCATATTAAACTCTTTACTGCTTTTAACATCTTTTGGAAAAGTGGCTATTTTTTATAGCATTACGACAATTTTAGTCCTTAACCAATATTTATCAACAAAAAATTGACGTTTGGCTGTCATTTATTTGTCACCGATAAAAATTCTACATATAAGCCTACTCAACTAATGATTTCAAAATAGATTTTATTAAAATGAACATTTCCCATGAAGCCTATATAACTATTCATTTTGCAAATATCACTCTCTTAAATTGCAGTGAGTATTGCTGTCAAAAAAATTAATGGCATAATTTGTGAATCACTATATATTTACCTATATAGATATAATGCTAATTATTGCTAAATACTTAAATATTTCAAATAACTGGAGAAGAAAATGCTAATATTAAACGGAAGTGCAGAATATATGTTAACTACGGATCAATATACTCAAGGTGATAGACATTCTTTTAATATGTTTGTCAAAAATGATGATTTAAACGCCCAATTAGACAACATAGAAAAGTATCTTGTAGGTAAAGGTTGGGATAATATTGAGATCACAGATAATGGCTTAATTGAAAATATTGAAGAAATCAGCCATTCTGTGTTAATCGAAGCATTCAAAAAAGCACAAGTTGAAGGGATTTGTGCGGTAGTTAACAACACAGCAATAAAAGATTAGCTCAGCATAGGTTTATGCTACTGTGATTTTCTGTGTAGTTAAATGACTACTCATTGTTATTTTGTAAAGTAACTTATTGGATAATCCAGCTAATTTATTAAGCGTTTTTTAATTCACACGTTAAACTTTTAATTATGCTAGTAACTTCATAATCAAATTTAATGTAAGTTAATGATATTGTGATATTATTAACTAATATAATAGTGATTAACCCAAAAGGTACTCAAGAAATGTTCAACAATAAAAGCATTCTCATCACTGGTGGCACAGGCTCTTTTGGGAAAAAGTACGTTAAAACACTACTTGAGCAGTATTCCCCTAAAAAAATTATTATTTATTCGCGTGATGAATTAAAACAATATGAAATGGAGCAGATTTTCAATGAACCTTGTATGCGTTATTTTATTGGTGATGTGCGTGATAAAGAGCGTTTAACACGTGCTATGCGCGGCGTTGATTTTGTAATCCATGCTGCAGCATTAAAGCATGTTCCTGCCGCAGAATACAATCCAATGGAATGTGTCAAAACCAACATCAATGGCGCAGAAAATGTGATTGATGCAGCGTTAGATAATAACGTTGAGAAAGTTATCGCTTTATCTACAGATAAAGCAGCAAATCCAATAAACTTATATGGCGCAACTAAATTAGCTTCAGATAAAATATTTGTTGCCGCCAATAATATTAGCGGCGGTCATCGTACAACCTTCTCTGTCGTTCGGTATGGGAATGTTGTTGGCTCTCGTGGCTCAGTTGTGCCTTTCTTTCAAAAACTAATCGACAATGGCAGTGATCATTTACCGATAACCCATACAGATATGACTCGCTTTTGGATAACCTTACAACAGGGGGTTGATTTTGTATTAAAAAACTTCGCAAGAATGTATGGCGGCGAAATTTTTGTTCCTAAAATACCATCGATTAAAATCACTGATTTAGCCACAGCAATGGCTCCAAACCTAACTCAAAAAATTGTAGGTATTCGCCCGGGCGAAAAACTTCATGAAGTAATGTGCCCTGCTGAGATCTGTTATACGACGTATGAATTTAATGATCATTTTGTCATTGCTCCAGCAATTAAATTCAGTAGTCGTAGTAATGACTTTACTGTCAATGCTCTCGATGAAAAAGGTAAGCTAGTGCCCGAAGGATTTGAATACGACTCTTTAAATAATGATGAATTTTTAAGCATAAAGCAAATACAATCGCTTAATATTACCGCTTTTTTATAGGTTAAGTGATGACCTCATATAATCCCAAAACGATGATCCCTTATGGTAAACAAGATCTCAATGAAGATGATATTGCCGCTATCGTTGATGTATTAAAATCGGATTATTTAACACAAGGACCTAAAGTTCCTGAATTTGAGCAAGCTATTGCTAGCTACTGTGGAGCACAATTTGCTACAGCAACCAATAGCGCAACCTCTGCTCTGCATATTGCTTGTTTAGCTTTAGGTGTAGGTCAAGAGGATATAGTGTGGACTTCTCCTATATCATTTGTTGCCTCAAGTAATTGTGCACTTTATTGCGGGGCAAACGTTGATTTTGTTGATATCGATATACAAAGCGGTAACCTTTCTCTTTTAGCCTTAACTAATAAATTACATCACGCTAAACTGAACAATATATTACCTAAAGCACTAATTGTTGTACACCTTGCAGGCAATTGCTGTGAAATGTCGGCTATTTATCAACTATCTCTGCAATATGGTTTTTCAATTATCGAAGATGCTTCCCATGCTATCGGCGCCAGCTATAACAGCCATAAAGTTGGCAGTTGTCGCTACAGCGATATAACTATTTTCAGTTTTCATCCTGTCAAAATTATTACTTCTGCAGAAGGTGGTATGGCATTAACTAATGAGGCAGAGCTTGCTGAAAAAATACAATTACTCAGAAATCATGGTATTACTAATGATCCAAAGGTGATGACAGAAACAAGTCATGGTCCTTGGTATTACCAACAAATTGAGCTAGGTTTTAACTATCGCATGACAGAACTACAGGCAGCATTAGGACTTAGTCAAGCTAAACGCCTAGATGATTTTGTGCAGCAACGAAATGCTCTCGCCCAAAGATATGATCAAGCGTTTAAGAATAGCTCCTTAACCTATTTAAGACCCAATAGCGAGACTCACTCTAGTTATCATCTGTATATCGTATTATTGGCACAACCTTATCAAGACTTCCATAAAGAGGTTATAAGTAAATTAAGAGCAAAAAACGTTTTTGCCCATGTGCATTATATTCCTATACATTTACAGCCATATTATCAAAATCTTGGTTTTAAGGCTGGCGATTACCCCATTGCTGAAAACTATTACCAACGCGCTATATCACTACCTTTGTATCCAAACTTAAGCAACGAAGCACAGCAATACATTATTGACACTTTATTAGCTGAAATACAGACAATAGAGAAAAACCTTATTTCTGTAGAAAACTAAATATGGAGCTAGCATTAGGCACAGTTCAATTTGGTTTAGATTACGGCATCAGTAATCAGCAAGGCCAAGTGCCTAAAAGTGAGGTTGCCCAAATATTACTTCATGCAAAGTCTTTAGGCATTAACACATTAGATTGTGCCGGTGCTTATGGTAATAGTGAGAAAGTACTCGGTGAATTACAAGAGAGTGAGCACTTTAACCTTGTAAGTAAAATTCCTGCATTAACGCCACAGCAAATATCAATTCTGCCCTTTTTTGAACAAAGTTTAGTAGACTTAAATCGTAATAAACTCGATACATTGCTATTCCACCAAGCAGATAATTTACTAAACCACCCAAATAAAGAGCAAATTTTCAGTGAGATAAGTCAGTTAAAAGCACAAAATTTAGTTAAACGTATTGGTATATCCGTTTACAGCCCTGAACAATTAAAGGCAATAAGTAAACAATTCACATTAGATATTGTACAAGCACCTATTAATATATTTGATCAGCGCTTTATCTCAACAGATATGTTGAGTCTATATCAAAAATCATCCCTATTAATACATGCACGATCGTTATTTTTACAAGGTTTGTTACTTATTGAAGCTGAGAAACTACCACCTTATTTTTATCCTTTCAAGGAAGAGCTATCTGCCTTTGATAAATTAGCAAAATATCTCTCTTGCTCAAAGCTAACACTTGCTCTTTCGGTATTGGCACAAGATTCGCATAATAAGTGTATACCGATAAATAGCGTCATAGATAAAATAGTTGTTGGTGTATGTAATACAGAACAATTAATTGAAATGGTTAACGCTTATCAACAAGCAAAAAAGTTATCTATATCAATAGAAGAAATAAATTTGCTTGCCGATAACCGACTAGAACTGATTAATCCAAGTTTATGGCAAGTTGAATAAATTAATACTTATACATAATTTAAAACGATACAGCAAAAAAAAACAATAAAAGGTCAACATAGTGGCTGAACTATTAATTATTTTACAAGCGCGAATGTCTTCCTCAAGGTTACCCGGCAAAGTATTAAAAAAAATACTGGGCAAACCTATGCTTGAACATCAATTAGCGCGCTTATCACAAATAAAAACAGCTCATCATTTATTGGTGGCGACCAGTGAACAAAGTGATGATGACGCAATTGCAGGGTTATGCGAGCAACTTAAGGTGAGTTGTTACCGAGGGGATTTAAACGATGTACTTTCACGTTATTACCACGCTGCACAAAGTGTTAATCAAGACAAGAAAATAAAGCACATAGTGCGTGTAACCGGCGATTGCCCATTGATTGACGCTGAAATTATTGACAATGTTATTACTTACTATTTAGCGGAACAAGTCGATTATTGCTCAAATTGCGCGCCGCCAACATTACCCGATGGCTTGGATGTTGAAATTTTTAGCTTAGCAGCCTTACAAACAGCGTTTGAGCAAGCTAGTAAATCTTCTGAGCGTGAGCATGTTACGCCATTTATTCGTAATAACCCGCAATTATTTAGTCAAGCTAATTATATGTATCCCGTTGATTTATCACATTTACGCTGGACGGTAGATGAGCCTGAGGATTTTGAGTTAGTTTGCCAAGTTTATCAGTACTTATACCCTGATAATCCAACTTTTAACTTAACAAATATATTAACATTAATGACGAAAAACCCGTCATTAGCACAAATTAATAAAAACATCATTCGCAATGAAGGTTTACTCAAGTCAGAGAAAATAGATCAGGTAATATCAGCACAAAAAAGGATAATATTAATGACTAAATCATACCAAGCATCAAATCAATGGCTTGAACGCGCTCAAAAAACGATTCCTTTAGGCTCACAAACTTTCAGTAAAAGTCATATAGCATACCCTAAAGGTGTCTCTCCTTTATTCATTAAACGAGGGCTAGGTTGCCAAGTGTGGGATGCCGACGACAATCAATACACAGATTTTGTAAGCGGCTTACTCTCTGTTTCTTTAGGATACTGTGAACCATCGGTAGATGATGCAGTGATTGAACAAATAAAATCAGGAGTAACCTTCTCCTTGCCTCACCAACTTGAAATGGAAGTTGCTGAAAAGTTGGTTGAATTAATTCCGTGTGCAGAAATGGTACGCTTTGGAAAAAATGGTAGTGACGCCACCTCTGCAGCCATTCGCCTAGCTCGCGCTTATACTCACAAGGAACATATTGCTGTTTGTGGGTATCATGGTTGGCAAGACTGGTATATAGGTTCAACTACACGAGACTTAGGCGTACCGGAGAGCACCAAACAACTTACTCATACTTTTACTTATAATGATTTAGCTTCATTAGAAAGATTATTTACCGAACACCCAGATAAAATAGCTGCAGTGATCATGGAGCCGATGAATACAACCTACCCTGAGCCTGGTTTTCTTGAAGGAGCAAAAGCAATATGTCATCACCATGGTGCCCTTTTCATCTTTGATGAAACAATCACAGGTTTTCGTTTTGATTTAGGCGGCGCCCAAGCATTATTTGATGTAACTCCCGACTTAGCAACTTTTGGCAAGGGGATGGCAAATGGTTACCCTATATCAGCAGTTGTTGGCCGCAAAGATATTATGATGCTCATGGAAGATATCTTTTTCTCAGGCACCTTTGCTGGTGAAACCTTATCGCTAGTTGCTACAAAATCTGTATTAGCAGAACTACAGAACAAACCAATCCTTGAACATATCCATAGTATGGGCCAGTTATTAATTGATGGTCTAGATTCATTAATTGAACAATATCAGGCACATGATTGGCTCAGCGTATGCGGGCACGCAAGCTGGTCATTTTTTATGATTAAAGATAAAGGAGACTATTCTGCGATTGAACTGAAATCATTATTTCTGCAAAATATGTTAGAAAATGGTATTTTGATTAATGCCAGTCATAATTTAAATTATGCGCATAAAAAACAAGATATTGAAAACTTATTACGCATTTATGAACAAACAATAAAATTGCTTATCGAAACCATCGAACAGAAAAGCTTTGCAATGGTATTTCATGGTAAATTACTAGAGCCGGTATTTAGAGTACGCTAATGAGAAATATTGTTGTTAGAGCTGACGCTTCTCCAATACTTGCCACTGGACACATAATGCGTTGCTTAACGTTAGCACACGCATTGAAAGTACAATTTCCTAATGTCGATATTATTTTCATCACAAATAAATTACCACAAAATTTAATGATGAGGTTAACACAGTCGAAAATAAAAGTTATTTTATTGCCCTTTGATATTGACAGTGAAAATTGGCAACAAGCTAAGGATGCTAAAGCAACTATTGAAGCAATAACCTCCTTAAATATTAAAACATTAACAAATAATAAAAAAATAGACTTATTAATAGTTGATCACTACCTTATTGATTGGCAGTGGCAAGCAGAGGTAAAGGCATGTTGTCATCAATTACTCGTTATTGATGACTTGGCTAACAGAAAACACCTTGCAGATTTTTTACTTGATCAAACACTTAACCGTCAAGGCAATGACTACGCTTTATTAGTACCACCATCTTGTCAGCTCTTATTGGGACAAAAGTTTATGCTTTTACGGGATGAGTTTACGCAACTTATTCCCTGTGCGAAAAAAAAACGAGCACAAGTCAAAGTCGTAAATAACGTTATTGAAATAAAGAACATTTTAGTAAACCTTGGTGGTTTAGATAACACCAACTTCACTGAAACTATCATATATGCATTAATAGAATATAAAAAAAATAACCATAATTTAACCGCTGATATTGTGATGGCTAGTCATTCACCACATGCTTCACAAATACAAGCATTTACCGCGAAGCATAACTGGCTAACACTAACAACTGATTGTAACGATATGGCCAATAAAATGCTTAAGGCTGATTTAGCTATTGGCGCTTCAGGTGCCACGGCTTGGGAGCGTTGTAGCTTGGGATTACCAACCTTAGCTATTGTTCTTGCTGATAATCAACAGTTGGTAAATAAAAACTTAACAAATCAACAAGCTATTGTTAATTTGGGTGCGTATCAAACACTTAATTTCAACAATATTGCCAATGCCATAGCCTTACTTGAAAGTGAGCCAAGTAAATATAAAGACTTAGTAAGTAACTGTTTTAAGAGTTGTGATGGATTAGGAGTACAACAATTATTAGCTCGATTAACGCTACCTAGGGTAACGTTAGAATTGGCGAAAACTAATGATTTAAAAACAACCTTTAAATGGCAATCAAATAGCGAAATTAGACGTTACTCTCGTAATACCCAGCCAATACAATACGACGAGCATAAACAATGGTTTTTATCTAGTTTAACCATGAAAAACAGACATCTATATATAATTTGTTGTGAAAATAATAAATTGGGAATACTACGATTAGACAAACAAATAAATACACAAAAAATAACTCGCTATGAAATATCTATTTTAATTGCACCCGAAGCACAAGGCAGAAAACTAGCACTTAGTGCTATTCATAACATTCCCAAAACGTTTGATCATTGTGAAATTTATGCGCATGTGCACCCTGACAATATAGCCTCGCAACATTTATTTACCCAGGCGAACTTTATTAAGTTAACTTCTAACAGTTACCTGAGACCAGCTTACACGCCACCAACTCAATAGGATTATCACTTTATGCATACTTTAGAAGTTAGTATTGATGGCATTAAAATAGGTGCAAAGCACAAGCCTTATATCATTGCCGAATTATCAGCTAATCATAATGGCTCAATTGAACTTGCCTTACAAACCATAAAAATGGCAAAAGAAATGGGTGCCGATGCAGTTAAAATTCAAACTTACACCGCTGATACTATGACCATTGATTGCGATAAAGAAGATTTTAAAATCAGTGGTGGTTTATGGGACGGTTATACACTTTACCAACTTTATAAAGAAGCACACACTCCTTTTGAATGGCACGAGAAACTATTTTCTTACGCAAAAGAAGTTGGGATTACCCTGTTCAGTAGTCCATTCGATGAAAGTGCTGTTGATTTATTAGAGTCACTTGATGCGCCAGCCTATAAAATAGCATCTTTTGAGTTAACCGATCTTCCTTTAATTCAATACGTAGCAAAAACATTAAAACCTATGATTATGTCTACAGGGATGGCAAATTTACAAGAGATAGAGCAAGCAATTATTTGTGCCCAAGAAGCAGGTTGTAAAGAATTAATTATATTACATTGTATTAGCGCTTACCCTGCGCCTGCTGAAGAGTGTAACTTAGCAACCATACAAGATTTAGCCAAAAGGTTTAATGTGATTGTTGGCCTGTCTGATCACACAATAAGTAATACAGCAGCCATAACCGCAACGGCGCTTGGCGCCAGTGTTATTGAAAAACACGTTACGTTATCACGAAAAAATAAAGGACCAGACAGTGAGTTTTCACTTGAGCCAAACGAGTTAAATTCACTATGTACTGAAACTAAAACTGCTTGGCAAGCTATTGGCTGTGCTGGCTACGAATTAAAGCCTGCTGAGCAACAAAATAAAAATTTTCGTAGATCACTTTATTTTGTCGAAGATATTGCCAAAAACACAATAATAACATCACAACACATTCGCAGAATAAGACCAGGTTTTGGTTTGTCGCCCAAATACTATAATGACATTATCGGTAAAACAACAAGTCAAGCGATTAAACGAGGCACCCCCGTAGCAAGCGATTTGATACTTGAACTAAATACAGAAGCATAACAATAACTAAAAATAAAATTTCTCGATTCATTTCACAGGAGAGTAAGCATGTTAAATAATTCAGTCAAGGTTATGGAACCGTCGTTTGTTAGAAGCTTTAAGTGTGCAGGTGAAACATGCCCAGATCATTGTTGTCACTCTTGGAAAGTAACTGTTAATAAAAAGTCTTATAAAGAGTTAAAAAAAAGCAGCAACATCATTATTCGTCAACTAGCCAATGATAATATGGAGCTAACACGTACCAGTGTAGAGAATTACGCGCATATAAAAATGGATGACAATAATAACTGTCCTTTTCTTGATGAAAATACCTTATGTAACATTCATAAAAACTGCGGGCATCAGGCGTTACCGCACACCTGTCAAGAGTACCCTAGAGCTTTTAACTTTTTTGGTGACCAAGTTGAAGCCAGCATGATAATGTCATGTCCAACAGTAACCAATGAAGTATTATTTAATACTGAAGCTTTTATGTTCGAATCATCCTCCAAGCTAATAACAGACCTTAATAATGGTAAAATAGGAGGCTTACCTGAAGACAATTTACCAGTATGGTTTCCTACTATTCGAGATTTTTGTTTCAATATTATGTTAAGTGAAGGGTTAAGCTTTAATGAAAGACTATTTATTATGGGTATGTATTTAAAGCAAGCTGAACCCCATTTGAATAACCCTGCAAAATTAGCACAAATGATTAATAGCTACATATCGATGTCAGAAGATAATACTTTACAGAATATGTATAAAAACTTACCCGCTATTCCCGCGTTAAAATGGCATATCTTCCAACATCAAGATAATAAGTTTGTAGCGACCACAGGAGTTAAATTAATAACGGATGAAAAAGACAATAAAAACTATACGGTCTCTAATTCTGATTTACGCTTTTTAGCTTGCCGAGAACACCTACTTAGCGCCTTGCGTGATGACAAAGATGAAAAAAACAATAAAAAACACAGTAAAACCGACGACAATAATACAGGTGAGATGTTCGATAAAATGTTAGCGCAGGCAAACAATAGCCTATTGCCAGAGTATTTCGATAAGAATCCACATATATTAGTCAATTATATTTTGTATTATCTATACCACCATCAGTTTTTACTAAAGGAGCATAAAACACCATTTCAATTTTATCGTATTATGCTTGTAGATTATTTTATGTTAACCAGTTATTTATCGGGTATTGCCGTAAATTTAGGTGAATTAACTGACGAATGGTTAGCACAATTATTTCAGTCTTACTCTAGACGTAGCCAACACAGAATCAATTTCATTGAAGGGATTGAAGAGCAATTAAAAAGTGCTGGAAGCGAAAGTGATGCGGCTATATTCTCACTCTTAAAATAATAATTAATTTTAAATATCTAATAAAGATTCGAGTGGTGATATCACTAAAGTATTAACCTGAGATTGTATATAAATCTTAGGCCAAATTAAGTAGGATAAGTTAAATGAGTAAACGTGTGTTAGTGGTTGGTGGTGGCGTTGTTGGGATTACAGCTGCCTATTTTAAAGCATTACAAGGTTTCAACGTCACTCTGCTTGAAGCATCAAATGAAATAGGTGGCTTACTTAAAAGTAGTAAGTCTGCATTTGGTTACTTTGACTATGGTGTTCACATTGCTAGTCGTACAGGTCAAACTGAACTTGATAATTTTTTATTTGGCTCAAACAATGAGCATTTACATTCCTTTAACACTCAACAAGCGGGAAGCTTTTTTAATCAAGAGCTTACCGAGTTCTCACCTTTTTTAAACTTCAACTCTTTAAATGAGCAAGATAAAATAAATGCAAGTTATGAATTAATCACAGCACAGCAACTTACCGACTTTGATGATTTAGAAAGCGCATTAAGAGTACGTTACGGCGAAACAGTCTACCAAAAAGCTTTTCTACCATTTATTCATCAAACATTTGGTGTTTCTCCAGCAGATCTCCCAGCCTATTACATACATTTTTTTGATATGTATCGTGTTGTTGCTTTTGACGAAGCAACAAGTTGCGCATTAAAAAATGTTGATTATATAAACGATAAAATAGGTTTTCACAAAGCAACTGCCGGCGTTGAAAAGTATTACCCCAAAAAAGGCGGTATTGCAAATTGGACACAAGATCTTTACCAACAAGTACTTTCATTAGGTGTCAAAGTACTAGTTAATACCACTGTCACTTCAATAGATTACAATAATGAAGAAATAACAGTTACTTATGATGATAACGAACATAGCTTTGACGAAATAGTGTGGACTATATCTTCAGCGATACTTCCTCGTTTTATTCCACTTAAAAGTCAAACTAAAAAACCAACATTTAGAAAAACAGTGTTACTTGATTTTGTTTACGAGTTTCCGGTTCTTTCTGATTGTAAATATATTAATAATTACTCCTCAACCCAGGTCTCAACTAGATTGACCTGTTATCAAAACTTGTTACCAAATAATAAATTTTATGCGGTCACCGTAGAAGTACTTGTTGATGAATCAAAAGATAACAACGAATTAGTTGCGCAAGTATCAGAAGAATTAAACGAGATGGGACTAATAGCACCAACCAACACATGTATATTTCGTCAATATAGACTTATTAGTGAAGGTTTCCCCATTATAACTAAAGAAAACGATAAACTATTGAAACTGTTAAATGGAGAAATAGAAACTCGCTATCCTAAAATTAAGTTATTAGGTCGTAGTTCGTCTAAAGGTTTTTTTATGTCTGAGTTATTAATTGATGCATATAACAGTTGTAAACAGACATAATTTAACTTTTAAAGTAAGTAAAATAGTATATTAATACTTAACCAATATATAAAAAATCATCTAAATATTAGCTAAAGACTAAAGTGACGTTGGCTTCTATATGTATTTCGTTACTGAAACCTTCCTTAAAAAAGCCGATAGAATGTTCTTTTTCTGTCGGTTTTGGTTGCTCAAATAAATGAGAGCGATGTCCAAGAAAATATCGTTGTACACCCAATTTTTTCATATAGGTAATTGCTTCAAATTGAATGATATGACCCAGTGGCAAATCAAAAAGCTCTCTATCATAAACCCCAACGCTGTATGAAGCTTGCAGAGGACTGATGTTAAAAAGCCCTATTGCTATTAATTTACTATTATCATCGTGTATAGAAATACAAAAAGCTTCTTGGTTATTAACCATCTTCTGTTGTAATTTCCAAGTTGTAAACGATCTCGTTTCCTTACCTGATACTTGTATATGAAAATCTCTGAATTGATTCAGTAAATCATCAGACATATGGGTATGTAGTTGCGGCTGCCATAATTTCATACCTTTATTAATGAGCGATCGATAGCTCTTTCTAAATGATTTTTTAATGTTGACAATATCATCACTTAAATCAGCAATTAGAAATTGTTGGTAATTCACCGCTTCAATCGCAGGTGAAAAGATACGCTGCCATAAAACATCTGTAAGCGGACAATAAGTCAAAAAAATATTGTTATTTGTACTAGCGCTAAATGCTTTTAATGAATTAAAACATTGCTGATATATTTTTTTTATTGTTTTTTTACTTGTATTCACAACAAAAACAGGAGGGATTATATGCTTACAATTACTTTGTAATGTATAGATATCGCCTATTTGATATAACGTTAATGGCCATATTGCTACAGGTATGTTGTTTTCAAAAATGGTAATAGACAGATCTGTTGCTGTGGATAAATAAGCTTTATGGTAGTGAATTGTAGAAGCTACATATTCTGAAGTAGCACTATGACTTGTGGCTAATACTGCTTGCCAATCTAATACGTTATCTTTTAAATACGATACTTTTGTAAATGTATCTTCAACTATTTTCTGTAATAAAGCACTCTGATCACACATGCTCATTCCGTCCAATTAGCCTGGACATGACAAGGCAATAACCATACTTTTTCACATTGCTGACGCTGATAATCAAAATAACTTCTTTGCTGTTCAATAATAGTAAAAGGTATTAATTTAGCTAAGCTTTCTTCTGTTAATGCTAATTGCGATATTGTTGATTGAGAAATCACAACATTTGACGGTAGTCTTTTATTAAACTGGTCAACATTATTTAATATCTGTGGAAATATTTGATGAATTCTTACTAAGTTAGCTTTTATTTTTTCTGCTGATAATTCAACCAATTCTTTAATACTTTTTTCCATCACTGGCGTAAGCATTGGTTTGGCTTGCAATGTAGCTTCTTTAAAAGGCGCTATATTAATTTGCTCCAAAACTTTGTCAATATTTTGTTCCATCAACATTCGTTGTGCTGTTAACTTATGGTAGTCTGCATCAAACTGACAAACAACTATCGCCCCTATAGAGACAGGAATAACTTTTGGTAAAGAAATAAGACAAAAAGGTGCATTATTAGGGAACAATTCACTTTTATCGTTAGTTAATATAAGTGAATCAACAGCATCCTCAATCAATACTTTATTATATATCTGCTGATTTATTTGTGTTTTTTCTCCCCACTGGTGGTAAATAACTTGCTGAGAAGATTGTGACAAAGCCGTTGTAGTTGGTGTACTTAAATGAGATATAGCAGACAATACACAGTGAGATGAAAAAGGCTGCACAAAAGTTAACTGTGGCCTTGCAAGCTCTTTTACCGCGGAAATTGCCATCATGCCAACTCTAGCGCGTGAAAAATAGACAACTTTATATGGTGCATACAAACTAGCGAAATATTGTTCTATTTCTTCTAGCCTTGTCATGTTATCAGTAATTGTTTTACTATTAATCTCTGTTTGCGGCCACATCCAAATATTTTTCATTACCACTTCCTGACAAGAATATCTTCACGAGTATTTGAAAAGGGAAGTTGTTTATTTTGTGGGACAAGGTAGGTTTCATAGCCCATCTGACGATATCTCATCAGTAACATTAAGACTAATGAATCATCGAGACTTCCCGCTTCAAATTGATTCCAATTTACTTCGGGATCATTTTCTTCACCACTCCAATTTTTATGGAAGGTCTTACCTTCATCTGACGATAAAAACCGCTTCTTTTTGGTCGCATTAGGTAAATCAGCAAGTAATAAAGTACCACCACTTTTTAACAATTTAACTAAAGAATCGACAAACATAATAAAATCATTTTCAAGATAAACACAATGAAAGACACTATAAACAATAATAGCATCCGCTTTATTTTGATAGGTGTCGACAAATGAGTTATCTGGAAATTGTACATCCACTTTCGTAATATTATCAGCGTCAGGCAGTAAAGATAACATTTCTTTACTATCAACCAATACCAAGTTGTTTTTATAAGTTTGGCTATTATTAATCAACTTTTTAACAGGATCAGAGCAGCCACAACCAATATCAATAATAAGTGCATTTTCTTGTGTTAACGCTGGAAGTTTTGAACATACATCATCAAAAATATTCAGTTCGTCATCACTTTGTTTTAAATAGCGACCGCACTTTTCTGTGGTCGTTAAGCTATTATCTACTGCTTTTTCTTTATAAAAATCAAAATATTTCATATATATTCATCGCGCCGAGTAATGTTTTAAAATTAAAGCATAAATTGCGCCAAAGGATAAGATAAATAATACTTTAAAGGGGTTACTATTAAAAAATATAAATAATCATTTAACTTATGTTAAAGAGATATGTTTAGGTAACTCATATTGTAGAATATCAACTAAATATACATAGTCACGTCGTTGCTGTGCGTCATGCATAATTTCTATTAGTTGTACTAATACGTGAAGTGTTTCTTGATTAAAAGTTGAGGAAAGCGTTAATAATTCGTCAAAAACTTGGCTCAACAATTCATTTCCTTGACCTTCTTTTGCTTGTAGCAGTGCGGTAGATGCTTGATCAATACTGTCAAAAAGTTTTTTATATTTCATCATCTTATTTCTACGTTGTTATTTTGAAGATACAAGCGGCCAAAGTTGAGTGCCTTTAATTAACGCTCCACGTTGACTGCCATTATAAAAAGTTACGTGTGTTACCAAAGCAATATAATCTTCTAAGTCTCGTAAATAACCACGATAATTTAACAATGTGGGGACTCGTTCATTTAAGCTATTTAAGACCCAATAAGGTGATTTTTCAGAGGAAACATGTGCAGCTTTAGTTGATTTATCTTCTACCCAATGGGTGTGGGTTTTACCTCCCGGAAAAGAGAAATCAGCTCCTAAAAAGGTGATATTTTTAGCCCCCATTTTTACCGCAAGATCAATCGCAGGATGAATTACACTACCGCCACAATATAACCGCCCTTTAGCATGTTTATTATTAATATCGTGATAAAGTTTACTGGTAGAATATGCCGTATATCTAGGTCCTTGCCAACGAGATAATAACGAGGGTTTAACGACAGGAAAATATATTAAGGGAATGTTTTTTAATATTCCCATATCTATATCATCAAACAACTTCTTAGCGATAGGGTCAATTGAAACAATAATGTCGGGTGTAATACCTTGATTAAGCAAAGGTAAAACTGCAGCGTCAACAGCAATCAATATATATTGCTGCCTAATGTTTTGTTGCGTTAATAATTGATAATGATCTTCTAACGTAGGGCCTGCACCACAAACAATATATTGTTTATTATTACCGGTTAAGAACAAATCAGAAACATTGTTATCGCGTTCAATAAATGGAATATTATTGTTTATTGCTTGTAATATATCTTCATTTTTTATGCCTTTTTTAGCTTCTATAAAAGGATGATCAAGTGCTAAGCATATTCTATCTCTTAAAGGGGAGCTGTCATCTTCAGCTAAAGATAGTTCAGCGGGTAATGCAATAAAGGGAAAACTGACCTTATCATCAAGCGTTGGCAAGCACAGTTCTACTCTTTTATCTTGCAACCATTGATGAGGGAATTGATGTAAGCATACTTTGAATAAAGCAATATTTAATATAACAACCTTAATTGTCTGTAATTGATTATTTAGAACAAGTAAATTAGCTAAAGTTCCAATACCACTACCATAGAGAGTAACTGATTTCTCGTGAGATGATAACGTCTGTAATTGTACATGCGCTTCAGTTGTTTGGTCATAACTACTTGCAATTTGTATGTTATTAAAAATCAGTGATAATTGATGACCTTCAATCAACTCAAATGCTAGTTCATTATCAACTACCTTTGATAACTGAACAAATATTTGAGGCCATCTCTTTTTTATAATCTCACTCTGCTCAAGAAGTAAATCCACGTTATTCACCTTCCCTCTTTATGACTTATTTCTTAACTTAACAATCCATTTACTGTCTTCAATATAATGTGCCTTTTCTGCATTCTCCCGATAATAAACCGCTGCATGTTTGATAAATTGGCAATAAAAATTTAAACCTTTATTAAAGTTATCTATTGCTGCCGCCTCAGTTTTAGAACTATAGAGTATCTGCGTCAAAACAACCTGTATATGCATAACAGTTCCTTGCAATAAAGCATGTACATGTTCTGTTAAGGTGTTTAACAAAATAGTATTATTCAATAAAAGTACGCTAGCTTCTTTAAATGACTCTACTTTTCGACTATTTAACGTTAATAAATTCTCACAAACTTCATCAAAGTATTGAAAATCTAAATCTGTCGTTAACCGCGCTAATAATTGTCCCTCATCTGCATAAAGTTTTTTATCAAGTGAGGTTTTTGTTAGCTTTTTTTTATCTATTATAGGTTTACAGGCAAATATTTCATTAAATGATGCAATCGTCGTTGGCACGCTACCTTTTATTAATGAGCCATCACTTAAATTAAAACAATGTAAATCATCAAAGCCTAATATCTGTTTTCTTAAGTTTGCGTTAGATTGATTAAAGAAAGAATCACATAGAAACTTACCTCCAAAATTGCCATCTAACTCCACCAAAGAATCATTATTAATTCGATATAGATCAAGGTCTTGCTCATCTTCGCTATAATACAAACTTTTTTTACTGTGGTGGTTGCCACCTTTTTTATGACCTAAGTCAATCCCCATTAAATAAAAGTTTTTAAAGCCTAAATTATAGCCCATGACTAATGCAGTGTTAGCTACTGTAGGGTTAATAAAGTGATAAGCTGAAAAAAGATCTTTCCCTATTTCGTCTCTTAATAATAACGAAGAAGAAGGTTCATTAGCTTTTGGTGCCATAATTGAACGTTTAAACATTGAAAATACAGCAGGATGTACCGTAGTTGGAGCTAACAGCACCATTTCTTCTAAGGTTTCAATAGGGCAACAATGCTCAACCTTTTCAGCTACCGGGAAAGTACGTTCTTGCTCACAGTGAAAGTCAGGAATAATACCATATTGATATAATGCACTTAATGCCGTGCCGCAACTAATAACGATGGCTTTATTTTGTTGTGCTTTAATTACGTCAATTAAACTATCAAGCGACGGTCCATTGCCAACAATAAACACTGGGTATTCTAAAAGATCCGAACTATGAACAGCATCTTTACGTATAATAGGCACTTGATGTTCAATATTCTCAATAGTATGAGCTATAGACATCACTGCATCATCAAAAAATCCCCAACCTTGCCCCATTTCTAAATAACGAAGATTAAACTCAGTTAATAATGCTGATATAGCTGCTGACTGATAATGGATATAACCGGCAACATGTGCCATTTGATAACGTCCATTAAAAGCAGATTTTTGCATAAGATCATCAAAAAAACTGTCTTTTTGCTCGCCTAACGAAATATGTACTTGGCTACCTTTTTTATCAAAAGTAGTTAAAACAAATGCCCAATTAATACTAAATAAAGATAAGAAAAACAGATCGAGATCAGGTTCAATAATATATAAACAAGACACATCATAATGTTGGGCAAATAATTCAATATGATAACCAGCACCAACACCAAACAATATTAATGAACTAAGGTTGTTTGAGTTAAGTACGCTTTTTTGATCTTCTGCTTTACTTGGTAATAAACCTAACATTGCATCAACATAATCTACATGAATAAAGTTAGCCTCATTGCCTTCTTCAGCGTTAAAGTTAAATTTTTTAATATTAGGTGAAACACTAAATTTATCAAACTGTAATTTAGTACTTAAAAAAGATGGGTATGTATAAAACATTTCTCCCGTTTCAACATCTAGTGCATTAACAAAACCATCACTAGCATCTACTATATATTTTGTAGGCGTGTAATTTTCAAAAAACTCAAATATTTCAGGGTGGTATTCTTTGAATGCACTTAAATTATCTTGATAGCGAATAATTAAATCTTCATCACTAGATGCCAATAAAGACATATTATCGGCGAGTGCTTGCAATGCATTCTCTTCTTCTTGTAGTGAAGAGAAATGTGACTTAATTTTAGTTAATGTTTTTTCAAAAGTATTAATTTGATCAGATAAATTATTAGATGAAGTATTGGGTTCTTTCAATGGGATAACTCCATGAATTTAAGATTTAAATTATAAGTATTGATTTTAAATCAGCCTTAAACATTGAGCTTTAGGAATTATTTTTATAATGATTCAATGCTTTTTTTATTTTTACTTGATTAACAGACGCCTGTTTACTTTGTTCTTTATAACGAACAACTTTAGCACTACTAATTGCATCTTCCTGCTGTACCCACAGCAATAAAGAAGTAAAAGCTTGAGAACACTCGGGGGTAGGTTTATTCGTAAGTAATTGTATTTTATATTGTTCAAGTAAGTGTTGACGATCTTTTAAAGTCGTCAAACACTGCTCAATATTGTGATCATCAACAAAACGATTAGCTTGTAATGTTAATGCTTTAATATTTTCCGCTAGTTGATTAAACATTAAAATATCAGGCTAACTAGCTACTTTTTTAGCTTTTAATAAAGCTAAGCCAGCATCTTTGTCTGCTGCAGAAATTTCCTTCCAAGCATCAGCAAGAGGTTTTAATAGAGTAACAACGTCATCTAACTTACTAAGATCAAGTGATACGCTTACATCAGTTAAGCGATCAATACAATAAGCATAAAGCTCATAAAAATTTTTTGATATTTGAGGCTCTGATTCCATATCTAAAGAATCTTGTAAAGAGCGTAATATACTCATAGATTTATTTAATTGTATTGATTTAGTAGCAAAATCTTTTCGCTCAATTGCACCTTTAGCTACTGATATACTTTGAAAAATACCATCAAATAGCATTGAGATAATAGTATGAGGATCACCTGCATTAATGCCACTTTCAACATTAATATTCTGATATTTTTTTATATTCGCACGCATAATTTAACCTTACTTATCAAAAGCTACCGAAATATAGGTAACCCTTTACAATAAAATTCTTAACTTTGAGCTTCAGGCAAAGCAAGAGCAGATGTTAGCCATTCGGCTGTTGCGTTATATTCCGATACAGTAGCATCTAAGAAACTGAATTGACTTCTTAATGTTTCTTCATATGAACGTAAACGTGTTTCTAACTCCGTCCATTCATCTTCAATACTACTAACCTGTTCATTTAACGATGTTTGTCTTTGTGTTAAAACGCCGTCACTAGCAATATAACTATCAATCATGTTTGCCATTTGTGTGGCAATACCATTAGATGATGCAAAGACCTCGCCAAGATCAGTCAAGTTATTATTTAATGCGTTATCAAGTCTCTCTTGACCGCTAGGTATGTTATCTGAAGAGAAAGTTGATTTCTGTAAAAGTCCATCTTTATTAAGCTCTAGACCAATATCAGCTAAACCATTTAACGACCCAGTTAAACCAGTAACCCCTTGAATAACTATGTCAGAAAGTTGACTCTTAACTTGTCTAACATTAGGATCAAACGCTAATCGCCCTTGCAGTGGTGCTGATAAACCTGTCAATTCAGTGACTAATGCATTATAGCCATTGATAAATTCATCGATAAGTTCACTGCCACTTTCTTTATCTTGTTCAATTGATAGTACTGCGGGGCTAGAAGCAGCCGTAACAGTTTTAGCTGTAATAGTGACGTCTTCAATAGTATTTTTAAATTCATTCGTACTGCTATTAATTAAAGTACCATCAATAGTTATTTGTGCGTCTTGTGCTGAAGTAACTACAGTATTATTCGTTGATATACCATCGAGTGATACATCGGAGGTACTAATATTTAATGCATTCGCAGCACCTGTTACTTGTGAGTCAAAAACTAAGAATGAACCAGAGCCCCCATTAATAATGTTAGCAGTAACACCAAAATTCTCACTTTGTGCGTTTATTTTATCACGAATTGCGGAGAGGCTATCAGCAGGGTCAATAACAACATCAAAAGCGTCAGTACCATTAGCAAAGGTTAAAGTCCCAGAGCCTACAACAGAGGAAGAATCGGCAAAAGTTTGAGAGTTTAAACGAGTACCTGTAGCAAGTTGATTGACTTCAACATTAAATGAACCATTACTCGCAAAACCATTCGTTTTTACTTCAATAGCACTACTGCTTGAGGAAATAACTTGTTTATTAAAGGCGTCTGGATCGATTAGCTTTTCTAGCGTATCGTTAAAGGTTGCTAACGAAGACTTAAAGCTACCAACACCTGAAAGTTCAAGGCTAAGGCGCTCTTCTTTTTCTTGTAATCTTAATTCTTGAGGAATAGCTTCAGCGTCAATATAAGCTTCTACAATACTCTCTAGCTGTAAGCCTGAGCCGATACCTAAACTCGTAATACTAGCCATAATGCATTCCTCTTTTAATTAAAATCTATACGTTAAATATTACACTTAAAATATATGTTTAAGCTATTAATATTTAATAGCTTAAACATATATTTTAATACTAAAACATGCCTATTTTTTTATCTATAACTATATTTATAGATAAGTTATACATGACTATCAACTAACAAGCCTGAAATACTCTCTACTTCTTGATGTAATGATTGAATTTTTTCGGCCATAGATATTATTTTTTCACTTGGAAACTGGTTAATTACTTCTTGTGTATCTTTATCCGTCACCGTAATGACTATTTTACCTGCGTTATTATCGCTTGAAAAGTCGACTTGTTTTGAAGTGTTCTGTAAAAAGCTAGCAACGACTTCTAATGCTTTATCTACTTCTTCTACTGTTAATTTACTTTCTTCCGCTGATTTAGCTGCTTCAGTTGACTCTTCAGTGATTTCAGAAGTTACACCAATACTTTGTTTTTGTAACAATAATTGCACTTCTTCTTCTGTATTTTTTTCAATATTGGCCGAAGTTTTTTGAATAAAACTGTTATCTGTATTAATGGGCATGGAGTTAATACTCATCATAATCTCCTAATAATTACTTTAAATTTTGACTTAAATTAAAACGAAGAAAGGGATCATTCATGTGATCCCTTTACAATTCTTTTTAGACCACAGCCTAGCGACTATTATAATAGTGATAATGCTATTTGTGGCTGTTGATTTGCTTGCGCTAACATTGAACTAGCTGCTTGTTGTAACACACTGTTTCTAGCTAACGTTGCGGACTCTGCGGCATAATCAGTATCTTCAATACGTGAACGTGAAGCCGATACATTTTGTGCTGTATTGTCATTAGTACGAATAACTGAGCTGAAACGGTTTTGCTTAGCACCTAAATCAGCACGAGCTGAAGTTACCGTTGCTAAAACACTATCCATTTTACTAATTGCGGTTTGTGCGTTAGCAAAGGTTTTTAAGTCCCCACTTGATAAGCTAGCGAAGTTTGTAGTAATAGCCATTGAAATAGTTTGACCTTTATTCGCACCTACTTGGAACTCATCACCGTAAGTAGAATCTAATAAGGCAACACCACCAAAACTTGTTTGGCTCGCAATACGTGTTAATTCTGCTTCTAATTCTTGGAATTCAGTATCAAGTGCTAGTCTATCAGCCGTGTTATTCGAACCATTAGAAGATTGAACTGCAAGTGTACGCATACGTTGTACTGCGTTAGTATATTCGTCTAGAGCACCCTCAGCTGTTTGAGCTAGTGAAATACCATCATTCGCGTTTCTTGATGCTTGATTTAAACCATTAATCTGTGAAGATAAACGGCTTGAAATTTGTAACCCCGCGGCGTCATCTTTAGCACTGTTAATACGTTTACCTGACGATAAACGTTCGTATGATGTGCCTAGCTCATTCGTTGAAAGAGACAATTGACGTTGTGAATTTAATGATGCGATATTACTATTTACTGATAAAGCCATGTTGAACTCCCGAGTGAATGCACTCTTATATATTTATGTTTTAATATTTAAGTTACTCGAAATGTTCGATTAGTAACTTGCTACATAAACTTTATCGGAAGAACATAAAATAACTTTAACTTTAAATTTAAAATAAATAAAAAAAAACTTAATTTTAAAGTTAAACATTGATTAATAAGGTTTTTTAAAATTGTAAATTAAAGGGGATTACTATATAAAATCCGCCATAAACTAAAAAAGCCTCCGAAGAGGCTTTTTTAGTTTATTAACGATAAATCAAAATTACTTATTGTAATAATGATAACGCTATTTGTGGCTGTTGATTCGCTTGCGCTAACATTGAACTTGCTGCTTGTTGTAGCACACTGTTTCTAGCTAAGGTTGCAGATTCTGCAGCGTAATCAGTATCTTCTATACGAGAACGTGATGCAGATACATTTTGTGCTGTATTGTCATTACTACGAATTACTGAGCTGAAACGGTTTTGTTTCGCACCCATATCTGCTCGTGTTGCGGTAACGGTTGCTAAAGCGCTATCCATTTTAGTGATGGCTGTCTGAGCCGTAGCAAAAGTAAGTAAATCGTTACCTGTACCAACAATAGTTGCAAAGTTAGTGGTAATAGCCATACTAATTATTTGTCCTGAATTAGCTCCAACTTGGAACTGTTCAGCATAACTGCCATCAAGCAAATCAACTCCACCAAAACTTGTTTGGCTAGCAATACGTACTAATTCTGCTTCTAATTCAGTAAATTCAGTATCAAGTGCTATTCTATCTGCTGTAGAGTTAGAGCCATTTGATGATTGTACTGCTAAAGTACGCATACGCTGTACCATGTTAGTATATTCATCTAATGCACCTTCCGCTGTTTGCGCAAGAGAAATACCGTCATTAGCATTTCGTGATGCTTGATTTAAACCATTAACTTGTGAAGTTAATCGACTAGATATTTGTAAACCAGCCGCATCATCCTTAGCACTATTAATACGTTTACCTGAAGATAACCTCTCATAAGAGGTGCCTAATTCGTTGGTTGAGTTAGCCAACTGACGCTGGGAATTCAACGATGCTACATTACTATTAACTACTAAAGCCATTGTTATCTCTCCTAATTGTTAGGTTGTGGCTCTTAGATAACAATATCTTTTGTGAACCACGCACTTGTTCTAATTTTATCTTACGATTTTTAACTACACATATATCAATGCAGACACTGTGCCACTTTTTACAACTTTTTTTTGACAGTTAGATTTTGTCTTATAAATAATTAAACAAACTTAAACTTTTAATTTGTACAAACGTTTGCTGAGCCGCTTGCAATGAGACTTTTGATTGCTCAAAATCTGACGCAGCTTTAGCATAATCAAGAGCTTCAATATCAGTAGTCCCTTGCGTGAGAGCTAGTGTAGAATCGAGATGGTTTGATTGTTGATTCTCTAACAAGCTTAAGCGTAACCCTGATTCCACCTGACCTTTTGTCATATGATTAAGAGCCTGATCTAATTGCCCTAACAATTCTTGATATTCTACTTGATGTTGTGCCGAATCTGCAGGCGATGAACCAACCGCTATCCAATCGACAATGCCTTTTACAGTATCAAAAAGGCTTATTTCTTTTTGGGGTGTCAAATTAAAGTCATCACCTGGCAATGGGTTGCCGCTTAATTGTACTTCGACACCATTAAAGGCAATTGTTTGCCCTGGAGCATAAGTTGTTGTGCTAAAAACCGAATTACCTAAAGCATCTGTAACATTAAGGTCGGTTTCCGAAGTAAAGTTAAAATTATATTCAGGAGGGAAATTAACGGTGTCATAAGCACTAGGATCACTAATAATTGCTTTATTAAGTGCGATACCCGAGGTGCTGTTGTATTCCACAGAAAAGTCACCCTGCTCATTATTTACGTTCATAAAAGCAGTATCACCAGCTTGGTTTGTATCAACCATAATGTTTTTAGCTATTTGCAGCTCCCTAACACCATTGTCACCATGGTAACTCACTGAATTATCCTCCTGCATAACAAAAGGTGTAGTGCCTACTTGATAACCCGCAAAAATATAACCGCCGGTTTCATCTTTTGTATTGGCAATATCAAGTAGTTGCTCTAATGAACTTTGTGCAAGGTTTTCTAACGCATCTAAATCATCATCATTGTAGGCACCATTATTTGCTTGAATAAAGGTTTGCTTTAGTTGCTGCATGATGTCTTCTGCACTGGTAAAACTAACATCTTGAAGACTATTGCGATTGATTGATTGAGTTATATTACGTTGGTATTGCTCAATATTGGCAAGATCATTTTTCAAACCACTTAAAGTACCATAAGCTACTGCATCATCTTTGGCGGTTAAGACTCTTTTACCTGCCGAGATATATTCACCTTGTTGGCTAACACTAACTTGCTGTTTACTTAATTGCTGAGCACTTTGATAATAAAATTGCGAGGTTGAAACGCGCATACATTACTCCTTATCTAACTGCAGCTAAAATGGTGTCAAACAATGTATTCGCTACAGAGATTACTTGTGACGATGCTTGATATGCTTGTTGGAATTTCATTAAATTAGCCGCCTCTTCATCAAGGTTAACCCCTGATGTTGATTGATTTCTGTTATAAGCTTGGGTATACATTGCTTGAGCACTGTCAGCGACCAATTCAGCATTACTTGCTTTAGAGCCAACAACAGAAGTGCTTACCCCTAAACTTTTACTAAATGTTTCTTTAGAGCCATTTAAAACACCTAACTCTTGAGTTTTTGCTAATGCAACTGCGTTATTGCCGTTACCTATGCCGAATGCATCATTTATCGTGAACTTTTCTGTAGCTAAAGCACCTTGCCCTGTAGGCTGCCCTGTTATTTCAAGTTGAAAAGCGGCTGTTGCAGGCGATGGTGGCATATCAATAACCGCACTATCACCCACATTAAATGTACCAGAGGTAATAGCACCAACGACAGAAGGTGGTGTTGGTGGCTGAATTGATGGATCAGCATTGTAAACTCGATACGAATAAGTACCTGGTGTGCTCTCATACACATCAACCAATAAGCCATTATTAGCCACGCTAGTAAAATTACGTGCTGCAACAGGGTCTGTAACATTTACAATATTTACATTGCCATCACTTACATTATTAATTGATGGGGTTACGGATACGGCCGAACTGGCTGCAATAGCATTACCGTCTTTTAAAGTGGCTTGCATCAATGCAGCACTGTCTTTTGTTGGAATAATGGTAAATTTGTCACCTGCTTGCAGTGACGCACCACCAGATTCAATAAAAGAAAAACCATAAGTTGCCGATGTGTGCGTTCCTGCAGGGGTACCTGTTCCTGCTGCGCCTAAGTTTTCACTAGCACCAGAAGTTAAATTAAAAAGTGTAAAGTCTGTACCGTCATAACGTACTTCAAATTCATCTGTTGTTAGTTGTGAAACATCATCAATTCTTACTTGTGTTTGAATATTAGTAGAATTACTTGCATGAGCTAAGGACCTACCTTGCTGTAATTGAGTTGTGTTAATATCTGTGAATAAATTAGCACCTTGCAAACTATTTAAATCTAAGCCACTGGCTTGGTTATCATTCAAGGTTGAGGATATTGCCATCGCTAATCGATCTATTTCATTACGCGTTTGCGTTAAGTGCTCATCTCTAAATTCAAAGTTTGCTGCTAATGAACCACCTAATTGACTACCATTAATAGCGACACTACTCTTACCGCTTACTAACTTTAATTCTGTTTTTTGTGTAACAGGCTCTCCTCCAACCACTTCTAGTGTCATCGGGGTGATGCCTGCAACAAGCGTTGTCCCTTGCCCTATCATTACGGTCATTACAGCATTACTATCTTCTACTGTAGTAACACGTGTATATTTACTTAGCTCATTAATTAATTGATCTCGCTTATCTAACAAATCATTTGGTTGGCCTGAGGTTATACTTTGCGAGTGCATTATATTTTCATTAATTTTTGCAATTTCTACAGATATTTCAGAAATGTTATTAGCTATTTGACTAATTTCACCATTGATAGCGGTAGTCATAGAGTTAAAGCTATCTGTTAAGGTATTAAAGCTATTAGCTAACGTTTCTGCTTGATTTACAACGATGCTGCGTAAGCCTATATCATTTGGGTTGTCTGCTACGCTATTAAGTGATTGATAGAATTGAGTTAAAGAGCTTGTAATGGCTCCACCTGAAGTAGCCATAACTTGATCAAGCTGGTTAAAATGTGCATTAAGTGAATCAGCATTCGATAAATTACTTTGGTTCATAACTTGTTCTTTATAAGAGAACTGATCATATAATCGAGTAATATCTTGAATATAGGTACCGCTACCAATGTAGTTACCACCAGACTGGATACCTACCATGGCATCTTGCTCTGTACGTTGGCGGTTATACCCTTCGGTATTTACGTTTGAAATATTATGACCGGTTGTTGCCAATTGCTGCTGAGAAGCTAATAAGCCACTTACACCGGTTTGGTACAAGTTTACTGTCATAATATTGTCTCCAATAGCAAGGTAACTTTAGCCATCAAAAGATTGACTAACCTACTTTGCTATACATAATGTGATAAATAATCTTAACGAGATATAAAGCTAGCTCACCTAAAATTAGGTGATTTAGTAATATCTCTTATTAAATAGGTTACTTAACGAATGAACACTTACGTACTTCGTTAATTACTTTGTCAGTAGATTAGTGACTGTTTTCAACGTGCTTTGAATTTTCTCAGCGTATTGAGGATCAGTTGCGTAACCTGCTTTCTGTAAACCTTGCAGGAAGTGTTCCACATTGCTTGAGTTTTGCAATGCTTCTTCGTAGCGTTCGCTAGTAGAGAGGAAGTTTATGTAATCATTTATACTGTCAGCCAGTGTTTGATAAGTTCTAAAAGGCTCTGCTTTTTTAACCATAGCGCCTTCTTCAAACTCTAACGTGTCTTTTGTTATTTTATCGCCAGCCCAACGGGAATCAGCTTTAATGTTAAATAAGTTATTAGAGCTTTCACCATTTTGATGTTTAATAATTTTTTGGCCCCAACCAGTTTCAAGCGCCGCTTGAGCAATAACCACTGCAAAAGGTACTCCTAACTCTTCTTGTACTTTTTGCGCAGGCTCAATTAATGCGGTAACAAAATCTTTGGGTTCATTAAAATGTTGTTCAGATAAAGGTGCTGAATTATTGACGCTTTGATCATTACTAGGATCCGCTGATAGCTTCTTAGTCGTACCTTTAGTTTGCTCAGTTTGAATAAACTGATTCATAGCGCTATTTAATTGACTAGCTAGAGTTTGGTTACTCATACCTGCAGCTATTGTACTGTTTGTCGCCAATGGAATTTCGACACCAGATTGCTGCTTATTTTGTTCAGCTAGCATTTTTTCGATAAGCGAATTTTCTCGTGCTGCATTTTTTTGACTATGACTACTTACCACTTCATCTTCATCATTTGTATTACTAACGCTATTAACATTTACGCCCGCAGGTAAATTACCGTCATTACGTAATACAGAGCTTGGCTTATAGCTACCATCGTCACCACCAAGCTGCCTAACAATTAGGTCTGTTAAGCCAAGCGAGCCGTTTGAAGAAAGTTCTACTGCCATTTGTTGATCATGCATATCACGATAAAATTTAGTAGATTGCGAGTTAAATGGACTGTCTGACTCAAGCACTTCTTGCGCTTTACGCATGCTCGACAATAACATTCTCATGAAGATAGCTTCGAACTGCTGCGCCGCTTCAGTCAATGCTTCTTTTTTTGACTCACCATCACCTGAACGTGACTGCTGACGAATATCATTCAAGCCATTAAGATCAAGAGCATTACGCGCTTGATCAAAATTTTGCTTTTGGCTTGAATTGATATCCATAATTTATTTACCTAAAGTTTATTTATCTTTTATTGTTTCAGTTTCGATTATTCATGGTTTATCTTTAAGTTGTATGTGACGATTTAAAGGAAATAGCACGGAGTTGACGTTAGTCAATGAGTACTTTTGACGCTTAAATCGATTCATACAACGACAAGATAAACATGAACACTAAATAATGACTAACTCGCCACGAATAGCTCCCGCTTGATCTAATGCTTCTAGAATAGCCATAACATCACCTGGCCCTGCACCTACTTCATTAATTGCGCGGACTAATGTCTCTAATGTCACACCCGGTTGAAACACAAACATACGTGCATCCGAATTACTAATATTTATATCTGATTGCTGAGTAACTATGGTGTCACCTTCAGCAAAAGCATTAGGTTGTGACACATTTTGATTTTCATTTATTGTAACCGTAATACCGCCATGTGTTATTGCTGCAGCAAGTAATTTAACTTCTGAGCCAATAACTATGGTGCCAGTACGCGAGTTAACAATAATTTTAGCAGCGGGAGAGGCTGGCTCAAATTCAAGGTTTTCAAGTACTGATAAAAAGCTAACACGAGCACTAATATCACGTGGTGCTGTCACTCTTACCGATGTTGCATCAATCGCCGTGGCAGAGCCTTCAATCAATTCATTAATTGTGTCAGATAATAATTTAGCCGTAGTAAAATCAGAATGACGTAAGTTAAAGGTTATGTAATCACCTGAAGAAAAAGGAGATATGACTTCACGCTCAACAATCGCACCATTTGATATACGGCCAACAGTTGGAATATTTACTAATACTTGCGAGCCATCTAACCCTTGCGCGCCTAAACCACTTACTACTAACGAGCCTTGTGCTACTGCGTAAGCATTACCATCAACCCCCATTAAAATAGTTTGTAATAAAGTACCACCGCGTAAACTTTCTGCGCTGCCCATACTTGAAACGGTTACATCTATAGTTTGTCCGGGTTTAGTAAAAGCATCTAGTTGCGCATGCACAGCAACAGCCGCAACGTTTTTAATTTTTGGTTTCATCGACTCAGGCATGGTGATACCAAAATTACTTAACATAGTTTTAAAACTTTGTTCGGTAAAAGGGCTTTGCTCACCAGTGCCCGGTAAACCAACTACAAGACCATAACCAATAAGTTGGTTAGGACGAACGCCGGCAACATCGGCTAAATCTTTAATACGCTGTGCGTTTACTGCCAGTGGAGCCAGTAATGTAAAAAGGATAAATGTGTTGATTAAAGATTTCATAATATTCATACCTTGCTTGTATGCCTTCAATATCGATTCAGTGCTATTTTAGTTATATTTCAAACTAACATTTCAGTAATACGAGGAGCTAACTAAAATGGCCACCACGTACTATTAAAGAATTTAACTAACCAACCTTGCTCATTAGCATCAGCAAAACTACCTGTCCCTGAATATTGAATACGCGCGTTAGCTACCTTGGTTGATAAAATAGTATTATTAGAGTTGATGTCTTTTGAGCGAATAATTCCTGTTAAGCGAATATATTCATCACCATTATTTAACGTTAACCACTTTTCGCCGCGAATCATTAAATTACCATTAGCTAATACTTTAAGTACATGTACTGAAATATTGCCGTTTAAACTATTACCTTGATCGGCTTTAGAGTCGCCTTTAAAGTTTGAGTCTTGGCTAAGCCCAAAGCTTAATGACTCTCCATTAATGCTAACAGGCACACCACCAAAACCAGTTACAGCATCTAAATTCGTTTCATTTTCTTTTTTCAATTCTGTTTTAGCATTTTTATTTGCTTGGGTTTTCTCACTCAAAATAACTGAGATAATATCGCCAACCCGATGCGCTTTAGAGTCAGAGTAAATATTATTGACGTAATTAGGTTTAAATAATGATCCTGATGGCACAATGCGCTCTTCTTCTTCTTCTGGCATTATTGGCGCAAAATCAGGATCGTTAGGCAATGCTTTACTTAACTCTATGGTATTACTACATGCTGTAGTTACCGCAATTAATAAGCTCAGAGAAAAAAACTTCGCTACCTTTTCAATAATTTGGTTTTTCATCACTGCCCCCTGTAAGTTTTTATTAAGTTATAATTAATGTTAATCGTTAAATGTTGTAAATGATCAAAAACTATAACTGTTGATTGATATAACTAAGCATTTCATCAACGGCTGAAATTACTTTTGAGTTCATTTCATAAACACGTTGGCTTTCAATTAAATTAACCAACTCTTCAGTAGTATTTACGTTAGATGTTTCTAACGCACCTTGTACTATCATCCCGTAACCTTCTAAGCCAGGAATCCCCTCTTGAGGCGCTCCACTTACTGCTGTCTCGGTATACAGGTTCTGTCCAATTGGCTGTAAACCTGTTGGGTTAACAAAGTTAATTAAGTTAATTTGTCCTACCACTGCCGGCTCGGCTTGTGCTTGTAACGTTACTGATACTTCACCATCTTGTGACACAATAATACTTAACGCATCTTCAGGAATAGTTACTTGTGGCTGAATTAAATAACCAGCTCCAGGCGTTACCATATTGCCTTCTTCATCCATGGTAAATTGACCATTTCGACTATAAGCTGAGCTGCCATCAGGTAGTTGTATTTCAAAAAAACCATCACCTTGGATCATTAAATCAAGGACGTTATCTGTGGTGATCATGTCACCTTGCGTATGAATTTTTTGAGTAGCAACAACTTTAGCCCCCGCACCTAGCATTAACCCTGATGGTGCTTCGGTATCTTGTGAGGTACGACCACCTGGCTGGTTTATGTTCTGATATAGTAAATCCTCAAAAACAGCTCGGCTCTTTTTAAAGCCGACGGTACTGGCGTTGGCTAAGTTGTTAGAAATTACCGCAATATCTTTATTTTGCGCATCTAAGCCGGTTTTACTAATCCATAATGCTGGGTTCATATATCACCTCTGATTGTTTAGTGATTATTTATCTTTAGTTGATGGTAAATAATCGCTGAAATTTTTTATTGCTATAACTTGCTGCTTTAATTTGTTGCTATAACAAATACAGCTTTAGCTAATACCGCTTTATTTATTAAAAATAAAAAGCTATTAAAACTAGAAAGCGCGTAACAATGAAGAAGCGCTTGAATCATTTTCTTCTGCTGTTTTCATCATTTTTAATTGCATTTCAAACTGACGTTGTAAGGCAATCATATCGGTCATTTCGCTTACGGGATTAACGTTACTTGATTCCAACGATCCGCCTAAAACACTTACATTAACATCGGCAAATAATTGTCCTCCGCCTTTAGCGCGAAATAGACCGTCATTACCTTTTTCAATCAAGCGTGTATCAGGGTTTACCATTTTGATACGACCAACCTCTTCTTGAACAGAGCTTGGTGCGCCTTCTGGCTGTACCATAATGGTACCGTCACGCGCTATTTGAATATTGTTAACGGGAAGAGGTAGCGTAATAGGTCCATCTTCACCAATAACCAATTCGCCGTCATTAGTCTCTAATGCGCCGGTTTCAGTTAAACGTAAATGACCACCGCGGGTATAGGCTTCTTGACCATCTTCTGCTTGTACTGCAAAAAAGCCTTCTCCTTCTACCGCAATATCTAATGAACGTCCGGTATGAATTAATGAGCCCGAGTCAAAATTTTGGCTTGCTCGCTCCGTCATTGAAAATACTCGAGAAGGCATACCTTCACCGTAAGCTTGCATACTTCGAGCTTGTGCCAAATCAGCTTTAAAGCCAGTGGTTTTGGCATTTGCCAGATTATTGGCATTAATTGATAAGGCATGCATGTTTTGTTTAGCACCGCTCATGGCGATATAAAGCAACTTATCCATAATGATTTTCCAAAAAAATAAAAGTATATCTAAGGTATTTGCAAATAGAGTGCCAATAGCAATAAATAGTTATAAATGACAAAATGAATAAGTGACAATTAGATATTAGATAAGTAGCGCGTAGAAAGTTGGCACCTAGGAATTAGCACTAACTTGTCGGGAGTATACGGATAAATTAAATTACTGATAAAAACTAAAAAGCTAGTCAACTGAATAAAGATCAGCGACTAGCTTTGTAACTATTACTAGGGGTAACGATTAATAACGCGCGAACAAGTTCCCGCCTACACCCCCCCCTAACTATTATCTAATTTGTAAAATAGTTTGGTTTAATTGGTTATCAACTTCAAGTGAACGAGAGTTAGCTTGGAAATTACGCTGTGCTGAAATTAAATCAATAAGCTCAGTCGTTAAGTTCACGTTAGCTTGCTCTAATGCTGATGAATTAATACTACCAAACGTACCAGAGTCAGCCTCACCTGCTAATGCTTCACCTGAGGCAATACTTTCTTTCCATGACGTACCGCCTACTTGACTTAAGCCTTGCTCATTAGCAAAGTTAACCATGGTAATACGTGATAAAGGCTCTGAGGTACCATTACTGTATGTTGCACGTACTAAACCGTCGCTACCAATGTCAATACCCGTTAATCGACCAACGGCTAAACCATCTTGCGTTAACGCAGTTACTTCAAAGTTAGAAGCAAATTGGGTAGGCTCATTAGGGTTTGGTGCTAATGGGTCAAGGTTAAAATCAATCGCAACAGTTTGTGTTGGATCTGCGCCATTAGGTAAATGATCAGCAAATGAAACCGTTCTAATACCACCATTAGTTAACGAAGGTGATTGACTAATAAAATCACCAGATGAATTATAAGTTAATCGAGCACCTTGTACACCACCATCCGCTGATAATGGGCCTGAAGTACCACCACCTGTAGGTGTGGTTGCTGAAATAGCATCAGCAAGTGCCGTTTTTGCTGAATTAAGTGTGGCTAAATCTGAAGCTGAAGGAGATGCGATTGAGTCATAAGTCGCTTGTGCAGCTACTAGGTTAGCTTCTTGAGTTGTAACGTTAGTTTCTGCTGCAGTTTGTACTGCAGAGTCTTCTTCAATATCAATAACCTTGCCATCAACGGCTGCAAACATCATCCATTGGTTTGGTGCTGTTTCAGGGTTATCTTTAACAAAGTAATAGGTCATTACATGACTATCACCTAATGAATCAAAAATAGTTACTGAGGTAGAGTTATTAAAAGTTAATGGATCTTCTGGATCAAAGTTACCTGGCGCATTAGAAATATAACTGTCACCTGCAGGTAAATTCATTCTAATATCTACTTCATTAGTCTTAGCTGGTGCACCTGAAGAAGTTGGAATACGAATAGGCTCGGCAGTACTTAAACTAACCGATGATGATGAGCCATCTGGGTTAACAGGAAATCCTAATAAATGCTGACCTGATGAATTAACCACAAAGTTATCATCGTTTAATTTAAATTGCCCTGCTCGCGTATATGAGGTTTCTAATGAGCCTAGCTCAGGTACTGTGGCGAAAAAACCATTACCGGTAATCGCTAAATCTAAGGCGTTATTAGTAAACTGAATACTACCTTGAGAAAATTGTTGAGCAACTTCAGAAGTTAACACACCATCACCGACTTTAGTTTTCCCTGAAGATAATAACGATGAAGCATACACATCAACAAATTCAGCACGCGATTCTTTAAAACCTACCGTGTTAACGTTGGCGATGTTGTTTGAAGTAACATCTAGATCTTTTTGTGCTGCGTTTAAACCGCTTAATGCAATATTAAATGACATAATTTAACCCTCTTAAAATTTGGTGTTTTGCTTACCACTGTTTGGCTAATATTCGATTTGCTGTTACAGCTAAAACAATTTTTACTTAGTTACTTCTGAGCTATTTATTTCTTAGTTACTTGTTAATTACTTGCTTAGTTACTTAGTTACTTAGTTATTCAATACTAAGGCTAGATTTACCGCCTTAATTACTAACTTGTAAAAGCTAATTAACTTCCTTCCGATACTTCAACCACATCAGCTAATGCCATAGCACTGCCACCATTGAGGTTAAGCATAACGTTACCGCCAGATCCCGCTAAAGTAACACTGTCGACTTTACGATAGGTTTGCGCTTCTAACTCAGATGCTTGACCTTCAACTAAGCCGACAATCCTAAAGCGATAAGCGCCTGCGGGAGCAGCCTCCCCTTTATCTGTTTGACCATTCCACGTAAAGCCAAAATCACCAGCGTCAACATCACCTACGGGTACTGTTTGAATAATTTCACCGGCGATATTTTCAACATAAATATTAACGTTACTGGCAGGTAAATCTGAAACCAATTTACCTTTTACAGACTCACCTTCCGTCATACCAAAAACATTATCTTGAACTAATACACTGCGACCAACTAATGAAGAAGCTTGCAATGCTTGACTTGAAGTCATTGAAGAAGCAAAGCTTTCAAAAGACTCATTTAATTGACTTACTCCATCAGTAGTTGAGAAAGCCGTCATTTGCGAAATCATTTCATTATTGTCTGTTGGATTCGTTGGATCTTGATTGGCAAGCTCTTGTGTTAATAAAGCAAAGAAGTCAGCCTGAGTCAGCATACCGTTATCTTGTTCGGCCGTCTTATACTCTTCTGTTTGCCAACGAATGCCATCTAAAGCACTGGTGTCACTAACTGTAGTCATGTTCTACTCCTTCAGCTTGCAATGAACTAAATATCATTTTAAAAATTGTCATTAGTTTTTCCCTAGCTGCAATGTTTTATTCAACATGTTTTTAGCTGATTCAGCTAATTGCACATTGGTTTGATATGAGCGAGAGGCAGAAATCATATTGGTCATTTCTTCAATCACATTAACATTAGGTTTATAAATAAAACCTTCGTGATTTGCCATTGGGTGACTAGGCGCATATTCAACATTTAACGGCGCGTCACTTTCAACAATGCCTAAAACATTAACACCTACGCCACTTCCCTCTTTTGCATTTTGCCCTGCGGCAGCTTCTTGCATAGCGGTGGCAAAAACAGGATGCCTAGCTCGGTAAGTTTGTTCAGCGCTACTACTAACACTATCAGCGTTAGCAATGTTACTTGCGGTAGTATTTAAACGGACGGATTGAGCGCTCATACCACTACCAGTGATATCAAATACGTTAAATAGACTCATTTTTATTGACCTCCGCTAATGACTTTTTTCATGGCTTGTATTTTACCTGTGAGAAATTGCACGCTTGCCTGGTATTCCATAGAGTTTTTAAGATACAAGTTTCGTTCCACTTGTACGTCTACAGTATTACCATCACCAGTATCTGCTTGTGTCGGTACGCGATAATCAACGGTATTATTTAACTCGGTACGTACATCAAAGTGCTTTTCATTAGTACGAGTCATACCTGATTGTTGATTATTGGTCGCGTTAGCCAGCGCTTGTTTAAAATCTAAGCCTTTTGCTTTGTAACCAGGCGTATCTGCATTAGCAATATTACTGGCGATAACTTCTGCTCGCTTTGAACGAAGTAGCATACCTTGCGAATAAAGTTGAAAACTTTCATCAAATCCGATAGCCATAATAGCCTCACGATAGTTACGTTATTAATTAACTCGTTATTAATTAATAGTTACGTTTAAATACAAAAAATGACTTTATAAAAGTTAGAAGTTTAAATACCCATAAACTTTTACAATATCTGTTAACCATAATCTGTTAACCATAGGTATTTAACATTCAATAATTATGCCAAACAATAAAAATGTATTAATGAAAGTTAATAAACAACATTGACATTTGAATAAATGATTTAAGAAAGGACAGAAAAGTTGATATAAAAAAGGACAGAAAAGTTGATATAAAAAAGGAGATATATAAGCCTTTATAACGCTATAAAGTTATTCAGTTAGTTGTTATGAAAGGCTTTTTAATAATTGATAGGTTTTACGGAAGTTAACTAGAGGTGGCTTTATTTTTTCTGATAAACAATGCCAGGGTTACAACGTAGCATAGAAAAATCTTGATTGATTCCTGATAAAGATTCAGAAGCACCAAGGTATAAATAACCACCGTTATTTAATACGCCATGAATTTGACTAATGATCTGTGCTTTAATTTCAGGTGAAAAATAAATTAACACATTACGACAAAACACAATGTCAAAGCGCCCCATTAAGCTATAGCTGTTAAGTAAGTTTAATGGACGAAAACTCACCATGCGCTTCACTTCATCTTTAACTTTTAACATGCCATTATCGCCGGGCTCAAAAAAACGTTTCTTACGCTCAGCAGATAAACCACGCGCTAGCGCTAAGTTATCATAATGTCCGTACTTACAGTGTTCTAGCATAGTTGTTGAAATATCAGTGCCAATTACCTGCACCCCCTTAGAAAATGCTCTTGGATTTTTTTGTTGATATTCAAGTACTGACATTGCGATTGAATAAGGCTCTTGCCCAGAAGAGCTTGCTGCCGACCAAATTTTAATAGGCGTTTTTCTATCGGCCAAGTCCGGTAATAATTTGCTTTGTAGTAATTTAAATGGGTAATCATCACGAAACCATAACGTTTCATTTGTGGTCATGGCATCAATTACTGCGGCACGTAATTGCCGCTCGACAGGCGAAAGCGTTTTATTAACAAGTTCACCAAGAGAGCTTATTTGAAATTTAGCCATTAAAGGAACTAAGCGGCTTTTTACTAAATATTGTTTGCTTTCACCGAGCACTATGCCGCATTGTTGTTCTAAAAAAGCTCTAAATTGATTATAACTTTTTTCATTAAGTTCTCTTTCTGACACAGTACCTTCCTATTTATTCCAAAGTATTTCGCTATTTTCCATAAAATGGAGGTGGTCATTAATTTGGTTAACTGTTATTTCTATTTACGTATGCGGTTAACTAACCTGAGATCGGTTTAATAAATCTTTCTCTAACAGCTACTTTCTTACCTTTCATCATTAAATTTACTTGCAATAGACTAGCTATTGACGCGAAATTTGCCTTAAAAGTAAAAAAACATCAAGCTAGAGTGCTAGATAAAATAATATTGTAAATTATTTCAATAGGTTAAAAATATCTTAAACAGAGTTCAGGTTAACTACAACTATCTATCTAATTTTAACCATTTTTTTACTGAAGTAGCTAGTTCATCAGGATGAAATTTAGGAATAAAGTCTTCAGCGCCTACTTTTTCAACCATGGCATTATTAAATACTCCACTTAGTGAGGTATGTAAAATAATAGGCATTTTAGACATTCTATCGTTACCTTTGGCTTCAGCCGTTAAGGTATAGCCATCCATTTCTGGCATTTCAATATCAGAAATCATCAATGCAACTTTTTCAGTAATGCTGTGTTCACAAGTTGCTGTTATTTCTAATAGTTGATCAAGCGCTTCTCGACCATTTTTAGCTAAAATCATATTGATACCTAACGGTTCTAAGGCTCTTTTAACTTGATTACGAGCAACAGTTGAATCATCAACAATCATGACCAACTTATCACCTAAATCAACACCTACATTGGCATCAATAATTTCTTCGCTTACATCGGTTGATACAGGGCTAATTTCATTGAGAATTTTTTCAACGTCTAAAATAGACACCATTTCATTATCTATTTCTGTTACTGCAGTTAAATAACTAGATTTACCTGCCCCTTCTGGCGGTGGCATTACATCAGCCCAAGTTAAAGTCACTATTCGCTCAACACCCGCAACAAGAAACCCTTGTACGCTACGATTATACTCAGCAATAATAATAAAACTATCAGCTGTTTGCTCTATTGCAGGCCCGCCGGTAGACTTACTAAGATCAATCACTGAAATAGTTTGCCCGCGTATATGAGCAACCCCTTTAATAAAACCATCCTGTTTAGGTAAAACAGTTAATGTAGGACAAGGCATAACCTCACGTACTTTAAAAACATTGATACCAAACCTTTGTCTGCCAACCAATTTAAAAAGTAATAGTTCCAATCTGTTTTCACCAACAAGTTGTGTCCGTTGGTTTACTGAATCAAGAATACCTGCCATATGAACCTCATGTAAAACTGCCCTTTTTATGATGTGTTTTGGTATAACACATAAGGCACAGTTCTTGAATTAATTTGAATATAACGTAATTATAAAGTTTTATTCACTATATTTGCATTAAGCGTCTGAAATTTGACGTATCATTTAACTTAACGTCACATTGCTAACCTAGCTTAAGCATAGACGATTATTTACATTTACTTTAAGATTGATAATAAATATATGCGCCTTACAACAATTTTTTCATTAATTTTATTCTTATTGCTTATTAAGCACACAACCACTGCTGCAACAGAGCTTAATAGTGATTATATAGAACAATTTGCCACAAACTATCTCATTGAGCAATTTCCTTCAACGGCAGAAGAAAGAGTACTTATTACTGTTGCAGAAATTGATCCGAGAATCACTATACAAGCTTGCGCTATTCCTTTAACGGCAGAGCTACCTGATAAAAGCAGCTCAAGAAATGTAAATGTAAAAATTAGTTGTGATGAATCAACACCCTGGAAAATATATTTATCGGCCAAAGTTGAAATAACTAAAGCTTTTTTAGTGGCTAAACATACAATTAATAAAGGCGACATACTTGATGAAAACAATGTTGAGTTAACTTATATGCCTATTAATAGAATTCGAGGTAAAAAGCTCACTGATACCGCCGAGGTATTTGGTGCTAAAGCAAAAAGACGCATTGCTAAAAACAAATTAGTTAATAAGCACAGTATTTGTTTAGTCTGTAAAGGCGACATTGTCACCATTGTTGCCGCTTCAAGTAGCTTTAATATCAAAACTCAAGGTGAAGCATTAAGTTCAGCTAATATGGACGAACAAATAAGAGTGAGAAATTCACGTTCAAATAAAGTTATTACCGCTCATGTCAAAGGTATTAACCAAGTCATAATTAATTTATAATTAATCACAGATAAAGCGCTATACGCCATAGGTATATTTTACTTACCTATTTTATATAAATTTAATTAAAGTTATCTATCAGCTTGCCGATAACAAGGTACTAGAACTCTTTTAAAATATCATTTCATTGTTAAAGGATGAGATTATGGCTATTAATATCAATAACTTGAATACAAACAATCAAGTTAATCAAACACAGAAAAAGCAAGTGCAGCAACAAACTGCGCACTCAGCATCTGATAATGCTCAAATAAAAAAATCAGGTCAAGACTCTGTTTCAATTACACCACAAGCAAAACAATTGAGTGAATTACAAAAGAAAGCGGCGGATGCACCTGTGATTAATCAAAAGAAAATTGATGAGTTAAAAACAGCGATCAGCTCTGGTGAGTATAAAGTAAACCCAGAAAAATTAGCAGCAAGTATTGCAAATTTTGAGTTTGATCTCGTCTAACATTGGCTTATGCTTGTTTAGCTATAGCATTTAAAGGTAGACTGTAAATATATCATTTATAGTTTAATCAAAGGCATACCAATGTTACCAGAGTCAAATTCGCAAGGGTTAACGTCTACAGAGTTGCTAACAAAGCAACATCAGCAATTAACTTTGCTTGCCCAGATTATTGCTAATGAAAAGCAAATATTACAGCAACACGATCCTCAAGCATTACTTCTAATAAGCCAAGAAAAAAACACTTTGTTATTAGCGATTCAACAATTAGATAAAGAGATTGGATTAAACCAGGTGTTTGCCCAAGATAAAGCGGCAGGAAAACTTACCCAAGAACTAGCAGAAATAACTTCATTATTAGAACATTGCCAAAAACAAAACTTGGTTAATGGTCAAATAATTCAGCAATCACAACTTGCTGTTGAACGTATGAAAACAAGCCTATTAGAAAGCCATAATAAAAATGCTATTACCTACGATAATAAAGGTAAAAAAAGTGCAGGACTATCTAGCTTAGGATTTAAAGCTTAACGCTTTATAACTATTGATTAGCACTAGCTGTCACTCATCAGCCAATATAAACCGTTTTATATAATCCCAAATATAACTAAAAATAGAACCTAGAAGTATTTAAGAAAAAGCCGTAATTTACATGATAGATTACGGCTTTTTTATTATGAATATTTATAGCTAATACCAATCTGATTAAATTTCTTCCCAACCCAGAGCTATGTTCGATGTGCAATAACA
>NZ_JAHKPR010000022.1:130278-137419 GCF_018860585.1 Colwellia sp. E2M01
GCTGAGTGGGAAAGAACTTAATCAAATTGGTATAACTTGTGTTGTTCAACATAAATATTTTTAAAATTAGAAGTAAGTCACATCTTTCACTTTTTGTTTGTTTTGACTTACTTGATAAATGTTATAAACATCTTCGAAGTTTAATTGTAATTCTGTTGTATACACATCACCAACAGGGTAACTTTTTACAACCTTAGCACCACGAATTATTCCTTGAACAGAACTAGATAATTGCTGGTTTTCAATAAGTAAATCAGCCATCGTAACATTGCCTTCAATTTGTTGGCCGTAAACTTGTTCAGCTAACTCAGCATAAGCGGCAACTTTTGACGCTTTAATGGCCATTAACATCCGTTGTGTTTCATGCGTCGATTTTTGCAAACTAATTGGTGCAAATCCAGTAGCATATAATACAGGAAAAGATTCAGGTTTTACCGTTTCCCATTCAACCTGCTTATCATATATAAGCGAGCATGCACTGATGAGAAAGACTAAGGTCAACATGAAAAGGGATCTAAATTTTTTGTTATTCATAGATACTCCTTGGTTTAAATTACATTGAAAGTGGCAAAATAATGTCGCCTTACCTTTAAACTATAATCAAATAAAAATAAACCATTGATATTAATTAATTTTGTATACTTACTGCACGTTCATCGTTTAATAACATCACATTATCACGAATAAGCATACCGTCTTTCATTTTAACTTTTTCGTTATGGTTCATTTCATCACCTAATACCCAAGTAGGAATAAATGATTGAGCTGTAGCAACCACTACTTTTGATTGAATACCTATCATGCGAGCGTTAACTAAAACACCACCTTCTTGTTCAACCATAGTGCCAGCAACTACGTAGTCAATAATCTGACGTTCAGGTAACTCTTGCCAGTCACGACTAAAGACATAGTCCCCTTCTTTAGTCACTCTGATATGCCCTGTTGCTTTGAAGTCTATAACTACCAAACCGTGCCTTTGCAGCTCATGTACAAAACTTTCAGCTAATTGATTACCTAACCAATTTGTTGATTCAAGATCTTTTAAATTAACAAAAGAGGCAACGGCTACAGGTGTTTTTGCATTAACAAAGCTACTACTTGTAAGCATTTGATAAGCTAGCCCTTTAACTACATCATTAATGGCATGACGAGGAAGATCATAACTGTCAATTTCACCTTTCTCTATTTGGCTAGATTGATAAAAATCATCCTTATGTGTCGTTCCACATGAGAGTAAAGCTGGCAGAATCAATGGTATAATCCATTTTTTCATAGTGTTCCCCTTTCCAAAATTAATGCTACTAAATAATTGGGTAGCAATACTATCTACTACGTTTTATAACTTTGTTTAATACCACGTAGAGCATATTTAACAAATATCGATTATATCTATCAATGCACATATTAGGCCATATTGCAGAGCAGGACATAAAATCACATAGCTAATTTTATGTCAGGCATGATATATGCATAATCAGTTGTTAACACGCTGCTTATGAGTTAACAGAGCCGTTCAGTCTATTCGATACGTTACACTGGAAGATAAAAAATATGCGAACACTTATCAAAACATTATTACTCATCATTATAGTATGCAGCCCTGCTGTTAATGCGCAGTGGTATGAAACTCAAGGTTATGCCAATAGTAAAGGGGTAAGTATAGAAGTTGCTCGCACCCAGGCTGTGGAAAATGCCTTAAAAAAAGCATTATTGGTATCAGGGGCAAGTGTTTCAAGTGTGCAACAAGTAGTAAATGGTTTACTCACTCAAGATCAAATAAGTATCAGAGCTAGCGGCAGTGTCAACTCTATAGAGCTAGTCGATGAAATACACAGCGGCAACCTTATTACCGTCACTATTCGCGCTGATATATTCCCACAAGAGAAAAAGTGTTTTGCCGTAGATTTTAAAAAATCATTATTAATCACTCGTAGTCACTTGGTACATAGAGAGCAAGCTAATATAGGTGAGATTTATAATATTGATAAGTCAGTAATGGTTAAACTTGGTGAACTACTTAACCAACACAGTACGTTTACCAAAACCAGTACAATAATTGATAACAAAACAGACTTTGCACGCTTAAATAATAGCTTAGCCAGTGACAAAATATCATTGCTAACCCAGTCACTCAGTGACAGTACTAATAGCCAATATGTAATGTTTAGTGAAATTACCAATTTGTCATTTGATGAGCAATCAACAAATGGTTGGATGTTTTGGCAACAAGGTATTTATCCTAGAGATTTTGGTCTTAATGTTTACCTTTATAATGGTTTAAATGGACAGTTAGTTTGGCAAAACTCCTATAGTAATTCCGCACCTTGGACTTTTTTAAAGCGTATAAAAGTAGATCCATCAAGCAATGCTTTTTGGCAAAGTGAATATGGTGTCATGGTAACGGCTATTGTTAGTAAAGTTATTAAAGATATAGATGAAAATATAATGTGTGAGCCGAGCCAAGGAAAAATATTAAAAGTTCAAGGTAACCAAGTTACTGTGGATTTAGGCCGAGATAATGGCTTAAAAATTGGAGATGAGTTTAGTTTATTACACAGAACACATTTTAATAGTAATAGAAGTAGAGCTTATACCGGTTTTAGCGTCAGCCCTTACAAGGTTAAAGTAATAAAGTTAACAAGAGAAACAGCAACTGCGGTAACCCCCGATGGCCAAATATTTGGTAATATTCAAATCGAAGATATCGCCGTGCGTGACGAAAATTAAAGTAATACCATTTTCATTAAGTTTGTGATCTTGTTGTGCAGAGGAAAGTATTCCAGAGCAAGGCGCTAGATTGAACAATAGCTGGCTATTGGGATTGATAGCAACGCGGCTCTGGAGTATTTTAACCAGTTCAAGTGAGCAATAACTTAATGAAACTGATATAAGTTAGTTCACATACAAAAATGCCCGACTATGTATTTATTAGCCGGGCATTTTTATTTTTTCTGGGAATAACGATAATTACTTAGAGTCTGCACGACCCATAAATTTACGTTCTTCAGTATTCACTTTAACTTTATCACCTGTAGAAATATGCTCAGGTACTTGGATAGTTAACCCAGTAGAAAGGATAGCCGGTTTAGTACGAGCACTTGCTGAAGCGCCTTTAATAGAAGGGTCTGTTTCTGTAATGGTCAACTCTACACTAGAAGGAAGCGCCACACCAACAGGGGCATCATCAACGATGATCACAGCCAAACCTTGTGTTTCCTCATCAATAAAAAGCACTTCGTCAGCAATTGATTCTTTATTTAAGTTGTATGGCGTGTAATCTTCGTTATCCATAAACACATATTGATCACCATCTATGTATGAAAACATTGCCGGACGACGACTTAAATCAGCTAATGTTAGCATATCACTGTCTTTAAACGTTTCATCAACTTTTGCGCCCGTAACAACATCATACATACGCATTCTATATAAGCTACCACCCGCTCTACCTTGCGGTACTGAACGCTCTATTCCTCTAACAATATACACACTGTCATTATATTCAATCGCGGTATTCTTTTTTACATCACTCGCTTTGGGCATAAGATGATTTCCTTTGAAATAATTTAAAATTTTAATTAGATTGCGGAGAAAATAGCACGATCCAATGAAGATGGAAATATTTTATCAAATGTAAATAGGTATTTAATAAAAGTATGATAGATAAAAACCATATAATAATTGTATTTTTATTAATCTACTGCTTTTAGTTTGTTTTACAATATAATAAGGTCTGTTGATCTTTCGAGATTACTTTTACAACAACTTGTTTGGACTTCTTTATATTAAGAGTTGGCAAGGCAGAGCATGTAACGTTTAGCTAGCTAAACGAATATGCGATAACGCCGTATGAATTTCAAACTACTGTTGCCTTTAGGTTCATTTAAAACGAATTTACTCATTGTGGCTCCGCTTTTAAAATAGAATAACTAGTTCTCGAAGTAGTAAGGAAAGCTCGCGCCGCGATTAAATCCGTTTTAAATTGAATGATTTTTAACCCTTAAAGAACAACAGACCCTAAACTAAACTAAACTAAACATATAAGATGGTTATATTTATTAAGGAACAAAATATGAAACACTTTTTCAAAGTTATTGGAATAGCTATATTAGCCCTAACTCTGTCTTCTTGTGTTGATGAAGAAGATGATTCCTATTCAGAAGATACATATTCAAATGATAGTAGTAATGCAACATTTATACTTGGCACTTGGAAGTTAACCGATCCGGATCCATCACCCGTTGTAGCGACTATCAGCTTTAATAGTAATGGTCGAGGTCAAAACGTTATTGATGGTGCAGGAATTTATGCGAGTGAAACCCGCGGATATGACTACAAAATAGAAGGTGACGACCTTTACTTTCGCTATGACGAACTAGGGTATTACTCAGACCCTTCTAATATAATTAGCGTCAGCTCAACCCAACTAAAGCTATATCACGCAGATAATACAACAGGTACATACCTTAAGGTGTCATCTACTGGTAGCGGATCTGATTCTAGTTCTGGTTCTGGTTCTAACAATAATAGTTGTGATGATTACAATAACATTGGCGCCTCTATTTATTTATTAAAGATGCCTAATTCATCTACAGAGATTGTAGGCTCTGTCGATATATATATTGATGGTGGCTATGTTGGTTATTTAGGTTCTTACTTTAATGAAGAGCCTTGTTATGGGCAAGAAAGCACCTTAAATGTTGATTTATCTTATGGTACCCATAGCATTCGAGCTTCTGGTTATGATAATAATGGGGCAGAAATCACCTGGGCTAGTGATAACTTTACACTAAGCAGTTCTTCACCAAATATTCTGTATGGCTTACAATTTTAAAAAAGTTTCTCTTCAGTAAATAAAAAGACAAGTTTATTACTATATTTGTCTTTTTAAATTTATATTTTTACATTAGCTTTATACTGACCAAGATCAAGATAAGCACTAACAATTTATAAATTAAATTGTTAGTGCTTACCATACGAAAACAAAAAGCAAACAGTAAAGATAAAACAACAATAGTAACTAAGGTTATAAAACATAGCTAACATAACCAATAAAACCCAACCAACTAACACCAAGTAATATCCAAGGTAGTTTTTGGCTATTTCCTTCTTCAATGTCAGGTATGCTCGCTGCTGTTTTTTGCTGCTTTTGTTTTAATTGCTGCTTACGCTCTTTATCGCGTTCACGTGCCTTCTTGCTTTGCTGTTTTTTATATTCGGCAATGCCTTTTTCGATACCTTGAGCAATAAGCTTAGTTTGTTCTTTGGACTGTCCTTGCTTTTGTATTCCTTTTGCTACTTTAGTTGCTTGCGCTTGCGTTTCTTTAGATACCTTACTGTTCATTATTAACCCATTTATTTTGTCGTTTATTAAACTATTTTTTGCTTATTGAAATCGTCTAGCTTTGCTAAATTATATCAGTAAAGTTGAGCTATAAAATAGCAACAAAACAACGACTCTTAAAGTGTTTGCAGAGCACCATTTTGTAATAGTGATAGTTAAACTTTTTATACTTAGCTAAAAGCCTAATTACAAAAGCTGAGTCTACAATAAACATGTTTACGCTGCATTAGCACTTAACAATATGAGAGATTCAACTTAAACTTTACTCCTATAATTAACTAACGCAACTTAACCCTATTACACTGATAAGTAACACTGATAAGTAACACTGATAAAGTAACGCAATTCAAATAACACAGTCCACATAACAAAAAATGGAAATTAAGATGTTAAAAAAATTAAAAATTTATGCTTCAATCTTTATATGTTTAGTCATAGCCTTCTTTGCCTACAATGCTTTTTATAATGATGAAGTTGGTGATGTTTCTTTAGGTATGTTTACGCTCAAAGATATTAAGCTTAATACATTAGTTGATCCTGTTGTAACCGGGGTTACTTGTCATATTGCCAGTGTAGAAGCTAACTTGAGTTTTTCTGATCCTAGCGATAGTTCAATAGCTTGTCGCCAGACAGGTGAAATAACTGCAGATATGATAGCTAAAATAGATAAAAGTAAATCAGGTGAAGTTGTTTTTAAAAAATCAAAAAGTGTCTTTTTAAAAACAATGAAAGTGAGACGTATTTTTGATGCCGAGAATCAAACGTTAATGTATTTGTCTTACTCAACAAAAGAAACATCGGGCAGTTTCAAACATAGTTTATCGACCGTTCCTTTATGGGCTACCAATGCATTTATAGGATCAGAAATAGTTATTCAACACTGATAAAAAAGTTTTAACTGTTAGCTTATCAATTAAAGTTAAAGTTAAAAAATAAAGTATCTTGGAATTATATCGAAGTTATAACTCAGCCAAAACTAAGTACAAATAGAAGTATAGCTAAAGCCATTGGTATGAATCGCATACTAATGGCTTTTTAGTTTATTCAATCTACTAACCTAGTTACTCACACAATAAATGCAGTAGTAGCTATTAATCTTAATTTTTGTTCACTTCTTGGGTCTATATAAAATAAAAAATGCTTAAACTATTAAAGTTACAACTAAATGACAATTGTTCACATTGTCACTAAATTAGAAAAATAATATAAAAAACGTCTAAATAGTTGAACATTTGACCAATAAAAGTAATTTATGAACAATAAAAAGAAAAAAACAAAATAAAATGACAAAAATGTAATTTAATTACAAAAATAGCTTTACATATTACTTATAATTAGTATAATAGCTCTACTTTCTTAGGGAGACGAAATTAACCAAGCAATTTGCAAATGTTAATTTATTTTCTTCTTTTGAACATATTCCTAATCATTTGTAATTCCCCTTACACTGATTTTTAGCCACACATTTGTGTGGCTTTTTTTTGCTTAAAATTTAGTAAATAGAGCCTAATCTCACAAACTAAGTGATCATTTATACGGACTAAAGCCACTAACTACAGCGTTATTTATTTAATAATTAACGCTGCATGAATGCAGCTTATTAGACAATGCAGGAGCAATTGTCCTGAACAACTAGTTATGTAAATAAATGCCTTGTATTAAATGATTTTATCTCCGTCTAAAATAGATCACTTAATTAATGAAACTGGTATAATACCAATTTGATTAAGTTCTTTCCCACTCAGCGAGAATTAAAAGGCTTAGAGGCAAGGCATTGATTGAAGAGAATGGTTGTTC
>NZ_JAHKPR010000022.1:137537-154504 GCF_018860585.1 Colwellia sp. E2M01
TAATCAGATTGGTATAAATTGAATTAGAACACTAATGCTAAAAGTACTTGCTTACTTTATATAGGTTAATCATTAAAATTAGCAATCTGTATTGTTTATGTGATATAGCTTATGATGAACTGTGTCGCAGGGAATTAACTTAGGTGGGATATCTGTCACCAATCAAAATACATACATAAACATGTATTTCGAATGGCACAGTATATTTTTAATAGGCTGTTTTTATAGTTTTGCGTATAACCTTAACTATGTATAAATTTCGGAATGTATAAATATTAAAAAACAGTTTTTAGTTTAATATGAGTATTGATCATAAGCCTCAATATCTCTACGTAAACGACGTTGTTCTTTTATAGTTTCAATTTCACGCCATTTACGTTTGCGCTCAAGTCCTTTTGGCTTACCTCTTTTATCAGGTCTTGTAAGCTCATCTACCTCTTCTTCAATGATGTACTCGTCGCTCCAAAATTCGTTATTCATAATATTCTCCAATTATACTCATTCTATTAAAGGTCTTGGTAATTAAAGGACATTAGACTTTACAGTTAATGTCAAAAGGCAATCTAATCGAGTAAGATTAAAATAATATGAAGCATAAATGACAATTTTATGAAGGGTTTGCTGTAATGAAATATAGTAGTAATGAGTTACTTTTAATGTAAAGTAACTCATTAAGATTAAATATCAGGCTAACTATTTTTAATTTTTAAGCCTTTTAAAAAGGCTGACAATACTTCGTCGGAGCAGTTTTTATAATGCTTATGAGCTACCTTTCTAAAAAAGGCACTTAACTCATACTTTCCTAAACTTAAACCAGCTAACTCAAGAATAGAAATAACCTCTTCCGCTTGTAAAGATAAAGCAATTTTTACTTTATTAAAAATCATATTATTAGTTAATACTGTTTCATTTTGGCGTAGAGGGCCGTCACTCGGGCCGCGCTTTGCTATTATCAAACCATTTAAAAAGCTAGCAAACTGTTCATCTGTTATTTCTTGATAGCTTGGAGCATCTTTAACTTGAAAAAAGCTAGTTAGCTGTTCGTTGCTTATTTCACATTGAGTTAATGCAAAGGTCGCAATAATTTGTTCGTCGTTTAAATGTAAAATAGTGCTTAGTCGACGTAAAAGATCATTATTAATCATGAGGGTGCCTAAAAGTAAGGGTAAGCCATTAACTAATACGATAAAAATAACGTAATAATTAATGCTTTAAATGGATTATAAATATTGGCTTATTATAACTGACTCTTTTGTACTTAGCGTGTTTTGATTAAGCTATTTTCTTCTAATAAAGTAGTTTAAAAAATTAATTTAATAATTAATAAAACCATAAATTGTAATTTTCACCGATGAGTATAATATATTACTGATTTTACTCATTGTTAATTAAGGAAATTCAATGTCAGCACAAGATACAGTTACACAAGTACAAGATACCGTTACCCATGTGGAAGCACTCACAATGAAAGCTTATGAACTTGGGCTTGAGTATGCGCCAATGTTAGCACTAGCAATAATTACCTTATTGATTGGTTTATGGATTATTAGTGGTATTACTAAGTTAGTAAAAGCTTCAATGCAGCGCTCTAAAGTAGATCCTACGTTAATCCCTTTTATGAGCAGCCTTGTTTCTTGGTTACTTAAAGTTCTATTATTCATTTCAGTTGCTTCAATGATAGGTGTCGCTACAACATCATTTGTTGCGGTACTAGGTGCTGCTGGTTTAGCCATTGGTTTAGCACTGCAAGGTAGTTTAGCTAACTTTGCTGGTGGTGTATTAGTGATGATTTTCAAACCTTATAAAGTAGGTGATTTAATTGAAACTCAAGGTCACTTAGGCGTAGTTAAAGAAGTACAAATATTTAATACTATTTTAGTTTCTCCTCAATCAAAGCGTATTATTATCCCTAACGGCGCAACATCAAATGGCTCAGTAATTAACTATACTGTTGAAGGTAAAATTCGTGTTGATTTAACTATTGGTGTTTCTTACGGTGCTGATATTGATCAAACTAAAGCAGTATTAATGGAAGTATTAACGAGTAACGATAAAGTAATGCAGGACCCTGCTCCATTTGTTGGCTTAGTTGAAATGGCTGATAGCTCTGTTAATTTTGTAGTACGTCCTCATTGCTTACCACAGCATTACTGGGATGTTTACTTTAGTGTGAATGAAGCAATGAAGAAAGCACTTGATAAGAACTCTATCTCTATTCCGTTCCCACAACGCGATGTACATTTAATTCAAGCCTAATTTTACGGTTAGGTAATCATCGTAAAGTAGCAGTAATTTAGTTACTGACAAAATAAAACCGCATTAATGATATTCAGCTATGGATATTCATTAGTGCGGTTTTTTATTATTTTAACTTTTTGACTTTATTTAACTGGCCACGGACTTTTAAACTTAGGTCGTTTACTTTCGCCAGTTATGCTATTTGTAGCTGACTTGGTTTTAGCGTTAGAAGGTTTAAATCCGATACTTTTACTCCTTGCATTTTTAGGCTGAAAATTTAAGATAGAAATTGGCACTATTTTCTTCACTGGAAATTCAGCTATCTCTTTACGTTCAATAATATGACCTAAGCGGCTTTCAATAGCACAAAGTTCTCTAAAGTTATCTTTTGACACTAAAGAAACGGCTTCGCCTTCTGCACCTGCTCTGCCGGTTCGTCCAATGCGGTGAATATAGTCATCAACCTTACCTGGTAAATCATAATTTACTACACGAGTAAGATCTCCTATATCTATACCTCTTGCAGCAATACCTGTCGCTACTAAAAATTTAATTTTGCCTGATTTAAAATTATTGAGAATACTTTCTCGAATATCTTGCGCTCTACCACTGTGAATATTTTCAGCGCTAATCCCTCGCTTTTCTAATTGACTTACAAGCTTTGCAGCACCATGCTTAGTTTCAATAAAAATAAGTGCTTGCTGCCAGTCAAACGTTTTAATTAAATGACTTAACAACGCTGACTTATCGGTTTTATCAACAGTAACTAACCATTGTTGTATTTTAGGCTTGTTTGCTTGGTCAGCTTTAATGGTAATTTCAACCGGTTTATCTATTGTTCTTTTGGCTAAACCACGCACCGCTTCAGACATAGTAGCGGAGAATAATAAATTTTGACGTTGCTCAGGTAAGCGTTCAATAACGTTATTAATATCATCAATAAAGCCCATATCTAGCATTCTGTCAGCTTCATCAAGCACTAACATATCAAGCTCATCAAAATGTAATGCGCGTTGATGGATCATATCTAGCAAGCGTCCGGGGGTAGCAACAATAATATCGACGCCCCAAATTAAACGTTGCTTTTGCTCTTGAATATCAACACCACCGTACATCGCCATCGAACTAATATTTAAATACTTCCCGTACTCACTAATACTGGTTTCAACTTGTACGGCTAACTCACGAGTAGGTACTAAAATAAGTGCGCGAATACGTTTACCACGAAGCTTTTGATTAGTATCTTTATAGCGAATATTAAGTTGTAGTAATAAAGGTAAAACATAACTCGCTGTTTTGCCTGTACCGGTTTGCGCTGCAGCAATTACGTCTTTTCCTGATAAAATCACAGGGATCGCTTGCTTTTGAATAGCTGTAGGTTTGCTGTAACCTAAATCATCAATGGCATTGAGGATAAGGGGAGATAATTTAAGTGTTGAAAAGGACATTAGAGTTAAAACCATTGGTAAAATAAATCAACTTTACATCACTTAATATTACTTAACATTAAAGCGATTGTTATTGCAGATTCTTGAAATATGACGGTGAGTATAACAGTTATCAATAGTTGGTAGTAGCAAGCCTTTCCAGCTTCGCCTTTTAAAAGATATTTATTTGGCTCTATTATGTAGCGCTTTTATAATAGATAATAGAATACTCAAAGGAAGACCACGCTTAACGAGCAGCGAGCTTTGATAAGTTATTTTCATAGCACTATATTCTATGATTTACTTTACCACAAAAGAAACTTCGCGCCTTAAGCCTATGCACCAGTTCAGGAGAACAGTTTTATGGATACGAGTAGTAACACAGCTACTGAAAAATCAAACAAAGAAGTAACACTTGGTAATGTGTATGTAATGACACATTCACTTTTTTCAGACATTATAAAGGTAGGCTGTACACCTGAAGATCCCAATGAATACGCTAAATCGTTATCGGCAAAAACCATTGGTGAATATAGCTTAGTATTTTCATTACAATGTGAATTTCCTTGTAGAGTAAAACGCCAAATAAAAGAATATTTAAGCGCACAAGAATACGTTAATGAGTTTTATCAGGTATCTCCAGAAGTTGCTGCAAAACTGCTTACCCGCGAAACCTTGAAAATACCTGTTATTAGCAACTAAGTCGGGACTAATAAAAATTAAGTATCAATAATACCGCTTATTTTAATGATTCAATTTCAGCTAATGCCTGAGTAAATTCGCCTAATTCAATTTCTAAACACTCATCATCACCTTGCCAGTTAACACCAACAATCACATTGTCTTCGTTTAAGTCTTCTACCCAAAATTCAAACCAATCAGCTAATGATATTTGACAAGGAACATAGCTAGACCATTCTTCAATACAATGTTCTTTAGCAAGCGCTTCATTAGACCAAAGCGGCATTACTTCAGTATCTTCAAAGCTTGGAGAATCAAGTACTACCCAATCTTCACTGGCTTTATCTTGCAGTGCCCAAATTAATTGTGTTGGTTTGGCTTCTACAAGAAAGTTTTTTAACGTATTACTATCATTTGTCATAATATTGGCTTCTAAGTCGTTGTGATTAAAGTTTGATAAAGCGTTTTAATCAATTATAACTAAGTTAAGCTGATGGGTCATGTGATAGTATTTATAAACTTATGTGATACTATATACCCTAATAGCCCATAACTTAGCAGCTAACCTAGCCTGTCGTTAATATCAATTAAACTGGTTTGATAATTAAGGTAATCAAGTTTAATTTGATAATAAGCTCCATCGGCTTCTAGTACTAATGATGGAAAGCCTTGTTGACTCAACCCGCGCGCTAAATGTATTTGTCTGAATAGTTCCTTTTCTGTTTCTGCTGAACTTATATCAGTAATAAATTGCTCAACATTGAAATTAACTGAGGTTTGTTCACTTAGTTGTTGGGCCAATGCAATTAACACATCAAGATCTGATGGATTCAAAGCTTGTAAATAATAAGCTTGTTGTATAGCTTTTATCATGCTTTGTTGACAGCCTTGATAATCCGCGGCAATAGCTGCTCTACAAGCATTATAAGTAGAGCGTCTTGGTGTATTGTTTAGCCAAAAATCATGATTAAAACGCGTTCCTAACTTCTGCTCTATTGTACGCCAATAATTTTGCAACATTTGTTGCTGTTCAATTGGCATTGGTACGTTTGAGTCGGGCGCTAAGCCACCAGCCACATACTCAACGATAAGAGATTTAGGTAAATGTTGTTGCAATATTTGCCATGTAGGGCTGTAACCCCAACACCAACTACACATAGGATCGTGTAGATAATATAATTTAGCATTCATATCATTCTCTTTTTTGATGGTACTATGCAAGCGACTAGCAGGTAAGAATTATACCCCCGTATATTTGTCTTCTCCTCTTTTTAGAGTCTATTACAGCTTTGCGATAAAGCCTTGTCTCTATGCCTTATATATTAGCTGCATTATTTAGCTAAAGCTGCTAATTCTAAAATAACATGATCAATGCCTTGTCTTGATATTTTATCATTCAATTCAGCTTGCTTAGTGGTTAACAAAGAAATTCCCTCTACCGTCATATCATAAGCTTTCCATTCTTTTGTTTTTTTATTCTGTCTCATTTGAAAAATAATATTAATCGTTGGAGCATCTAACTCTTTTATTTCGGCTTTAACACTAATAATGCGTTTACCATTTGTCGGTTGCTCAGGCTCAAAAATAACATCCTGATTATTATACTTCGCCAAGGCAACAGAATAAGTTCGTACTAAGTAATGACGCATTGCTTCAACAAAATCAGCACGTTGCTTCGCTGATATTTTTTTCAAATGTTTACCTAAAATACGATAAGAGGCATAACGGTAATCTACCGCCGGCATTAACTCTTCTTCAACAATATCACGCATTAAATGTGGAAATTTCTCAAGCGCTTGCTGATTAGCCGAGATACGAGAAAACAAATTAGTACCTGCTGTTTTCAATACGGCATAAGGAGAAATAATCTCAGTTTCAATAATAGCGCTATTGCTGACAGTACTAGCGGAAGAAGATCCTGAAGTAATTGCGATAAATGCTGATGTATTAGTAGCAAATGATTGCCCTAACACCGGTGATACAATTGAAAACATACCTATAATTAGAATGCTTTTTGCGATTAATGCTCGCATGATGAGTGTCCTTAAAATAAAAAGTAAAAAACAGCATACCGACCGAGTGGTATGCTAATAACAAAATACTATCACCGACCGGTCGGTTTGTTAACTAAATTATAAAGAACAAAAAAGTTTACAAAAGTGTAAATAGGAATAACGCGGTAAATCAATTACGATGAAAGTAATTAGCGTTTGTAGGTGATTGATAAGTAATTTTATTTTTTCAAAGCGCGGATATAACAGCACAACTCATCAATAATTTGAGTGAACACTACTTTATTACGTGAGCTTTTTCCTAGACTATTCGCGCCATTTAAAGTCGCTGCAATAAAATAACCCGCTTGACTGAATTTTATATTGTTACGTAAATCATCGCGAACACGTTCAAATGCATCGACAATTAATTGATTTAATTGCTCTTGCATCGCCAATATCCGTAAGCGAAAACCTTCATCAACATTAGCCATTTCTTCACATAAATTATTCAACGGACAACCACAAACGCTTTCATTACAAGCCATTTTTTCTGTGATAGAAGTTAAAAATTCACATAAGCCTTCGATAGGATCGTCAGTTGATAGAGCCGGTTGCCATGCTTGCAAAAACATAGGTTGATACACTTCTTCAAAAACGGCGTAACCCAACTCAAGTTTATTGGTAAAATGGTGATATAACGCACCTTTTGAAATGCCACAGCGATTAAGAATAACTGACAAACTAGTCGCTTTAAAACCATGATGATGTATTTCATCAGCAGCAACATTCAAAATATTTTGGCGGGTTTGTTCGGCAACACTCATAACGTTATCTCGGTGGTGTGTCTTAGTGGTTATGACTTAGTGGTGATACTAAATATTAGTTAAATAATATCCGACCGCACGGTATGTTGCAAGTGAGCTTTTGCAATCCATCTATTAGTTTTTTGCTATAACTTACGTTTATTGAATTAGTTCATTGTTAAATTATTTAGCGTTAAATGTTCTACCCCTAAAGAGTAGTAACGCCTAACTCAGTAAATATATTATATGGGATCACTTAATTTGCTTTTGTCTTTTATTTAATAACTAGACCTTAACTAATTAACTAAAAGTTAAGGTCTAGTTAGCTTTATTAAAATAACAATTAAAAGCCTCTACTTTCAACACTATTAGCATTAAAACCAAAAGTGTTAATTTTACCACATTCCGCAATATGATTATTACTAGTGTAAGGTGTGTTAGCTTGGCTTATATCGCCTTCCCAACCTTGACCATTTTTAACAAATGCTTTTAATTCAAACTTGTTATCAACGGCTTTATTACAGTCCATATCAACGTCTAACATCCAATAATGTTGACCCCAAATATTTAGTGGGTCTTCACCATAGCCATCATTAGTTACTGTGCGTAAATCCCCCCAACTAGCTGGCCAAACATTAGTTGTCCAATCAAGCGGCGTACCTTCAGCTTCACTACTTTGCCCTGCTTCACTACCATACCAATCTAAATAACTGTCATTGTTTTTCCATGGGGTGGTGGTAAGATTCTTTAAGTTGTTATGCTTAATAGGCATTGCACAGGCAAAATTCGATGTTTGACAATTTCTGTTCAGGTTATTATTTGCATAGTTATGATCAATGCCGCCACGAACAAACATGTCTTGCCCACTTTCGGTTTGTGCTTGAATAAAGATCACAGTACGTTGCCAATTCTCGGTTTCGTTATTATTGTCATCAGGCTCGGCATTAATTTTAGCAGCTTGATGAATAGCAAATGCATCCCAAGCGCCGACGTTAGCATTGATACTCCCGTTAACATTCACGGTAATTGTTTCACCGCTACAACTCTTTTCATCAGCAGATAACTCGCCCTTTAATACATTACAATAAGTACCTTGCGCCATATCACTGTATAGTGTGGTATTTAAAGTATAGTCTTCTTTGTTTATTGCTACAAAACCAGAGCTACCACGACCAAAAGCGATTTGATTATTGCCATTGTCCCACCAGTTTGTTGTCGTCCAGTTATCTGCGGTGTTATTTCTAAAGTCTACACCACCCGCAATATAGCTCCATCTATGTTCACATTTCCAATTACTGGCAAAACACTCTAGATTACCATTATTGTGCACAGAGACACCTGGCGCGCCGGCATCAGTATCGCCATGAAAATCATAGCTAGACATAACTTTTGGATAACCATATGGGTAAGCTAGCATAAATACATTAGCTAAATCATACATACGGCCATCTTCAAAAGTAATCACATTGCCGCCGCCACCATGACCACGCTGATTATCATGGTTATCAACAAACACTACTGCCGAACTACTTGGTAAAAACCCCCAGGCTTCACCAAATTGACTAAGTGAAGATAACTTGCCGGTTTTAAATACATTACCTAATTGCGTGGTATATTTGAATTCGGTCACTAAACCTGCACCTTGGTATTCTCCGGCGGTAATAGCCTCACCACCTTGATCGATTACTTCTTGAAAAATTAACGGCGAGCCATTAACTTTTGATAGTATGCCCTGTATATCACCTAGTGCCATGTGTTTAGAGGCGTCAAGCCTAAAACCGGTAACGCCTATATTTTGTAAGTCATTTAAGTAACCTGCTAGTGTTTCTTGCACATATGTTGCGCTGGTATTGAGGTCTGTTAATCCCACTAACTCACAATTTTGTACTTCCCATCGATTGTTATAATCATTAACTGCACAAGTATTATGAAAGTCTTGAGGACTATAATTAGGGAAGTTTTTGTTACCATAAGTGCTGCCTGCTGTGCCTATACCACTGCCTGCTGCCATATGGTTTAAAACAGCATCGACATATATTTCAACGCCAACCGCGTTACAACGATTAACCATATCGATAAATTGTGCACGATTTCCGCCGCGACTTTCTAATTGATAACTCACTGGTTGATATCGAGTCCACCACTGGCCGCCTTGAATATGTTCATTTGGTGGTGATACTTGAACTGCGGCATACCCTTTAGGTCCTAGAAATGTTTCACATTCTTGTGCAATATCTTGCCAGTTCCATTCAAATAAATGTACGAAGGTAGTAGGCTGTGACGCTGCCTGTGATTGGCACGTTAAACCTAATGCTAAACTTGTTGCTAACAATGACTTTAATACGTTATTTTTCATTTTATTGTAATCCTATAGCAGTGTTAATTTAATGTTATTTTTATGTTTTAACAAAACCAAGATTGCTTTAAATTCATACAAAAATATATGTATTAAAAGATGAATACGTATTCACATAGTAAGAATATTCTATTTAATGTTAGTGTCGGATTTGGGGGACTTTACGTAAAAGTACAAATAAATCACCTATACTTTAGCCATCAAAACCCGCTTTTTAGATACTTATAATTTAAAACAGATAATTTAAAGCCTGAATTCAGTCAATATAAACTAACGCACTTTTACACTTTTTTTATTGTCATTATGTCGGTTAGCTCGTCTAGGTTTATTCCGTAGTTTATTAACTGAGTTATACTGTTTGGATTGATGACTATTTTTATGATTAGCGTGTAAATGAGTCGCCTCTGTATTATGTTTTTTTACTAATTTACGCTCAATCTTTTGCTCTGCTCTATGGTGGTTTTTAGTCCTAACAACCAGTTTCTGATGATTACTTTTGCGCTTTATAGTGCTCTGCGTATTAACTTTGGCTCTGCTATCACGCAAAGTTTTATGTGTAGTTTTTTGAGTTGCATTGCGACTTAAATTTCTTTTATAAGTATTAGTACTATGAACATTTGATCGTGAGCCATGATACCTCTGTTGTACTTTTTTATGGTTGTACGCAACGCCTCTTCTATGAGTTGGTTTGTGGTTCCAGCGCTTTGCTTGATTACTGGTCACTATTTTTCTATTCGAATAATACCTATTGCGAGAGCTATAACCACTCACCTGACGGTAGTTAATATGTGGCGTAACCACCACATGGCGTTTTTGCCAATGAAATGCTGAAAAATAAAAGTGAGTACTAATTCTTACCGCCGATCCCCAATAAAAATGACCATAGTTCGAACCATAACTAGAAGCATAGCGATAAGGATTACGCCAATAAACCGGCGGGTAATTTGACCAGTGCCAACGACCATACACTACACGCGTATCATAATAAGGCACATAGATTATTTCAGCTTGTGCCGGTTCAATAATAATAGTTTGTTGCTCTTTAACTATCTTTACATTGTTAATATTATCTAAACTACCCGCTTGCTCAGCTTGTTGTCTGAGCGTTTGAATATTGGTTAATACTCTTGCTTCATCTTGTAAAAAAGCATCACCAATATTTTGCATCCAACTTAAATCATCACTTAACTTATTGAGGACTTTAGGAAAAGAAAGTAATGCCTGAATACTAACATCCCAGTCTTTATCTTCAGCTAAAACCTCAAGTTGTTGTGCTGATAATTGTGAGTTTTCTTGTAGTTTTTGGTTTAGCCATCTGTCTGCTTCAATGACTTCAATAGGATAAGTTGAGGCAATTAAAATATGAGTTAGCAAGGTATCAGGATATAAGGCTATCGGGGCTAAAGCTTGAGCCAGCTCAGCGTCAGATAAGTATACCTCCTGTTGATTGTTCGCCTGTTGTTGATAATCAATATTGGTGGTGGTTGAAAAAGCATTGGCTGGAGACATTACTGTATAAGCAAATAATAGTGTAGTAATTACCGCTAATTTTTTTACACGTGTGGAATAAATATTCATACGTTCACCTTTAATATATTGTTAATTTTATGACTTAGCATACAAAAGTGAAACTGAACACAGTCTGAACATTACGAAAACATTGCCAGAAAAGCGTTAGGGTAAGGTCAACACATCAGGTTAAATAATAAATATTTTTCAAATAAATGGTAGAAGTTACTTTATAGACTTTGGCTAAAACAAAGTGTAAACATAGCACCGCCTAACTCTGCTGAATTACCAATGTTTAATTTGCCTTGATAACTTTGCACTAAATCTCGAACAATAGCTAAGCCAACACCGTGTCCGGCATCATAGGTATCAGCGCGAATTCCTCGTTGAAGAATGCTTTCTATTTGCTCGTTTTCAATACCAACACCATCATCTTCAACACAAATAATTAACGCATCACCTTGCTGCTTAACCGTTAATTTAATAGTATTTTTAGCCGCTTTATAAGCGTTATCAAGTAAATTACCTAAAAGCTCAAGTAAATCGGCTTCATCACCTTTGAAAGTTAAGTTTTTTTGTAAGGTTAAGTTGAGGATTTTATCTTCGCGTTGATAAATTTTGGCTAAGGTATTAAGTAATTTATCAACAATAGGGCTAATTGCTATACCTAAAACCCATGACGATTGCCCCACACTTTGTGCCCGTTTTAGTTGGTGATCAATAGTCGAGTTAATCCGGTTAATTTGCTCTTGATTAACCGGTGATACATCACTTTGCGCTTGCATTACCGCTAATGGCGTTTTCAAACTATGCGCTAGATCAGACAAAGCGTTACGATAACGCTGCCTTTGTTTTTGTTCAGTCGCTAATAACTGATTAACTTGATTCGTTAGTTTCGATAATTCTTTTGGGTATGTACTGGTGAGTTTTTCAGCTTTACCTCGCTCTACGGCGTGTATTTCTTGTTGCAAAGTAGATAGTGGCTTCAAAGTCCACATTAACCAAGCAAGTTGTAACAGCAGTATAACCAACATTAATACAGTTAAACCAAGCCACAGTTGTTGCTCAAAGTTGTTTATCAGGTGAGTAAATGCTTGTTTGTCGCGAACAATATGCACAATAATCGGAAAGCTCTGTTCTTCATCAGTAAAACTTACCGAAAAACTGTAAATAAAATAAAGGCTATTATTGATATTTACAGTCGAGAATGACTTATCTCCCATTGCTAGCGGAGTATACTCATTAGTGAGATCACTCGTTATTAACTTAGCTAACATAGTAGATAGGTTAAGAGTAAGTGACGATTGTGATCGCCAGAGTATTTTATCTTCGAGAGTTAAAGCGCCAATATTTTTTTTCGGTTGTAAAACAGGAGATGAAATAAAGGCATATAAGCCTGAATCAGTAACGTTGAACTGATTTTCAATCAAGACCTCTGGCATAACTAAACTTGCTTGCTCAACTTCTGCTACCGCCAAAATTGAATAACTATAAGCACTCAATTCATTTTCTATACTTTGGTTCATATGTTGTTCAAATGAATTCATAATAATGAAAGTAATCGTGGGTAATATTAAAAGTACCATCACTAACATGCTCAGCATTAAACGTACTTTTAAAGAATTTAAAAAAGTAGTGGTGTTAAGTTTAAAAAAGGAAAAAGTAGTTGCTAACAAGATCAGCCCTGATCAGAAAAGTTAAGTAAGCGATAGCCTTGACCACGCTTAGTTTCAATAAAATTATAGTTACTTTGAGGGTCTAATTTTTTACGTAAACGACGGATGAATACTTCAATAACATTTGAGTCTAGGTCAAAGTCTTGATCATAAATATGTTCGGTTAAGGTAGTTTTAGATACCACTTCGCCAATATGTAGCATTAAGTATTTGAATACTTTAAATTCATGAGCACTTAAACTGACAGCCTCTTGTTCAAATAATACTTGTGATGTTGCAATATCTAAACAATAAGGGCCGTTATTAATCAGTGTGCTAGCTTTGCCGGCACTACGCCTGATCAGTGCGTTTAATCGCGAGCTAAGCTCTTCAACGTGAAAAGGTTTAGTGAGGTAATCATCAGCGCCTGCATCTAAACCGGCAACCTTATCTTGCCAACTATCACGTGCTGTTAAAATTAAAATAGGAAAATTACGAGCTTTTTCTCTTAAAGCTTTAACAACACTCACACCATCTATTTTAGGTAAACCTAAATCAATAACGGCAATATCATAATCATATTCAAGGCCTTGAAATAAGGCGATTTCGCCATCACTCGCAACATCTACTGAATAATTTTGTAATAACAGTTGTTGTTGAAGCTCAGCTTGTAACGCTTGATCATCTTCTACTAAGAGTAAACGCATTACTGTTCCTTGTTACTTGGCTATTTCACGGCTAATTATCGGCTAATTACCAACTATTTGTCCGGTACTTGCATTAACTTTCTTTGACGTTACTTGGCCGTTAGCTTTAACAATTTTAACTTTATAAATATTGTTAACTTTTTGCACTTTTAATATTTTACCACCGAAATGGCTTTGTACTATTTTTGCCGCTTGTTGCGAGCTAATAGTTTTAGGCGATTTTGCCGCCAGCGCATTTGGCGTGCTCAAGGCACATGCACTTATTAACAGTGTTAATAATAGAACGCGTAATATCATTTCAATACCTAACTTCACAGCGGAGAATATAAGAACATAGTTCATACGACTAGGGCACTCAGTGTAAAATAATGCAGCAAGCAAATAAACCTTCTTTAACGATATGCTATCACTATTAAGCTGAATATTTCCTGAACACCTTCTGAGCGGCTACATTATCAAGCAAAGAAAATAACGCTACTTCTATAGCTACAGTTACGACAAACAACATAGAATAAGTGATTTACTTGTTCAGCTTGAGTTCATTTACGTTGCGTTTTAATAACATTAAATCAACGTATGAAGGATTTAGTAATGAGTAATATAACCAAACAAGCAAGCTTACAAAACAACGTGATTATTCATGGAACAAAAAATCATGGAATAAAAAAGCATGGAACAAAAAACATATTACATCTAGCGGCAATGTTTTCGTTAAAGTTAATAGTCACCGCTATTGTTGTCCTTACTTTTTTATTATTTTCTTATTCTAGCTTTGCTGAGCAAGTAAATACTACCGTGATAAAAAGCTATGATAATACCCAAGCAGTAAACGCAGTAAATAATGAAGATAGTGCCAATAAAACTACGACTACCAGTAGTTTAAATCGTACTCGTGATGAAGTAACTAAGCAAAAAATTAAACAAGCACGTGAACAGTCAAGTGATTTTAATTCAGTAAACTTATCAGTAAAAAAGTCACTTAAAACCTCCCTGATAAGATTTTATGAAGATAATTTTGTTATTTATGATGGTTACGCCCAACTTATCGAAGATAGTGATGGCGACAGTTATTACCAAACTTTTAGTGTTACCTTCGATGCCGATTTAATTTATGTAAATCCATATGATCAAGCTGTAGTTTACGCTGAATTATATTTAAGTGGAAACGGTGGGCCTTGGCTACATTATTACAGTACCGACAGTTTTGTTATTCACGGAGAAAGTACAGATGATGCATTTGAGGTTGTTAGTACTTTAGAGCAAGGCTTTAATAGCAATCATTATGACGTATTAATTGACTTATATGTGCAGGGCAACCCAAATATTATGACAACATATAGCAGTGATGATAGTAATAGTTTATATGCACTTCCACTAGAAAGTAGTGATTATGATCCAGAATATGTAGAGTACGTTGAAATATACAGTGACGGTTACTATAGCGAGACTTATATTCAAGCTGGCAGTAATTCATTAATAGGAATATTGACCATGGTAGCTTTATTACTGTTTCGTCAATTTAAACGTGCTAGCTAAACTAACATTCCAGCTGTTCCTTAACTGATATACAACAGGGCTTTACATTCGGCCCTGTTGTAAGTTTAATTATTGTAGTTACAAGTTCTTTTTAATAAATTTATCAATTGCTTCTAGTGCTTTAACTCTGTTTTCTGGGTTACTTAAATAATGAGTACCTTTCGCTAATTCAACAAAAGTAACGTCCTTATCTTCATCTTCCATTTCATCAAACATATCATCAGATTGATCAAACGATACGACTAAATCATGCTCACCATGTATTAATAATACCGGTGCTGTTATATTTTTAACTGAGTTAATGGGCGATATCTTTTCAAGATGATCTTCTTCTAAATTACCATTTGAAATAACCCGATCCCAGTAAGAGACTACCCAGTGATATTTACCCAATTTTCGTCGATCTTTCTTTAACATTTGTGGAATATCAGATACGCCATTAATTGAGATCGCACATTTATATATTTCAGGAGTAAAGGCAACACCCGCTAATGCGGCATAACCACCATAACTTGCACCAACAATACAAACACGCTTAGGATCGGTTATTTTCTCTTTAACTAAAAGATTAATGGCATCAGTTAAGTCATCTTGCATTTTTCGTCCCCACTCACCACGCCCCTTTTCCAAGTGCTCAGAGCCAAAACCATCAGAGCCTCTAAACTGTGGTTGTACAACTAAGTAACCTTGGCTAGCAAAATATTGTGCTAACCAATCAAAACCAATAGTGTCATATGACTCAGGACCACCATGAGGTAACATTATAGTAGGCAGGTTATCTAAAGACTTACCTAAGGGGGTCGTTAGAAGTGCGGGAATATTCAAACCATCTCGAGCTTTGTAGTTGACTACTTGTACAGGGTTAACATGTTCTGATTTAATATTAGGACGAGCATCGGCAAGTAAATCTAATTTGCCATTTTTATAACGTATATATTTCCCTGAACTCCCTTCACCTTGCATCAATAAAATTATAGTAGACCAATCAGGTGTGTAGTCAGCAATAGTTAAAGAAGCCCCTGGAATATCTTTATTTATTCCTTCCATAAGATTATTTAAATCTTTATTGAAAAACTCATAACTAGGTTTAAAGCCAGAATACTTAACCCCATAAACGACGCGATTAATATCACTTAATACGTTTTCGACGTCACGGTCTTTACGACTAAAAATAGCTTTTGAAATAGTGCCGTCTTTTAAAGTTATAGTGTGATAAGCCCAACGCCCATATTCGTCATTGTGGCGTTTCATTACTAAGCTTTTTTTATCTGGTGTAACCCCAACAAAGTCAACATGGCGTATTTCTGCTTCTTCTTTAAAAATAACAACCCATTCATCATCTATCAATGCTTCTAGTTGATGGTTATTACTGTCGTTGTTATAGCGCTCACGCGCTAACACTTCACCATTATCGCCTACAAAAAAGTCTGCGGTATCTGAAGTACCATGTTTATAAACTCTTGGCGTTCTTCGCTTGGTGAGATTAACCTTATACAGCGCATAATTAGTCGTACTCTCCCATGCAGGCATGTATGCATATTTATGATCAGCCGATACACCGACAATATTACCAAGCCTACTTTGCCCTGAGTAGGTGCCTTGACCTGCAGTTAAAACTTGATGGAATTTACCATTTTCAAGATTAAACGAATAAGCCACACTGATATCGTGCATGCCTTTATAACCATATAAACGCCTATTTTGCGAAGCTCTTAACATTAAACGTTGATCATCAATAAAGTAAATATGATCAGGGTCTACTGCATCGATGGCTACGGCACTAATTATATTGCCTTTATTGATATCGATAACAATTAAGTTATCTTTCCCCTTTGCGGTTTGACGGTAAGCGATTCTATTTCCTGAAGGAGAAGTAACCACCATACTTGTAGCCGGTAGTGCGGCATAATCGGCAAAGGTTAATGGTTTAGAATGTGCGGAGGTACTAACTAATATAGCGAATAAACTTAAACAAAAACTTAAACTATATTTCAAACAAACAGACTTCACATGTCTTCCTTAACATTAGTAATTTAAAGTGGGATTAAAAGTTGAGATTAA
>NZ_JAHKPR010000022.1:154595-154753 GCF_018860585.1 Colwellia sp. E2M01
TTAAAAGTTGAGATTAAAATTTACTACTCTAACTTGGTAATACCATTTTACCTAAAAGGTCATTTTCGTTCAATAAAAAGAGAGTCCATTTTAAAAGGGGAAACACGTATTCAGATCTGACTAAAATATTAATATATCCTTTTATACCAATCTGATTA
>NZ_JAHKPR010000028.1:0-14750 GCF_018860585.1 Colwellia sp. E2M01
ATTCTCCTGAACAACCATTCTCTTCAATCAATGCCTTGCCTCTAAGCCTTTTAATTCTCGCTGAGTGGGAAAGAACTTAATCAAATTGGTATTATACCATTTCATATAAATAATTTTTTGTGTATATAGTTAACCCGATCTCTGTTTAATAATAGAGTGCCTTAGTTTTTTCGAGGAAATAGTAGTGAGCTAAAATCTAGCCTAAACCGCCTTCAGTTAACTTTTTCGGATCTAATAATAGCTCTAATTCTCCACGACTTAGATCAGTATATTGCTCAGCTACATCAATAATAGGACGACCATCGCTATAAGCTTGCTTAGCTATTTTTGCAGCTAGTTCATAACCTATAATAGGGTTTAGTGCGGTAACTAAAATAGGGTTTCTTGTTAGTGCGTCAGTTATTTTTTCTTCTTTCACAACAAAAGTAGCAATAGCTTTGTCAGCTAATAACACACTAACATTGGCTAATATTTCAATAGATGACAACAAGTTATTTGCAACCAATGGCAACATAACATTAAGTTCAAAATTACCTGATTGCCCTGCCACAGTAATAGCAGCATCATTACCAATAACTTGAGCCCCTACCATTGCTGCTGCTTCAGGAATAACAGGGTTAACTTTACCCGGCATAATAGAAGATCCTGGCTGTAATGCTTCTAGTTCAATTTCACCTAAACCAGCTAGAGGACCAGAGTTCATCCAACGTAAATCATTAGATATTTTGATAATGGTAACAGCCACCGCTTTTAGTTGGCCAGACAAAGCCACAGCAATATCTTGAGAGCCAATATGCGTAAAAAAGTTTTTTGCCGGTGTAAACTCGATACCTGTCATATCACTTAATATTTTATTAAAAACATTAGCAAAGTCTGGGTGAGCATTAATTCCTGTACCGACAGCGGTACCACCTTGTGCAAGGCTTTGAATATCAGGTTGAATTGCTTTTAATCGATTAATATTTTGATCTATTTGATCTGCCCAAGCATATAAACTTTGACTAAACCTTACTGGCATTGCATCCATTAAGTGTGTACGACCAGTTTTTATATGATGATGTACTTTTTCTGCCTTTACACGAATGCTTTTCGATAAATGCTCTAATGACGGGATAAGATCTTGTTGAAGCGCTATAGATGCACTCACATGAATAGCTGTCGGTATTACATCATTACTACTTTGACCATAATTAATATGATCATTAGCCCCCACTTTTGCTTTATATATTTCGCTAGCGACTGTAGATAACACCTCGTTAACGTTCATGTTGGTACTTGTGCCCGACCCTGTTTGATATATATCAACAGGAAAGTGAGACATTAAGTTAGGATCTTCACTTACTTTAACCACTGACTCTTTAATAGCTTTTCCCATTTCTGCAGAAATTTGTTCAAGATTTACATTTGCTTGTGCTGCTGCCGACTTTATAAGTAATAACGCTTTTATAAATTTTTCTGGCATTGATTGACCGCTTACCGGGAAGTTATTAATTGCACGCTGTGTTTGTGCAGCGTATAACGCATTAGCTGCAACGTTTAGCTCGCCCATACTATCTTGTTCAGTTCTGAATTTATTTGTCATATACTCCCTTAGCGCTGATCTGTTATTTACTGTTTAATCACTATAGCAACGCTATCCTTTGCTGTGCTGAATTTTATGAACTGGTTCTTTATTGGTTAGTTTTTTTTACTTTGGTATTTATCAGAAATATTAAATACCTCAACCAATAAACAAGGTAAAAAGCTCAAGGTCAATATCATTGAAGCGAGTAAGCCAAATAATACAACAATGCCAACGCCTCGATATAATTCGGTTCCCTCTCCCGGTATGAATACCAGTGGCGCAAGACCAAATATGGTTGTCGTAGTCGACATAAGAATAGGACGTAATCGTGTTGAAACAGCATCTTGTACTGCTTGTAGTATCGGCAACTTACCTGTGTGTATATTACGTCGCGTTTGTTCAACAATTAATATAGGGTTATTCACAACCGTCCCCAACAAAATAACAAAGCCAAGCATGGTTATCATATCTAACGCTTGGTAACCCGAAGCAATGCCCATTGTTGATAATAGTACGCCAATATTGTTGCTAGCAACCAAACCCACTAAACCACCCGCAATACCTAATGGTACTGTGGTTAATATTAATAGCGGATATCCCCAATGTGAGAAAATCATCACCAGTAATAAGTAAATTAATAGTAAGGCGATAACAAAATTGCTAAACAGCGCTGCCCGTGTAGATGCAAGATCATCAGCCGCACCGGCAATATTAATAGAAACGCCTGTAGGTAGCTCTCCATTCGCTTTAAGTTGTGGAATTAGTTCTGTACGAACTTTATCAACAGCCGTTTCTAAAGCAACATCGTCTTGAGGAATAATATAAACCGAAACAGTACGTTGGCCATTGACACGGCGTAGCTGTTCACTATCAACCGTTTCACGCAGCTCTGCTAACGATGATAAAGGTAATACGTGACCATTAGGTGTTCTAATAGGTACTTGCGCAAGCTCAGCTAATGTTTGATGATTGCCTGCGGTGCTAAATAAAAACATATCAACTTTATCGTCACCATCAATAAATTCACCAACAAAAGCGCCATCGCTGTACGCCGCAACAATAAAACCAAACTCACTGGCACTAAAGCCTAATTCAGCTAATCGCTCCCAGTGGGGTCTAATTTCAACTAACGGTTGGTCAAGGGATAAAGATGCTGGGGATGAGTCAATTCTCGGGCTTTCAAATACGCTTTTCGCTCGGCGCATAGCATGGTGAGCGGTGTCATAAAGTGCAGCTAAGTTCGCGCCAGTAATACTTAATTCGACGGCTCTGGTGCCACCTTGATTACTTGAAATAATAGAGCCTCGTGCAGAAAATGCCCTCATGCCTGGATAGCTTTCAAAAAGTGTCACTAAAGCATTCATCATGATGTCAATATCATCACCATTACGTGGCTCACTCATTACCCAAAGCTGCCCTGCACTAATGCGCATTAAATAGTATTTTAATGGCGGAAGAATATTGTCAGTTTGATCATAGTCTTCATCTGCTTGCGCTTGATCTAATTTAACTTGAATTTCTTTCGCGATGCGTTGCATTTCATCAATGTTATAACCCGGTGGCGCGATCATTTTACTGAATGCTTTAGGCTCTTCACCTTCGGGTAAGTATTCTGCGGCAGGCATAAATATTATTGCTAAACCAAGACTTAACAACACACTCACTATCATAGTCGAATAACGTCGTTTTGCGTTTACGCATATCCAACGTGTTAATCTTAGAAGGACACTTTCATTGGTTGAATTATTTGCATCCGTTACCCGTCCACCTATCGCTGCACTAGCCGCAGGAACAACAAATAAAGCAAACAACATAGATGCGATTATAGCGGCAGAAATAGCTAAGGCGATATCAGAGTATAACTGCCCTGCTTCTTCTTCGATAAAAAGAATGGGCGAAAAAACTAATACCGTTGTCGCGCTAGAGGCAAGTACCGCACTCCATACTTCTTTAACGCCCATAATGGCGGCTTCAAGGCGATCTAACCCGCGTCGTTTTGCTTGTTCGATACTTTCTAACACAACAATGCTGTTATCTACAGTCATGCCTATTGCGAATGCTATACCCGCAAGAGAAATAACATTTATGGTACGATCAAAAGTGGCTAAACCAATAAAGGACGCAATAGTACAAACGGGGATGCCCATTAAACATATTAAGGTAGCTCGACCAGAGCGTAAAAAGAAGTACATAACAAGCGTGGCGAGTAAAGCACCGATACATAAATTGGTGAATACATTCTTCACTGAAGATTCGACATAACGAACATCATCGCCAATTTTATATATTCTCAAACCGTTAGGCTCAAGTAAGTCTACTGTTATTTTATCAATTTCTTGTAACATGACTCGTTTAATATCAATAACATTAGAGCCTTGCTCACGTTTCACTGCCATAGTAAAAGCAGGCTCACCATTAACAATGGCAAAGCCACGCTTTTCATAATGATCTAACCGTACTTCGGCTACATCTTTTAGGCGAATATTAGCGCCCTCTCTGTGAGCTATGATCAAGTTATTTAAATCATCAAGTTGATCAAAACGTCCTTTGGTACGGATTAAATAGCGACGTTTACCGTCATTTAAATCCCCTGCTGATACATCTTTATTACGTGCGCGAATGGCTGAATTAACGTCATTAATGCTGATATTGCGTTGCGCTAAACTTGCTGGGTCTATGTGAATTTGAATTTGTCGTAAGGTTCCATTCATGGTGACTTGCGATACACCAGAAACTCGCTCTAACCTTGGACGTACATTGTCATCAATAAAATCACTGATCATGTCCATATCAAGGTGTTGAGGATTACCTAATTTAGGGAACACCGCGAAATACATAAAAGCATTTTCAGAGAATGACTCACTAAACAAGCGTGGTTGGTCTACATTTTCAGGATAACTAGAGACTTGACTTAACGCATTAGATACACGGATTAACGCTTCATTTTCATCAACACCAAAACGAAACTCTAATTCAACCACCGCCTCGCCCATGGAAGCAAACGACTCCATACGACTTAAATTAGGTAATGAGCGTAAATAACGTTCTTGTTCCAGTAGAATTTCTTTTTCAATATCTTGTGGCGTTGCACCCGGCCAGCCTGTTACAACACTGATAATACGTGTTTCGAGGTTGGGGATCATTTGTACCGGCATCCGCTGCGCGACAACAATACCCAGAATACAAATAATTAAAACAACAACACTTAATAAACGCCCCTGATTAACTGCTTTATCTATCATTGTGCTAGTTCCAGTTCATTGACGATAGCTACGGAAGCGCCATCGATTAGCAGTTCATTACCGCGAGTCACCACCAATTCATTAGCCATTAAGCCATTTTCAATGAGATAACCATTCTTACCCAGTTTACCTAAAACAATGCTACGTCGTTTGGCTATACCATCTTTCACTACAAACACTGTATAGTTCCCATCGACATTACGTAAAACGGCATCTTTTGGCAGTATTACCGCATTTTTCTGATGTTCAAAGTTAAACAATGCTTGTGCCGATACACCAGGTAAAAGTAACGGTGATTCTTTATCAGTCATAACACGTACTAAAAAGCTACGGGCGCTATCACCTACGGTTAATAAAGTATCAATACGAGCAGGAATTTGAATATTTGGCTGACTATCTAGTTGCATACTCACAGATTGTAAGTTTTTTATATTATTGAGTTGCTCTTGTGGTAATTGCACATCAAGGCGAAGGTTATTTAATGAGACTAAGGTAAAGACTTGGTCGCCGCGAGTTAACCATTGTCCGTAATCAGTCCAACGTGCGCTAATAACACCATCAAAAGGTGCGTAAAGTTTATGGTCATTTAAGTTTTTAGCGGCAATAAACGCATCGGCATGAGCTTGCGCAAGTCGAGATTGAGCTAAGGTTACATTACTTTCAAGTGCGCTAATTTCGCTTTGGGCAATATGGCTTTGCTTTTGTAAACGTAAGCCCTCATCCCATAAACGCTTGGCTTCTTTGGTTAGTGTTTCAGCTTCATCAACTTGTGCTAATGCTCGTATATGTTGCTGTTTTGCTAATTCATTGTCTAACTCAAGCAATAAATCGCCTTTCTTAACGTTTGAGCCTACATCAACATGCAATGCAGTAACGAGTGATTCAACGGCAATAGATAAATCTGCTTTGCGTAAAGGTTTTAACGTACCACTTAACACTAAATCTGACGTTAATGAACTAGCTGTTAATTTGTGCGTTACCACACGTACATCAGATGATTGCGCATTGACAGTAAATGCGTGTAATAATAAAAATAAACTGCAATAAAAAAAGCGTTGATAGAAGCGCATAAGTTCTCAAAAATTGTAAGTGATATAATGAGAGTAATCATCCTACAAATGCAATTAAGAATCAATATCATTGTATCAAGGTGAATATATCAAAAGCCCATATATCTAATGAGATATGGGCTTTAGTGGTTAACCTGAGATCGGTTTAATAAATCTTTATCTAATAAATATTTTCTCTACTTTCATCGTTGATGCTAAAGTGTGCTTATAAATTGTTACCTAACAAGGCTAGAACTAAAAAAAGTACTTTACATTATTCTTCTTTAAGTACGGTAATAGGCTTAGTCGTTGTTATTTTTAAGTAAACTGACTGCCCTTCTGCTAATTTTATATCGTGACGAGTTCTTACTTTCAATAAGTTATCACCCACGTTAATTTGATACAACCGACTACTACCTTCATAGCGCATTGAGAAAACCTTGCCTTCACCTTTTTTACTTGGCTCAGCGTCTTGCCCGTCATTAATCTCTACAGAAAAGTCTTCTGGTCGTAATAATAAATCGACCTTTCCTAACAATGAGACTTCATCAAAAACCTGCTCATAACCTAATGCATCAATAATACATTTTTTATCGGCGGTAATTTCGGCGTCAATAAAATTTGTTTCCCCCAAAAATCTCGCGACAAAGTGATTAACCGGCTCGTTATAACAACGCTCTGGCTGATCTATTTGCTCTAATTTACCGGCGCGTAATACGCCAACACGATCACCTACTGACAGCGCTTCTTCTTGATCATGAGTTACCCAAATAGCAGGAATACCTGCTGTTTTTAATGCGCTACGAATTTCCCAACGTAAATCATCTTTTAAGGCAGCATCTAAATTTGATAAAGGCTCATCTAATAAAACGAAAGCGGGTTGATGCGCTAAGGTACGTGCTAAGGCTACCCGTTGTTTTTGTCCGCCAGATAAATTATTAGGTTTAACATGACGAAAAGCCTGTAAGCCTAATAATTCTATCCAGCGATCTGCTTGGCTGTTATCCGTTAATCTAAACGCGATATTTTGCTCTACGGTTAAATGCGGAAACAAGGCGAAATCTTGAAACACCATACCCACATTACGTTTTTCTGGAGCAATAAAATCTGTAGTAGTCGCCTGCCAGTCTTGGTGACATATTTCACCATCAGCAATAGGAATTAATCCCGCTAACGCTTTTAAGATAGTTGATTTACCACAGCCAGTTGGACCAACTAGCATCAGTATTTCATCGCTTGCTAACTCAAGGTTTAGGCTATCAACCACGGTAGTGCGATCATATTTAATGGATAAGTTATTAATTGTAATCATTAACGAGACGACCTTTCATTTAACGTAACACTGCCCCAACGTTCGGTACTAAACATAATGGCTAACCCTAAACCTGAGATGAAGAAAAGTAATAGCCCTGGAATAGCTGCCCTACCAAAATAACCGGCTTCGTATACACGCCATAAATAAGTAGATAAGGTTTCAAAGCCAATTGGGCCTAATAATAAGGTGGCAGGTAATTCACGCATCACTTCTAAAAAGACTAACGCAGCACCAGCAACAACACCTCGCATGGTTAATGGCAACGTAATTCGGCGATATGCTTCTTTAGGTTTAGCACCTAAAACACGAGCCGCGTTCACCAAAGCGCCATCTAAACTTTCAGTTGAGCTTCGTATGGTACCAACAGCTAAAGGTAAAAACCTTAAAACATACGCTAATATCAACAAGCCTAATGTTTGATATAAAAATGGTAACTGTAAACCGGTATACACTAACGCAGTGCCCATAACGATACCGGGAATACCAAAACCTATAAAGGTAATGCGCTCCATTATGCGACCCGCTTTACCTTTGGTAGCAGCATAAGCTAAAGGCAATGCAAAAATAACCGCGACTACGGCAGCAATTAATGAGGCGTAACCTGAATTGATGGCATATTGAATATCAAAAGACGAGACGCCTTCACGCCATAACCATAAAGAAAATACCGCTAACGGTAAAAAGATAGAAAAGATCACAACAGGCAAGGTAGCAAGTAATAATAACTTGGTTTGCCAAGGGCTAGGCCAAAAAGTTAAATGTCTACCGGGAGGTTCTTTGCTCACGTTAACCTTCGATTCCATATACAACATCAAGGCAACTACCGCTAATAACTGTAACGACAACATCGCAGCCTGACTTAAACCAAAGGCATTGTATTCTACATAAATTTCACTGGTGAAGGTGTTTAGCCCCATAATGGCAGGCGTACCAAAATCAGACAAAGCATACATGGCCGCTAGTAAGGCACCACCTGTAATGGCATTTCGAATACGCGGTAATACCACAAACCAAATACTCGGTAATAATGACATGCCTAATGTTCTTGCCGCGTAAACCTGACTGGCATCTAAACTACTTAATGCTGAACGCGTACTTAATAAAACAAATGGATAGGTGTATAACACCATGATCAAGCTTGAGCCAAATAAACCATTTACCGCAGGTGTGGTAATGCCAAGCATATTTTCAATTTCGCCACCGGCACCAAAGGCAGCGTAAAAGGTAAACGCGCCTAAATAGCTAGGTAAAGCTAGCGGCGCCGTTAACAAAATTAACCAAAAACGTCGCCATGGAATATTTACATAAGTTAATAATAACGCTAATGGCACGCCAATAATTACAGCGCCTCCCCCTGTAAATAGCATTAACAGTAGTGTATTACTTAGAATATCAAGGTTACGTGCATCAAACATTTGTACGCTGTCTGATGCAAGAGTAAATAGAATAATGACTGGGAAAAAGGCCAGAGACGCAATAATTAACGACAAACTATAAGACAATGGCCAACGTTTAATACAAGGATTTAGAGTGTTTTTCAAAGCTTGAAACAATGTTTTAAACATATTTAATGCGTACTTCCGATCATAAAGCGATATTGATGCGGATTATAGCACTCCTGCATTACGCATTAATACTAAGGTTGGCCTTAAATCTGCTAATTTAGTTAAGTCAATCGCAGGGGGAGAAATTTCTGTCAAACTTGGAATACCACTCGGTGGTGGTAATTGTCCCGCTAATGGTATTTCATAGGCTTCGCCTGATAAATACGTTTGCACTTCTTTCGACAGTAAATAACGCATAAAGTCGGTTGCTGTTTTACTTTGTTTTAATGCCAAGATACCTGAGGCATTAACTAAACAACCGGCATCATTTTTAGTGAACGCTAGATCTAAGTTTGCATCTGGCTTACCTGATTTAAGTCGTAGCGTGTAATAATGATTGGCTAGCCCCACATCCACTTCACCACGTTCAACCGCCATCACCACACCTAACTCACCTGCGTATTTTTTGGCTTTTTTATTCATGGCTTTTAGCCATTTTGTTGTCGCGTCATCACCTTCAAGTATACGCATGGCTGTTATGAACGACTGAAATGAAGCATAAGCTGGTGCCCAAGCGATAGACAAGTCAGAATCTGGCAACGCCATAATATCATCAGGTACTTTATCAGCCGTTACCCGTGTCGGGTTATACGGTAAGGTACGGATGCGACCAGAAATAGGCGCCCAATCATTAAAACGAAATTCGCTTTGTAATTGCTCAGTTAAATCATTAGGTAATTTTTGCGCTAAACCAGCACCTACAATTTGCCCGATAGCGCCTGAGTCAACCGCCCAAAACAAATCCGCTTGGCGAACTCCCGCTTTAGCTTCTGCCATAATGGTATTAGCTAAAGCAGCTGTAGGTCCGCGACGAATACGTAATGTAAAATTAGGATTACGCTTTTTTATGGCATTAAGAACATCTTCATATAAACCACCCTCACCTCGGCCTAGATATAAGGTCAGCTCCCCTGTTAACTCAGGTAAATCATCTACCGAAATAGCTTTACTAGGCGCTGCAAAACTTTGTGCAGACAAAAATGGGAGCGCGCTTACAACACCTAAATAAGATAGGGTTTTAATAAATGTTCTACGTTGCATAAATTAGAATACATCCTTTTTATTTTTTTCTTTATTTTCTAATAACATTTTTGCTTTACTTAGTTTAGTGCTCATAGCCGTTACAATGTCACGTACTTCATCAACGCTTTTGTTATTTTTAATCGCTAACGGTAAAGTTACGTTAAAATCTTTTTCTAAGTCTTCAACTAAATTGGCATCTATTGCAATTAATTCGCCTTCAACGCCTTCAAATAAATTAAGGTAAGTATCATGTACCATAGTCGTGGCAGTATCAATTAATTGTTCTGCATATTTTGCCACAACTGAATGAATTTTTTCATCAATAACAACAAGTGCTTCAATTGAGTTTTTAGGCGCTTCTTCTGTTGTTTTAACTTGCGCTAACAAGCCAGCATCTTGATATTTAGCAGCCATCTTAACCGCACCTAATGCTTGCCATAATGCTTTGTTTAATTTTGCTTCTTCTGCTTTAACGTCAGCTATTGAAGACTTCTCATCAATGCTACCTTTAACCGCGTATAAACCTTGCCAAATTGACGCATAAATAAGTACGTAATTCGTTTCAATTGCCGCATGAAAATCAACCGCTTCCCAGTGTTCCATTAACGCTTCAGGGTGAGCAGCTTTAGCACCACTTTTTTGATAAGTAGTTACAATGCCATCAACTTTGCTTGTTAACCAATTAACTTCTTCTTCATATTTTTTAATGTTATCTGAAAGATGGTTTACATGCTCTCCAACGTCGCCGTTAGCAACCGTTTGAAATGCCGTAAAGCCAGCGATTAACACTAAACTTGTTAATAGCTTTTGAATATTTTTTGAGCCTAATTTCATTTATATTTTCCTTTAGTAATAATTAATCACGACATTATATATAAATGATAACTATTCTCAATAATAAAGATAACTATAATGAAATTTAAAGTTTACAAAATGTATACAAGCTATTATTAGTAGTCTAATGAAGATATTGGCTTAGCTACTGTTTATAGGGTGCTTAATCAATCTGATGAAGCAAGTATTGTTAACCAACTCCATCTTGATGGAATTAAGTCACTGTTTGATCTAAGTAATAAAAACATCATGAGCATTTAATTTATTTAAATTGTGGCAAGATAATAGAATTTGAAGACAGCGTGATTGAACAACAACAAAAAGCTATCGCCGTAAAATACAAAATGAAACTAATTAATCATTGTTTGTATCTATATGGACAATGTAAAAATAATTGTGAAGAAACATAGGTTCACTCAATTCACTCAAGTAGTGCATTTAAGTTATTACATTACCTAAATTTAAAAAACATGAGTTTACCTTAAAACTAAAATTCTACACGAAACCCTTTCTCAATGACTATAAAACACCCACGATGCTTATTAACTTTTGGGTATTTTACGCGCGAGTTTAAAATATATTTTAACTGACAATTAATCTACATTGTCTTTAGAGCGAATAGACAAAATATCACAATCGATATGCCCAAGTACTTCTTCAATAGTATTACCAATAAATTTTCCATTATTATTCATACCCATAACAAATAAATCTACTTTTTCTTCTTTTGCAAATAAAGGTAATTCATCTTTAGGTATACCAGGTATTAAGTGCATACATTCATCATCAAAATTAAAATTACTTAATAATTTATCAAAGACTATTTTGTGGTGTTTTTTAGTGGCATTACTGTAATCATTAAAATTTTCATCTACTAATTCTTGAGCTAAATCAGCTGAGTTCAAACTCTGCCATAACTTAATATCGATTGGCTCATAACAATGACAAACATGGGCGGTACCATTGTAAATTTTAGCAATCTCTTGCGCGGCTTCAACAATATCCACATCCAAATCATCGGCTTGATCGTGACTTATATCGGGATTAACAGCTGCCATAATTTTTTGATAAGAGTAATCACTAATATTTTTAGTTAATAATAAGGGTACATTACAATGCTCTAGTAATTGCCAGTCATTCGGAGTAAAAAATACTTTATTGATAAGAGAATCTTTTTTAGTTGATTTAATCACCATAGAAATATTACTAGTTGAAACTTCAGCTAAAATAGCACTGCTAACATCGGCATGCCAAACCACATTAACCTCTACCTTAATATTTAATGCTTCAATATCAGGCACAAATGCTTCTAACCAAGTACGCTGCGACGCTAAATAATCGTTCTTTAAACTGTCTAATTGCGTTTGATTGAAATTCCAGTGACTTACAAACTGACGATTGTACGCGACAAGAAATAATTTAATACTGGCTGATGTTTTTTGAGCTACTTTAATTCCCTGTATTAAAGCTGCGTGATGCTCACTGCTAGAGTCCATCACGACCAAAATATTTTCAATTGACTTCATAATCCTCTCCCAAGAATTCAATATCTTTTTCAGAAGGTATAAAGTGAGAGCGCTATTACTTCTATAACAACACAATCAAACGATACAATCTTTTTTGCTTACCTTACCTTAAAAGACCACAAAATGAATCAATTTTAACGAGTAAAATTTAATAGAAAATACTGGATATTTCTGTCACCAATAAACATTTTCTCAGGTTGGCAAGTTTTACGATAACAATGCTTAGATTAATTTTCTCTGTCAATATTCGTTATTACTCGATCATTTATTTTCCCAATATAAAATGCTCTAGCAAAAAAAGACTAATACATTACATATTAGTCTTTTCAATTTTTATGTTTTTAATAGCGTTAGCTGTTAAATTTCTTAAAATTTAGCGTTAAACCAAACCCAGACTTTATTGGTATCTACTTTACCTGATGTAATATCACCTGCAGAGTACGCCGCTAATTTAATACCTGCTGTATAGTTTTTAGTAAAACTCTTTGAGTAAACCGCATCAATTTCCGAGCCTAAATCATCTACGGCTGCTGATGCTTGATCAGCATCAAATTTATGGTAAACCAACGCCCAGTTACCACCCGATAATTTACCACCAACGCTAGCATACAAGTCTGCTAACCCCTCTTTAGGTGTCGCTAAAAATTGATCTGACCAACCATTAAACTTATGTAATGTCGCTAGTGGCGTTGAAAAACCATAATTTCCATCATCAGAGCCTAATAACTCGTAACCTACTTTTAAAGCTACTCCTGAAAATGAAGTACCCACTTCAGCTAACATATAGTCAGCAGAAAAAGAGGTTGTTGCCGTATCTGAATTTTGTTGTGCGTATTCTAATTGGTAAGTTATTTTTTGCTCACCTAATGACGTACCGCCATTTAAACGAATACCAAAGGTGTCTAAACCGTTTTCAGTACTATTATCTACTTCTAATAAATAGCCGTAACCAGTAATTTTACCTAATGACGTTTTATAGCTAGCGTTAATAATATGATCATTTGAGTCAATATCTTTTGCTTCAGCAAAGATTCTATTACGCTGTGTGATATAGCCATAATCCAAGGTTAAACCCTCAATAGGTGCGTAAGAAAACGTTACCCCATCAAATGTTTGTCTATCTTGACGCCAACCAACATGACCAACAAAGCGATGATTGTTCATGGTAATAATCTGACGCCCCACTTTGGCTACAAATGAATCTTGTTTATATTGCAATAAAAACTGATCAAACTCAGTTGTTTCTGGATCTGCTATCGTTGAATATTCAGGCTTATTATTTAAGCCATTGTTATATCCATCTACACCAAAAACATCACGAGAGTCTTCAAATTCAATAAGACTTGAAAAACCGGAAATTTCCCCCGTTTTATAACTCACACGAGTTCGCAATGTTAAAGCATCTGCATCTTTTAAATTATTATCCTGATCTACAGTTTCATAACGTAAGTTTAAATCAATGGATGTTTTACCTGCTAAAACAGCTTCTGCAATAGTATCGTTTTTTTGAATAGATTTAGTATCTTCGGCAAAGGCCATTGATGAAGTTACACTCGCTAAAGCGAATGATAGACATACTGATATTTTATTTAATGTCATGGAGTTATTTTCCCTTTATATTTTATGTTTTAAGTTGTTTTAAGTTGTTTTAAGTTGTTTTAAGTTGTTTTAAGTTGTTTTAAGTTTTCATTATTGTAATTTTATTTATATTATTAAAAGTTATTCTAAATCATTATTTTATTATAATTTAACCATTAACTTACTTAAGCACTAAGCCGATTTTAGGTACCTACACTAGCGTAGTAACTTTGCTTTTAATGTTTTTTACTTTACGTTGTTTATCGTAAAGAAAAGTTAACTCTTCAGAACGTGAGCGGTCGCATACAAGATATTTAGCAAGAAATAACTGACTACGTGACGTTCTTGTTGTACATCAATAATTTCATTTATCGCCGCCACATCAACATCATGGGTGATCATAATAACGATGTTATTCAACTCACTTTGTATTGCTATTAATAAGTCTTGCGTATGCGTTCGGCTAAATGCATTAAGTGCACAATATTGACTCTTTTGTTTCATACCGGCAGGTATTTAACTAGGGCGTTAACCAAGGCTAATAACGAATGGCTATGAACAAACAGCAATAGTCAATGAGATATTTTTTAAGGTAGAAATTATCAGTTTTATCCAATTTATAATGAATGCCTGATTGATGTTAAAATGACGTTTAAAAATGAATAAGTTTAAATCGTTAAAAATTTATATTATTGCCAAATAAAAATTCACATAAAAACAACAGCCCAGTTACTGTAATATTACACACAGTAGAACAAGCAAAACCCAAGCCAACTATAATTCATTGTTTTTATTGGCCTAAACCAATATTGTTACTCTTATTAGAAAGAATATTTGCACAATAAGAATGAAATGCACCAATACCGAACAAGGCACCTACATTGCTTTTTGATTAGGTTAGAAAACCTAGGGCGAGATAATAATCATAACCTGATATCTGGTTAATGAATGCTGTAGAAGCAACTATTAGTTGACAAAAAAGGCTGTATATTAAGCAAATAATACCAATTCCGAT
>NZ_JAHKPR010000028.1:14772-21229 GCF_018860585.1 Colwellia sp. E2M01
TACAGGTGATCAGTAATTTAACAGACTTGGTATAACTCTCCACTGCTATATTTGGGAAGTATATTATTGTTCAGCATTAACAATTTTATGTCTAACAAGGCAGGAGGTTGTACTCAATAGCTAGTTATTGGTAACAAATTTAATGATGTTAGGCTTAAAATAGTTTGTAGAGTAACTTTGCTTAACTAACCTGAGCTGGATTAGGGTCTGTTGAGATTTCAGTGTTAAACTTTATTCAATTTAAAACGGATTAAATCTGAAGGATTTTATCGCGACACGAGCTTTAAATCATAGACATTCTAGTTAGACTGATGTGATGATCTCCTCCCTATATGGCATCTATGTGCCATGATTGAAGTTGTTACCCAATCAAAACGACTAACTCCCGACTACTCAAGGTGAGGGTAAGATCTAGCCTGAGCTATTACATATGAGATTGTTTTTTTCTCTGTGAAGATTATTATGATCGTTATGCATTAAAAGGAGCCTACCTTATAAAGTTTACTCCTTTATTTACTTTCTGATTAATCAGTTTTTCTCAGAAATTAATTCATACTCTGTTTTACAAGTAAGGCCGCGGTTTCTTCCTCAGCGTGTACAAAAGATTTAATTTCTATATCTGAAAGCGCTAATTTTTCTTCAATTGAATTCACTTTCACAACTAAGTTCGCATGAGGATAATATTCAAGTACTGACTCACATATTATTTGTTTGTTTTTCAAACTATTAACTGTGATGATTATACTACTTGTCTGTTCTACTTTTAGTGACTCTAATACAGGCAGTTTATCTAAGTGGCCAAAATACGCATCAAAACCACGTTTTCTTGCTAACAACACATGCTGTAAGTTATCCGAAATGATAACAAATTTTACACCCTTCTCAGCTAACTCTTTCGCGACAATACGCCCTAACGTTGTATAACCACAAACAATAGTATGATTTGAAGCATTGATTGAATCAATTTTATCTGACTCAAAAAACTCAACAACAAAAAGAGAAGCTATTTTATAAATATTATTGACCATAAATGGCGTAATGATCATAGACAACACAGTGATCAATATAAGAAAGCTGCCTAACTCTTCCGTAATAATATTTTGGTTTAGCGCTAATGCAAAAATAGCGAATGAAAACTCGCCTACTTGGCACAATGCTATCGCCGACTTTATTGAATCACTTTTATTGGCTTGTCTGATCATTAATAGGTAAATAACCAAAGCTTTTACTAGCATTACCATTATCAAAGTCGCTAAAACCCAATGGAGGTTATACATGAAATAGCTAAAGTCTATTTTTGTTCCAATAGAAAAGAAAAAAGCTCCTAACAGTAAATCTTTATAAGACGCGATATCCGATTCAACTTTTATATGAAACTTGGTTTCAGCAATGATCATACCTGCAATAAAAGCACCTAAAGAATAAGTAAAGCCCATTTCATGTGCTATTAACGATGTCCCTAACACAATAGTAAACACTGAACTTAGAAATAATTCTTCCATACGAGCGTTTGACGAAAAGTGTAATAACCAAGTGATCAGCTTTTTACCAAGGGTAAACATAAAAATAATTATGCCGCTAGCGTACAGTAAAGTTTTTAATAAAACGTCGGTAATAGAAAGTTCATTATTCGATAGAAAACTCAATAATAATAAAATAGGGATAACAGCTAAATCTTGAAAAACTAAAATTGCAACCGACCTTTCACCATAAGGAGTGACTATATCTTTCGATTTTTTTAAATAAGGTAGAACTATCGCCGTTGAAGATAGACTAAATGAAAGTGCAACAATTATTGAAGCTGTTGCACCTAAATTAAATATATAAAATGCAGCTACAAAAATAATAATAGAGCTCAACGCAACTTGAATAAAACCGTTTACAAAAATGAGCTTTTTAAGTTTATCTAACTTAGCAAAAGACATCTCTAAGCCGATAGTAAACATCAAAAAAACAATACCAAACTCACCGATTAGATCTAACGAATGAAGATCTCCACTGCCATTAAAATCAAATATATTACTAATAATGGTGCCTGTAATAATGTAACCGATGATATGAGATATAGAAAACTTGGTTAAAAATATGTTTATGACACTTGCCATTGCCAACGAAAAAGCAATTATGACGAGAATTGAGTCCATATTATTTCCTTTAAATAAATGATAATAGAAGATGCATATAAAGCGATGTGGAGAAATATAATAAATATGATTTCATATAATTTGAAATATACATATTCAAAAAAAGTGACCTAGTACCAATTAAGGACTTAAGGCTAACGGATTAATTATAAATTATATTAATATAATTTATATTATAAACAATGCATATTACAGGCCATTTTGATAAACACAAAACGTTTAAAAAATTAAATTATTTTAAATTATTATAGTGTAAACAGCATAGCGATTTACGCTACCCGTCTTACCTAGTTTATTAATCTAGTATTAATAGCTAATTCAACATACTCCATACCTTCTAATGTAGAAACTCAATAACCACCCCTTAGGTAAATGCCCTTATATAGTGCACTCTGCTCTATTATTAAAAGCAGACAAGGTAGAGCATGTGACGTGTAACTGACTACACGAACATGCGATAACACTGTATAAATTTCAAATAAACACTACCTTTAGAGTCATTTTAATTGAATAAGATGATTAAAAGCTAATTAACAAGTTAAACAGTTGTTAGCGCGTAGTAAAAAATTATAACTCTGCAAAAAAAACAACATATTGAAAAATAACCCCCACCTTACTGGTAAAGCAATAAAAACCGACTAAACTTACCAATAAAGAAACCAAAAAAACTATAAAAACCCAAAATAGGCATTACCAATTTAAATTTAAAACAACAAATTGGTTGTAATAGATATTAAAATACCATATAAATAACACAGATCTTAATTAAGAGGACTTCTTTAAGATCAATAAAACAATAAAAACAACTATTACCAATATTAATTATTTGGTAATAACAAAAAAAACACTAAAATATAAAATCAATCACTTTTGTGAGGGGAAATTCAATGAAACTTAACAAAATAAGTTCTGTACTTAATTTTAACAAGTTCGGTAAAACTAACGTAGCAATCTTCGGCGCCACACTAACAGCAATGTTAGCAATGCCAACATACGCAGCTGAAGCTGAGACTGAAATAAACGACGAAAATTTAGAAGTGATTTCTGTAACAGGTATGCGTAGTTCACTTACCAGTGCTCTTGCTGAAAAACGTGATACAAGTAACATGGTTGAAATAATCATGGCTACAGATATCGGTAAATTACCTGACCAAAACTTAGCTGAAGTTCTTGAGAACCTTACAGGTGTACAAATAACAAGAACAGCTGGTGTTGGTACCGGTGTTCAAATTCGTGGTAGTAACTCTAACCGCGTAGAAATTAACGGTGCTTCTACTGTTGGCGCAGGTGATGGCCGTAATGGTATGAGCTTTGAAGATTTATCTGCAGCTATTATTGCCGGTGTAGAAGTAACAAAAGCATCAACAGCTAAAACAACTGAAGGCTCTGTTGGTGGTACAATCAACTTACGTACTATTCGCCCTCTAGAATTATCAGAAACACTAGGCTCTGTTCGTATTCAAGGTGAAGACAGTAGTTTAACAACTGACGGTATTATGCCTCGCCTTTCTGGTGCATACGGTGACAACTGGGAGCTTTCTTCTGGTGGTAAAATCGGTGTTGTAGTAAGTGGTAGTTATGCTGAGCAAGAAGCCACATCATTCCGTCCTCGTGTGGATAGAGATGCAACTCCTACTACAGATAATGCCGCAACAGGCGACTATGTTGGTATTCAATTCTTAAACCAAGAATTAGAAAACTTTGAATATGAAACAACAAACTTTGCAACAACTTTAGAATACGCACCAAACGATGATATGAAATTTTTCGTTGATGCTGTTTTAACTTCACAAGAGCAACGTCAAGAAAGTACTCGAGTTCAAGCTTCCGGTGTTGCCGCTTTCACTGGCGCTAGTGTACCTGACTCTTTTGAAACTGTTAACTTTGGTTCATTAGATGGTGTTAACTTAGGTAGTATGCAGTTTGCTCAAACAGGTATCATTGAGCCTAACCCAGCTATTCATGACTCAGATCCAAACTTACGTTTTAATAGCGACACGGGTGCACGTGTAACTGACTCACAAGTATTCAGAATTGGTGGTGAATGGCAAGGTGATGATTTATTTATTAGCTCAGAAATTGCACATGCATCTTCAGATACAACAACACCTTCTTATAATTCGCAATTAAACTTTATCAACCCTAATGCACCAATAACTTCTGCAAATGATAATGGTGTACCGTTTGAATACGATTTAACAGGTGACAAATTAACATTTGGTATCGCTGAAGATTCTATCTACGCACCAAGCACTGCTGAGTTATTAGACCCTTCAAATGTAGTATTAGATCAGGTTGATATTAGCCGAAGTAGTAATGAGAACTCTGATACGTCATTCCGTATAGATTCTACATACTTCATTGATGACAGTATTATTACTTCAGTAGATGCAGGTATCCGTTTAAACAAAACCAAGCATGATGCTGTAACTCGTTCTGACCGTATTGGTGGTTTCAGTAAAATGGTAGATAGCCCAAGCGGTGATTTATTTGAGGAGCTACTTGTTAAAGGACCTAGTAACTTTGGTGCGTCTGATGGTAGAGCTTTAGCGATGCGTGATTTCTTAATCATCGACCCTGATTTAGTTTTTGCAAACCCTGATGCCGTTACTGATATTCTAGTTGATGCTATGACACAACATGGTGGTAATGTAGATGCCCCAGACTTAACACCTAGTGACACAGCTGTTTTTAGCATCGAAGAAGAAACTATTGCTCTTTATGCTCAAGCAAATTTTGAATATGAAATGGTACGTGGTAACTTTGGTGTTCGTCATGTTTCTACTGACATTTCATCAACAGGTAACTCTGTAAATGGTGGTGTTGTAGAATCGGTAACGACTACAGCTGATTATAGTTATACTTTACCTCGTTTAAATATCGTTGCTGATGTAACTGATGATGTTATTGTTCGTTTAGGTTGGGGTAAGGATATTAGACGTCCTGATTTTGGTGATTTGAATACATCAGTTGAATTCGGTACTAACGAAAACCAAACAGTACAAATTGGTAACGCAGGGCTAGAGCCTGAAGAAGTAACTTCATTTGACATATCTGCTGAGTGGTATTTTGCCGAAGCAGCAGTTGTAAGTATTGGTTACTTCCAAAAAGACATTTCTAACTTATTTGTAACTGATATCGATTACGCAAGCTACGGCTCAGATAATTTACGTGAACCAGGTCCTACTTGTAGTTCAGGTATTTACAACCCATCTGTTCAACCTAATACCTTAGGTGATCCTAATACAGAAGGCCTATGTGTTGACCGTGAATCATTAGGTAATGACTCTGCAAAAATCAAGCAAACTGGTATTGAAATGGCGTTCCAATATGACCTTTCAAGCTTTGAAAAAGACTTAGGTTGGGCGTCAGGTTTTGGTTTTTTAGCTAACTACACAATTCAAGATTATAAAGGTGGCTCTGCAACTTACTCAGCTTCAAGCCGTGGTGCGCAGATATTTAATGCCGCTAATGGTGTTTATGACGAAAATGATTATGTAGATTACACTTTAAAACAAGGTCTACTTGATTTCTCAGAAAATGCATACAATGCTTCAATCTACTATGAGAAGTACGGCCTTTCTGCAAGAATGCGTTACACTTGGCGTGAAGAATACCGCACTTTAGATACTGCTGCGGGCGCAAGTCTTACTTCTACATTAGGTTACCCTGTTGTTACAGAAGACAGAGGACAACTTAACGCGAGTGTAAGCTATGACGTAACTGAAGAGTTAAATATTGGTGTTGAAGCAGTTAACTTAACTGAATCTGATATCACTCAATCATGTGTTAACTCTGGCGCATTATTATGTGCTCAAGGTATCACTGACCGTCGTATCACTTTCGGTGCAACTTACACGTTCTAATATATTAGGTTTTCAGGTAAGCCTGAATAGGTTTACCTAACCATTTAATAAATTAAGAAAATGTTTACTATTAAAAGCCTATCAATTTCTAATTGGTAGGCTTTTTCCTTCTCCTTTTCATTTCCCTGTATAAAGTTTTTTTAGTTTTACTAATTAAAATACGTTCGTGATTTATTATTTTTTTAATTAAATCTATAAAATTCTTAACAATATAAATAGATTAAAAACAAAGAGCTGAGTCAGTTTTATGCAAAATAGACTATTCAAGTTTATGACAATCCTGTTGAACGTATTGTTAATTAAAGGTCAAAGCATCCTATTTATAATAAATAAAAATAAAGAATTAGATTTAATAAGAAACAAATCAATGAATTTAATACGTTAAGTGTTGTAAGCTTTGTATTATTCGTTGAAGTCATACCAATTTTATTAAATTTCTTCCCAACT
>NZ_JAHKPR010000050.1 GCF_018860585.1 Colwellia sp. E2M01
TAACATTACCTTAACCGCTGCCGGTAAAGTGTTCTTAGATGCGGGCAATACCTTACCTGAGATCAGCTTAACGACCTCGGGTACCTCAACCGATAAAACGGCGACAGGCACACCAGCAACCAACGCTACCGATGATGAAACCAGCTTAACCTTAACGCCAGGCTCAGCAGAAGAAGATGTAACGCCAGTGGGCGCGACGGTGGCGACGTTCAGTGTGTCAGATGAAGATGAAACCGCGACAGTGGACTTCACTGCGGGCACTAACACTGATGGCTATTATGCGATTGATGGTACCAACATTATCTTAACCGCTGCCGGTAAAGTGTTCTTAGATGCAGGCAATACCTTACCTGAAATTAGCTTAACTACGTCAGGCACATCGACGGATAAAACCGCGACGGGTACACCAGCAACCAATGCAACAGATGATGAAACCAGCTTAACCTTAACAGCGGGCTCAGCGACGGAAGATGTGACGGCAGTGGGCGCAACAGTGGCAACCTTTAGTGTGTCAGATGAAGATGAAACAGCTGTAGTTGATTTCACAGCCGGTACCAATATAGACGGTTACTATGCGATTGATGGCAGTAACATTACCTTAACCGCTGCCGGTAAAGTGTTCTTAGATGCGGGCAATACCTTGCCTGAAATTAGCTTAACCACCTCAGGTACGTCGACAGATAAAACCGCGACAGGTACGCCAGCAACCAATGCGACGGATGATGAAACCAGCTTAACCTTAACAGCGGGCTCAGCAGAAGAAGATGTAACGCCAGTGGGCGCAACGGTGGCAACCTTCAGCGTGTCGGATGAAGATGAAACCGCGACAGTGGGCTTCACTGCGGGCACTAACACTGATGGTTATTATGCGATTGATGGCAGTAACATTACCTTAACCGCTGCCGGTAAAGTGTTCTTAGATGCGGGCAATACCTTGCCTGAGATCAGCTTAACGACCTCGGGTACCTCAACCGATAAAACGGCGACAGGCACACCAGCAACCAATGCAACGGATGATGCAGCAGTCATTACAGTTACGGCAAGTGATGTAACTGTGACCGAAGATGATGCGGCGAACAATACTGCGACAGGTACGGTTGCTATCACCGATGTTGATACCGGCGAAGGCACATTAGCGAGTAGTACGGCTAACTACGGCACGGTTGTAGTTGATGGCTCAGGTCAATGGACTTACAGCCTTGATAACACGGATGCGGCTGTGCAAGCGTTACCGGCAGGTGAAACCCTGACAGATACAATTACTTTCACCAGTGATGATGGCACCACAGAAACACAAACAAT
>NZ_JAHKPR010000036.1 GCF_018860585.1 Colwellia sp. E2M01
TCTGTTGCGGCACCTGTTGCCGTACCGGTAATAGCTGCGACGCCATTAACACCGGTAATAGTAATAGTGATATTTTGTTGTGTACCATCAGCTGATGTTACGCTAATAATATCAGTCATAGTGCCGTTATTTACTAATGCTTGTACATTTGCGTTGGCATTATTTAATGCATAGCTCCAAGCTCCTGCGGCATTAATACTGAACGTTCCATAAGTTTTGGCTAGCGAAGTTTGTGCTGTAAATGAAGATTCATTAATATCAACATCCGTAACAGTTAATGTACCCGTTGCATTAGTTCCGTTATCTTCTATTGTCCCACCTGTTATATCGCCTCCAATAGTTGCAGGATCATTTGCTCCGGCTACAGTAATGGTGATATTTTGATTAGCAGAAGTACTGCCGTCACCGTCGGAGACCGTGACTCGAACATTTCTTGCGCCAGTAGTAGGTGCGGCGGAATCTGTATTGGTATATGTTATTGCCTTTAAAAGTTCCTGTATGTTTGCAGGTGTCGCACTTGCGTTAAAGTCAACGACAAAGTCATTACCAACCGTAATATTATTTGCTAGCGTTCCTATTACTGTGCCGCCAACACTAACATTTGATCCGGCAGTAGTACCGGAAAGTGAAACACTACCTGCTGTATTTAAAGCTATTAAATCTTCTGCTGCATCTTCTCCTGAGGTTATAGTTACAGTGAGATTACCAGTATCAAAGTCTGCACTATCTGCATCAGTTAACGTTAAAGCCGTACCTTGATCGATAATGACAGCGCCACTATCTTCGGTATAGGTGAAACTATCGCCGCCTAAGTTAGTTATAACAGGAGCAACATTTGCAGCAACTGTTTCAACATAATCAGATAAGTTTCCCGTATGATAATACGCGTCATAGCTACCGCTATCTTCAGATGCTAATATGATGGTGTTATTAGTCGTATCCAACTCAAAGTTTTTTAAATTCCCATTAAGAGAGAGTATATTCCCGTCAAACCAAGTGGTGCCATCATAAGCCTGAATAAATGTGTCAGTACTAGTTTTTATGGCTATATAGAAATAAGTTCCATCAGTTTGAATACCATAAGAGGTTAGGTTCGTATGACCACTACGAGTAATTTCAGTACTGACATGACTGCCAGACTTATTAGTACCATAATATGCTTTATTATCACTATTATATACATAATGCATGTAACCATTACTGTCGAGTAACATTCCAGACATATAATTTCCGGGATCATTAATTGCCGCAAGAAACAACACCTTAGCAGTAGGTGATGAAGAGTCCATGACATAATATTCTGGAGAATTTAATTTAGGGGCAGTACCAAAATCATTTTGAAACACTACTTTTTCAGTGCCATTGCTACTTGTAAGTACAAAAGTATTCCCAAAGTCTTTACTTGCATTTCTCGCATTAGAATACACCAATGTATTCACCCAAGAACCGCTAGCATCGGTAACATAACGAGCTTCCACTACATCATTAGAGCCATTACCATCCCATTCACTTTGATCGACAGAAAATGAAGCATGTACTTTACCATCGCTATCTAAAGCTATACTCACCTCACCGATGGAGATTTGTCTATTACTAATTCCAGAGTCAGCCTCGGTATAAACCTCTTGAAATGCCCACGATCCAGAAGAATATTTTCCATACCATAGGTTTTGATGATGACCATTAATGCTAGGGCTTGGCCCTGGTGATGCGTCAGAAAAACGCACTGGAAAAACGAAGTGGACATCCCCATTTGCATCAATTAATAAGTCTGAATCTCCATCATTAGTTGCGATAGAGCCAGCAGCTGAATTTACTGCTTTAATATCGGTTATAGAAAAAGAGCTAACAGGCACGAAAGAAGTGCCATTAAACTTTTTAATATGGAATGCATAAGGGCTAGTGGCATCTTTATAATGAAAATAACGCTCACCATCTAAACCAACTTTAGCTGTTGCATTTGTCCAACTAGTAGAATCTACCACCAAACCCGCATTAAACATAACACTATAAGATGTTGGTTCTGCGGGTTGCTCATTACTTGCATTAATAACAACGATATAGGCAATATAACTTTTTCCTGCTGTCATCCCCGTAAAATTCAATGTTGCGGCTTGGCTAATTGTACTAGCTGTTTGATAATCTGTAGCTGCAGCCCCACTACCATCCGTACCAGCCTGAACTTGAGCAGTACTTGGTGCTGTTTTTGTTGACTCTAAAAGTACAACATGAACGGTACCCTCTTGATTAGATGAAACATCAACAGTCACAGTTGTTGTGGTTTTATTGCTAACCCTTACATTTGAAACCGTTGCATAACTAACAGCAGCGTGCCATGTACCCGGATAGCTTGCACAATTAGTTGCATTAAAGTAGGTGCTAGTATTTGTAAAATATGTTCCCCAAGTTATATGACAATGATTGTAGCCTGCGTCATGTGCAAATTCTTTTCTATATTGCTTAGCTCCGAGCTCTCCAGAAAGCACGTTGGGATTTATATTAGTAGGGAGAAGTAGGCCTTCTTCTTCGAGATAAGATAATACATCTTCTTGTACTTTAATTTTTCTATTAACATGGTTTGTATTAGTGCCAAATACATTAAAAGGGTTAACATCAGCATTTGAGTTTCTAGTATCAGTGGCTTCACTATTTTTTAGCGAGTCAGCAACTGTGCTTTTTACACTGATGGCTTTGAATTTATTTTTGTTACTTCGACTCAAGTTACGTGTACTAGCTTGCGCTGGTGCGCCAAGCAACAACATAGGAAGTAATGCTTTAGCAATTGTTTGTTTTTTCATAATGCGTGCTCCGTAAAGTCGAATAAGTGTCGTGTCAATGAACTGCTAGTTTGTAGAAGTTCAGGGCTAGTACTGTTAGGGATAATGGCAATATCGTAAAGTTGGGTAATATCGCCTTCAAATTTAATATGTGCTATTTCTTCCCCTGTATCGGGGTTAATAATCCAAATACCTGCAAAGGTTTCTTCATACATTTCAGATAATGGTGTTGGGTTTTTAAGCTCACTAGAGCGAATTTTCGAGGTGCATAAAAACATTAAACCATCATGAAAATTAATGCCTCGAGTAAACCCAGGTACTTTGAAAAATTCTGTTTTTTCTTTGGTCTTGATGTTGTATTTCCACACATTACCAAGTCCTGATTCACAAACATACACAAAACCATTATGAACTTTAGGTGAGTGCGGCATGATCATTCCTTCAATAAGGATTTCATCCGTGTCTATATCAATAAGTGTTCCATAATCGATACGTCCTTCTGACCATGAGTCACGGGAGTCTTCCATATTAAAGGTGGTTACATACTTAGGTTTTCCATCTTGCATTGCCATACCATTTAGATGGCATCTATCTTCAGGCACAAGTTCAGAAATGAATTTAGGTTTCCAACGCGCTACAAAAGAATGCTCTGCGGTAAGCGTTGATAAACAGGAAAAGGTGGAGTTAACAACCCATAATCCTTCGTCTCCCCAGGCTATATCATGAATATTGATCATGCCAGTTGTTAATGAAGCTCGCTGTAAGTAGAGGGAATCAGAAATTTTAACATCGTTGAGCGCAATTTCTCTTTCTTTTTGCAGAGCTTGTTGTTGCTCCTGATCTTTTTCAAGGACTTTTTTACTCATGCGAGTTGTGTCATCTAGTTCTTGGTTTTTTATTTTATGTAGTAGAATATTACTTTTTTTAAATTCTAATACCTGATTTAAGGTGCCTAAAGTAATACGATCTTCATCAGCATATATCCCCATTGGTCGAGGAAAAGCTTTAAATCGTGTCGTGATGGTTTGACCATCGCTCTGAATTAAAATTAGTCGAGCGCTTTGATAGCTTGTGACGGCCAATGAAACATTTAATGCTTTTAAAATTTTTGGGAAGTTGTCTGTTGATATACTTGAAAAATCAAACTCGACATCGTTTAACTCTTCACTTTTATTATCGTTCATTCAAATCTCTTTTCATGTTTTCTACAATTGAACTTATTGATTTATGTTTATTGTTCGATAGCTGTAATGCTAACAATCCACTGATAACGGGGGCCGCCGCGGAGGTGCCATTAAAATTTCCATAACCACCATTTTTAAGGGTCGTTTCTAAATTACCAGAGATGAAGAAATCGACTAAATCACCATAATTACTATAGGATTGTGTTGCACCAACTGTTATGACTTCTTCAATGGAGGCTTCTATAGAATAAGGCTTTATCTCTTGATGCTGATTTCCAGCAGCATAAACAATGGCTACATTGCTAGAAAGGTGTTTTATAACATCATATATAGGCTCTAAAAGAAGCGGAGAATTCCAACTGCAATTGATAATATCTGCTCCAGCTTTAGCTGCCACAGTTAATGCTAAAATAGTATCAGAAGTTAAATTTATTGTTTGTCTAATTGCTATTAGATTCGCGTGTGGCGCTATTCCATTGATACCTATGTTATTATGTTTTGCGAAGATAATTCCGGCGACTTTAGTGCCATGAGTATCAAGTTTATCTTGAGGTTTTGATGTTAACCTTTTCAGGTTAGCGTCATAAGAAAATATAACTTGGGTCGAAATTAAGTCTTCATGATTTAGGTTAAAACCATCATCAATGATAGCTATATTGACACCTTCCCCAAAATTGTCGTGCTGTAGCATTTTATGTTTATAATGTTTAACTAGTTCTTTCGTTGAAATATCATTGCTACCAGTAAAACTATAGAAACGTTTTTGTAAAATATTCGGTTGCGCATAAATAATATAGCTTTTAGTAGACAGCTCTTGAGAATATGTTAATGGATCTGTTGATTTAACTAAGAAAAGATTAGAATTTTCTAGAAAAGCTAACTGAACTGCAGGCTTATTTAACTTTGCTATCAAGGATTGCTTACCAAGTTTTGTTTTTATTATTACTTCAGGAACTATTGTGAATTTTTGGCTATCAATAATTACTGAGTTACCGAAGTTTTTAAAAAAATGGCGGTCAACAGAAGTAGAGTTGTCTGCTAATGTTCCTGCTGAATAACAAAAAGAATAAAATAATACGATATAAGGGAATGCTCTAAAAATATTTATATATAGACATAAACAAGTAACGCTACCTACCATTCAAATATCTTCCAACGTTTTATTTTTAATTATTGAATAACAAATCAAATCTACTGGGTAATTACGAAGACTTATTTAGGACTTTGAAATTATTTTTTATAAAGTTTTAGGCTTTACAAGGGGGATATAATTTATTGCCTTTAGTATAGGCCTAATAAAATATTAGGCAAATAGTTTATATGATTGCCTGTGTTGATGATTTAAGTACTACATAATTAACAATACCCTTACATGCCCTATTAAATTTAGCTTGTGATCAATGAAAAACTCATAAAATGAACGCCGGCCTTAAACTTACTTAGGATGAAAATTTAAGGCCGTGTTTTGAGTTATTATTAAAACAGTTCTTCTTCTATATCCACTTGCCCACCAGATAGTATTTCACGAGTATTATCTTCTACCACAAACTCTGTTGGCACATTGCGATAACGGAAATATTCAAATTCAGTACTTTTATCTGTTTTGGTGGTTAACTTTCCTGTCTCTTTGTCTATGCGTATAGACACCATATCTACCGGTGGCTGGAAAGGTTCAAATTCTACTTCCTCCAACGCTATTCTCATAAAATCAATCCATGCGGGTTGTGCGGACTTAGCACCAAATTCATTACCTGTTATTTGATTCTTACCTAAATTATTATTGTAAACAGTTTGCCCTAATGTATGGCTTGGATCATCAAAACCAATCCATGAGGTAGTAACTAAACGACGGCTATAACCTGAGAACCATGCATCTTTTGCTTCGTTGGTTGTTCCTGTTTTACCAGAAATATCTCGTCTCTTGAGAGTTCTTGCGCGCCAACCAGTACCTTGCCAACCATGTTTCGCCGACCAATCAGCGCCCCAAATAGCACTATTTAGCGCTTGCGTGATTAAAAAGGCATTTTGTGCACTGATAACTCGTGGCGCTAAATTTGTTTCTTCAGTCGACTCATCTTCCTCTATATTTAATAATGCGCTGTCTGTTTGTTTATAACTGTTGAATAAATCGTTGTCGTTAATAGGTGCAGATACTTGTTCAGTGTTTTCTTCCGATTTTTTATCGACAATACATGAGCCACAAGCTACCGCAGGGTTTGCTTGATAGATAACTTCCCCAAGACTATTCTCAATACGCTCAATTAAATAAGGCTTAATTAAAAAACCACCATTAGCAAATACTGCAAAACCTGTGGCAACTTCTAAAGGCGATAAAGAAGCGGAGCCAAGTGCTAAAGATTCATTGCGTGGTAAATCATCTTCTTCAAAGCCAAACTTGGTTAAATGGCTCACCGTTTCATTAACACCAATACTTTTTAATAGTCGTACCGCAATAACGTTTTTAGATTGCGCTAAGGCTAATTTAACCCTTAAAGGACCAACATAAGTTTCAGGTGAATTTTTAGGGCGCCAAACCACACCTGAGCTTTTATCCCATTGATTTATTGGTGCATCATTAACAAGTGATGCTAAGGTAAACCCATTATCTAAAGCAGCTGAATAGAGGAAAGGCTTAATATTAGAGCCCACTTGACGCTTAGCTTGCGTGACACGATTAAATTGGCTTTGTGCAAAGCTAAAACCGCCAACTGCAGCTTTAATAGCTCCATCATCAGGAGACAATGAAACAATAGCAGCACTTACTGTTGGTAATTGCCCTAAACGATAATTACCATCTTCAGTTTTTCGTACCAATATAACATCACCAAATGCCAGTATATCTTGTGCTGTTTGAGGTGGTCTACCTTGTTTTTGATCATTAATATAAGGACGAGCCCAAGATAATCCATCCCAATTTATCGTTGCTGTTTCATCATTATTAAGGTGAATGCTAACAGATTTTTCGTCAACAGCGACGACAACAGCAGGCTCTAATGTTTGATAATGTTCTACCTTAGCTAGTGCATTGTTTAGTTCATCTAACGATAATGGAGTAACTTGATCGTTGTCGGTCGAGTTTGAGTGTGGCCTGATTGAGGTAATTGGACCACGATAACCATGACGTTGATCATAATTAAATAAATTATTTACTAAGGCATCTTTTGCCGCTGTTTGTAATGTCGAGGTAATCGTTGTGAATACTTTATAGCCTTCAGTGTACACTTTATCCTTACCGTAACGTTCAAGCACTTCTTGATGAGCCATTTCAGCTATATAAGGTGCGGTTAACTCTATTTCTGCGCCATGTCTTTTACCTGTAATAGGAGCGTTTTTAGCAGTTTGATACTCTGATTCAGTGATATAGCCACTGACAAGCATTCTACCTAACACTACAGAACGACGCGCTTTGGCACGTTTAGGTGACCGAATAGGGTTTAAAGTAGAAGGTGCTTTAGGTAAACCCGCTAAAACGGCTATTTGCGCGAGTTCAAGCTCATTTAATGATTTTCCATAATAAACTTGGGCTGCGGCACCAAAACCGAATGATCTATGGCCTAATGGAATTTTATTGATATACAGCATTAAAATTTCATCTTTGGTGAGCAGGTGCTCAATATGAAATGATAAAAATATTTCTCTAATCTTACGGGTATAGGTTACTTCGCGGGTTAAAAAGAAGTTACGCGCTACTTGCATGGTTATAGTACTAGCACCACCTTTGTCTTGTCCCATTAGTTTTGCAAGAATAGCTCGTCCTAAACCAATAGGGTCTACACCGAAGTGCATATAAAACCTATCGTCTTCCGTTGCTAATAACGCATCTATTAATTGTTGAGGAACTTCATCAAGGGTTAACGGAATTCGCTTTTTTTCTCCAAATTGTGAAATTAATAAGCCATCTTTGCTATATATTTGTAATGGTGTTTGCCAATGTAAATCTTTTAAAGATTCAACACTCGGTAATTCAGAACGCATTGAAAGATACAAACCATAAATAGCAATAGATGTCAAAATTAATAGTATAAAAAGGATTTTTAATATATTTTTGATTGAAAACACAGCAAAATACCAATAAGTGGTTAGAATTTTAAGATAATGCTAGTATATAGTGTAAAAGCATGTAATAAATGTATTTATGCGTATTTTGCGTCTAAAATAATTACAAAAATAAAATTGTAGGTCGTTATGCTAGACAAATTGTTTAAAAATAAAAACTCAATGATGGTAGGGATCGATATCGGTTCTCATTCGGCAAAAGCCGTTTTACTGAGTCAGGGAAGCGAAGGTTTTGTGATCGAAGACTTCGCGATTGAGCTTATGCCTCGTGGAACTGTAGTCGATCGTGAAATTCAAGATATAGAAGCCGTAGGTAATGTTATTGCTAAGCTGAGAAAGAATATCTCAGCCAAAGCTACAGACGCAGCCGCTGCAGTATCAGGGCAAACAGTAATCACGAAGGTGATTTATATGGATGTTGCCTTAACTGAAGACGAGCTTGCCAGCCAAATAGAAATTGAAGCTGATAGTCTTATTCCATTCCCTTTGGATGAAGTTAGCTTAGATTTTGAGACTTTGGATGTTAATGAGTCTGATCCTAGTAAAGTAAACGTTTTATTAAGCGCTGCTCGTACTGAATCTATTGAAGCTCGTGTTGCCGCCCTAGATGCTGGGGACTTTCAAGCCAAAGTCATTGACGTTGAGTCTTATGCTGTTGGTCGCTCTTACGATCTTTGTTTAACTCAACTTCCTGAAGATGCAAAAGATAAAGTTGTTGCTATTGTTGATATTGGCTCAACGGTAACACTATTTTCTGCTACTAATGCAGGCAAACATATTTATAGTCGAGATCAGATGTTTGGTGGTGAGCAATATACACGTTCTATTGTTTCATATTACAACAAATCATTTGAGCAGGCTGAAGAAGCTAAAACATCGAATGACTTACCTCCTAACTATACTTTTGAAGTATTAGCCCCGTTCCATACTGTATTAATGCAGCAAATTCGTCGTGCAATACAAATGTTTTTGACGACAAGTGGACAAGAAAAAGTAGATTACTTATTAATTTCAGGCGGAACAGCTGCTTTAGAAGGTATTGGCGATTTATTAACTGATGAGCTTGGTATACATACTGTAATCGCTAATCCGTTTCATGATATGACTATTAGTGATTCAGTTGATAAAGATGAACTGGCTAAAGTTGCACCACAATTAATGGTAGCAACAGGATTGGCTTTAAGGAGTTTTTCGCCATGGCACATATAAACCTACTTCCTTGGCGTGAAGCTGCACTCAAGGCACAACAAAAACAATACTTTACTATATTATCTGTCGTTGCTGTTATTTCGTTAGCACTGGTTCTTTCAGTTAACTTTTACTACCAGGCTCGTATTGATGGCCAAGCGAGTAAAAATCAATATTTGAAAAACGAAATAGCCCAATTAGATATTCAAATTGCCGAAATAAAGCTTTTAAATGATAAAAAAGCGGCATTACAAAAACGTATCAATGTAGTAGAACAATTACAACGTAGTCGAAACGTAGGTACGCAAGTACTAGACGAAATAGCAAAAATAATTCCTAATGGTATTTATATTATTGAATTAGAAAAGCAAGGTAATACGTTACAGCTTACAGGTAAAAGTGAGTCTAATAACCACCTAGCTAATATGATTCGAGCTGTTGAATTATCTGACTTATTTGTTGATGCTACACCTGAGTCGATTACTGCTGATGACGGTTCTCCTAAATTACTGAGTAGCTTTAAAATGAAAGTTAAAATAAAAGGCTTAGTTGATGAAGATAAGGGGAGCAAATAATGAATTTTGATGCATCCCAGTTTGACAACCTCGAGTTAGACAATATAGGACAATGGCCTGCAGCAGCGAAGCTGATGTTAGCTATATTTTTAGCTGTAGTGATTGCTTTTCTAGGTTATATGGGGCTTATTAGTGACCAAATGACTAGCCTTGACCGTAGTTATGCAGAAGAGCAGACACTCAAACAATCTTATCAAACGAAATATCACATTGCGGCAAATTTAGATTTATTTAAAGCACAAATGGTTGAAGCAGAAGACACTTTTGCAAACCAGCTAAGAAGCTTACCTAATAGCCATGAAATCCCAGGCTTATTAGATGATATTACTTTTGTAGGCACAACCAGTGGACTTGATTTTGTTAAGTTAGAATGGCAACCCGAGATTAGTAAAGAAATCTATATTGAATTACCGATTGATATAGAGGTTATAGGCCCTTATCACTCATTTGGTCAGTTTGTAAGTAAGATAGCCGGTTTACCAAGAATCGTAACCTTACATGACTTTAAAATTAAGATAGAACAAGATGATATCGATACCTTAAACTTGAAGTTACAAGCTAAGACATACCGTTACCAAGAGGAGGCTGATCAATGATCAAGCAAAGATCTACTTCTAAAACGACAATGGCTTTTGGTATCGTAGGATTAACTATGCTCTCAGGCTGTTTTGATGACACTACTGAGATCAAAGCTCATATGGCTCAGGTTCAAGCAACAACAACGAGTTACATTGAGCCAATGCCTGAAGTTAATCCTTTTATTCACATTGCTTATTCTGCTGATGATTTGCGTAGCCCATTTGTATTACCTAAACCAGAAGCAATTCAACAAAAAATGCAACAAATGGCAGGGTGTTTAAGCCCTGATAATAATCGCCGTAAACAGCCATTAGAAAAATATGCGTTAAGTGACTTAACAATGCGTGGTACTTTAGGTGATGCAAGTATGCTTTGGGCTTTATTAGAAGCCTCTGACTTAACTTTACATCGTGTTGCTGTCGGAAATTATCTAGGTCTCTATAATGGCCGAATAACGCAGGTGAGTGCAAAAACAGTGAAAATAATTGAATTAGCTCCAGATGGTGCAGGGTGTTGGGTAGAACGAGAAGCTACCTTAAATATTGTTCAATCTGAAGAGTCAAATAAGTAAAGGAATTAATAATGCTAATTAATAAAACGAAAAATTATAAAGGCTTTACTGCTATTAAAGAACTTTGGCTAACGACCCTATTCATAGTATCTACAGTAATGTTGCCATTGTCAGTAAATGCAGCAGACGTAAATAACAATGAAGTAGTAGGTCTTTCATATAATACGATTCAAAGTGATCAAATAGTTCTTGCTTTCAGCTTTGCAGAAAAAATTGAAACACTGCCTGAAATTAAAACGTCAATGAATCCTGCTTTTGTTGAGGTGACATTTGCTGCTAATGCTTTTAATAAAGACATCAAAAATACCTTAGTAAATCATGCCGGTGTTACTGAAGTTAATTTAGACGCAACTTCAGGCCAAGTTGTTGCTTTAATTAGCTTAGAAAAGCTTGGTGTTTTTGATGTGTCATTAAATAATGACACAGAATTTGCAATCACTTTTAATTACGGTGAAGCGGCTGAAATGGTTGAAACATTAAGTCCTGCCGGTGAAGCTTTTATCAATCATGTAGAATCAATTGATTTTAGATTAAATGAAGCTAATGAAGGTCAAGTTTTAGTTTATTTAAAAGAGAATATGTTAGCTGCAGACGTTAACAATAATTTAGGTAAATTAAATGTAGAATTTCACAATACTGAAATTATGGATGACTTACTTTATAAGTTAGACGTTACAGATTTCGGAACCTTAGTCACTAAAATTGAAACTTTCAGAGAAGGTCGTAATGCTCGTTTAGTGATTGACGCAGACAGTGACTTTATTTTTACACAAGAACAAGAAGACAATCTATTTATTTTAACGGTTAAAGAAAAACCTGTTAAAGCACCAACCTATTTAGGTGAAACTGATGACTTTAATGGACGTAGTATTTCTTTAAGCTTCCAAGATATTCCAGTACGTACCGTTTTACAAATCATCGCCGATTATAATGAGTTTAACTTGATCATTAGTGACACAGTAACAGGTAACATTACTTTACGTCTTGATGGTGTTCCTTGGGACCAAGCATTAAGTATTATTCTGAAAGTAAAAGGTCTAGATAAACGTATGCAAGGCAACATTCTAATGGTTGCGCCAAGTGATGAATTAGCTGCTCGAGAAGCACAAACATTACAAGCTAAACAACAAGTAGAAGAATTAGCGCCTTTATATTCTGAGTATGTACAAATTAATTACGCTAAAGCTGCTGAATTTGCAGAGTTAATTAAGAATGATGATACAAGTATTTTATCTGCTCGTGGTAGTGTTTCAGTTGATGAACGTACTAATACGTTATTAATTCGAGATACTGCAGCTAGTATTGAAGACATTAAACGTATGGTAACAATTCTTGATGTTGCAGTGCGCCAAGTGGTTATTGAAGCTCGAATGGTTACCGTAAAAGATAACATAAACGATGAGTTAGGAATTCGTTGGGGCGTTACTAATACCGATGGGGAAATATCTACATCAGGCTCTATTGCGGGTAACAATGCTGCAAATGGTATTGGTAATGGTGGTGTCGGAGGGGCTCCTTCAGGTAATGATGGCTTGAATGTAAACTTACCTGTAACAGGTGCCGCTGGTACTATTGCCTTTCAAGTAGCTCGATTAGCAAATGGTACTATATTAGATCTTGAACTATCAGCTCTTGAAAAAGAAAGTAAAGGTGAAGTCATTGCGAGTCCACGTATTACTACAGCAAACCAAAAAGAAGCTTATATCGAGCAAGGTGTAGAACTTCCTTATCAAGAAGCTTCATCAAGTGGCGCAACAGCAACACAGTTTAAAAAAGCGGTATTAAGCTTAACGGTAACACCGCATATTACTCCAGATGATAAAATTATTTTAGATTTGGTCGTAACTCAAGATACTGTATCTGAGGTAAGTAGTGGTTTTGCTCCTGCTATTGATACTCAGCGTATTGGTACACAAGTATTAGTAAATAATGGTGAGACTGTTGTACTTGGTGGTATATATCAACAATCAATTATTAGTACTATTTCTAAGATTCCAGTGTTAGGTGACATTCCATACTTTGGCTGGTTGTTTAGAAATACTAGTCAGCTAAACGAGAAAAAAGAGTTGCTAATTTTTGTAACACCTAGAATCGTTACTGAACAGTTCTAAATAATATATTTCCTAAAATCCACCAAATGACGCTTTATCGCGGCATTTGGTGGATTTTTTAGTTTTAAGCGCGTTTTTTAATTAAGTTAGTGCTTTTGTTACTTGCATTTTATAGCTAACAATTGCGATAATTACGCCCTTGAAATTTCCGAGGGAGACCTCTCTTGAGTTAAAAGCTGGTTATATCTACCTTAGCGCTTTTGACTATTCCGATAACAAATTGAGTATTAAGTAAATCTAATGGCAGAAAAACGTAACATATTCCTTATAGGCCCAATGGGTGCCGGTAAAAGCACTATCGGTAGAGAAATAGCCGACAGATTACATCTTGAGTTTTTTGATTCTGATCAAGAGATAGAGCGTCGCACTGGTGCTGATATTGCTTGGGTTTTTGATCTTGAAGGTGAAGAAGGTTTTCGTAAACGTGAAGAAGGCGTTATTGAAGACTTAAGTGAGAAACAAGGAATTGTTTTAGCGACTGGTGGCGGTTCAGTTATCAGCACTAATACTCGCAATCATCTATCTGCTCGCGGTATTGTTGTTTACCTTGAAACAACGATTGATAAGCAAGTTGCTCGTACTCAACGAGACCGTCGCCGCCCGCTTTTACAAACAGAAGAAGAGCCAAGAACTGTTTTGGAAAACCTAGCGGTTGCACGTAACCCACTTTATGAAGAAATCGCCGATGTCATTGTACAAACCGATGACCAAAGCGCTAAAGTAGTCGCTCATAAAATTATAGAAAAATTAGACTTTTAGTTTTGATATAGTAAACACTATTGTTAAGCAATAGTGTTATTCTTTATTAGTCCGAATTTACCTACCGTTGGAACAATAGCAGCTTGTTATGACAACTCTTAATCTTAATTTAGGCACACGTAGTTACCCCATTTATATTGATTCAGGTTTGTTAAATAATACAGACCTGTTGTCATCACATATCCATGCTAAACGAGTCTGTATTGTTTCCAATGATATAGTTGCTCCGTTATATCTTGACGCATTAAAAGAAAAATTATCTAACTTTATTGTTGATGACTTGATATTACCTGATGGTGAGGCTGAAAAAAGCTTAGCTAATTTTGATGTGATTATGTCTCACTTATTAGCTAATGAACATGGTCGAGATACTACACTCATAGCATTAGGTGGAGGTGTGATTGGTGACATTACAGGCTTTGCTGCTGCATGTTATCAACGAGGCATAAACTTTATTCAAGTGCCAACTACACTACTTTCGCAAGTTGACTCTTCTGTTGGTGGAAAAACAGCAATTAATCATCCATTAGGTAAAAATATGGTAGGAGCTTTCTATCAGCCTAAAGCTGTATTTATTGATCTAAATAGTTTATCTACATTACCCGTGCGTGAATTTAACGCTGGCATGGCAGAAGTAATAAAATACGGTATTTTAGGTGATAAAGACTTTTTCGTTTGGTTAGAAAATAATATCGCAGCAATAAAGTCAGGTGATAAAACCGTTTTAGCAAAGATGATTGAAATCTGTTGTCAATGTAAAGCTGATATTGTTGCCAATGATGAAAAAGAAGCAGGTAATAGAGCACTACTTAACTTAGGCCATACTTTCGGCCATGCTATTGAATCAGAGCAAGGTTACGGTAACTGGCTACACGGTGAAGCGGTTGCTACTGGCATGGTACTTGCTGCTAAGTTAGCAGTAGCAATGAATTTGCTTGAAGTGTCAGACTTACGACGTATAGAAAAGCTTATTGCAGCATTTGATTTACCTATTAATGCACCTGAAAATATGGGTTTTGATCAGTTTATGCCGCATATGCGTCGTGATAAAAAGAATATCGCAGGTAAGCTAAGGTTTATAATTCCTACTGCGATTGGTCAATCTGAAATCCGTGATGATGTCACGCCAGAGACGCTTCAACAAATTCTATAATTATTAACCGCTAACTAGAGATATACTCCATAGTTAGCGGTATATATAGAAGGGTTGAACATGTCTGCATTTGCAAATATTTTATCATCAAATCAAATTGAGCAAAGCCTTACCGAAGATAAACTATCAACAGGCAAGCAAACTTCATCGGGTGATATCTCAGATATCAATGTCATTACACGAATCGACTATAATTTACGTTTTGCCAAGCAAGCGGTTTTGGTTGTTGCCAGTGAAACAAATCAATATTCTCAAATAGCCAGTCAATATCTTGTTAGCTTATCTAGTACCGCTAATAATAGCCAAATTAATGTCGCCTTTGTTTCCGCTTCAGCAAAACTTAACGATATACAAATTCGTTGTCGATTAGTCGAACAGCTCTTTGTGAATACTCTATTTGATCCTGAGCAATCTTTAGCGGTAAGTGTCTTAAAATTTGCTAAACAGCATGGTGAAGCTATTACTATTGTAATTGAGCATGCGCATGCATTATCACTCCAAATAAAATATGAGTTATGTCAATTAGTCGACCAAGCTAAAAAGCACAACTTATCTGTTAATGTAGTGATATTCGGGTTAACAGAAGCGGCTTATCAAGTGTCCATCAACAAAAGTTTATTTAAAAATAAAATTGCTGTTATTGATGCAGAGTCAGGACAAGTTTTGAGTTTAGATGACAATAAAATAAAGCCTCAGAAAAATAAAGTCTCATTAACCTTATTACAAAAATCAACACTCGCTGCTGTTATGTTAATTTTACTTATGTTACTGCTATGGGGTTATCAATTAATAGCCAGCGCTATTGATGAAAACAATACAGTGAGTCAACCGTCAATAGTTACTGTAGGTGACACTATGTTAGGCTCATCTGATACTAACAATCGTACAATGCTCAAAAAAGAAAAAATAACAAGCGAAAATAACACTTCAGACGTAGAGGCTAAAGTACAGGCATCAAGCTCTGAGATTAGCTTAGCAATACTCGCTGCGACTGATGCAACGGAAGAAGAGTTTGTTCAAGCAGAGGCTGCAGATGTAATAAATGCTTTAACGAGTTTTGAGCATAATGACGTGCAGAGTGAAAAAGCGACAAAGCAAGCTTTTACAGAAAATACAGCACTTATAAATAAAAGCCAGCCAGTAAAGAAAACAATAAATAAAGTTAACCGAATAGATAGTCACTATTATGAAAACCAAGTGGTAGTTCATGATAAAGGCTATGTAATTCAAATCGCTGGTTTTGCTGATAAGCAATTATGGCAGCGTTTTATTAAGGAGAACCGTGTTAATAACCTTTATAGCTATGAGCGATTATTAAACGGTAAAAGCTTCATTGTGGTTACCTCAAAAGTGTTCCCTAATAAAGCTGAAGCGAAAGAAGCACTCAGCTTACTTCCAAAAAAGCTTAATGAACGTAAACCTTGGTTAAAGGATATTTCAGCAGTAATTACTGAAATTAATACCTTTAAAGACTAATTCAAGCTACAATCCGCCTTTAATTTTATTAAGTGAAATTACAGGTTAGTCGGCAGTATGAATAATAAACATCGAGCGTTTTTAAAGTGGGCTGGCGGTAAATATAGCTTATGCGATGTTATTGCGAAAACTCTCCCGAAAGAACGTCGCCTTATTGAACCTTTTGTTGGCGCCGGCTCTGTTTTTCTTAATACAGATTATGATGAATACATTCTTAATGACATTAATCAAGATCTCATTAATTTGTATAAAATCATCCAAGTTAACGCCGATACTTTTATCGAAGATGCACGTAAGCTTTTTACCTCTGAGTATAATCAGGCGGATGTTTACTATCGGTTAAGAGCTGAGTTTAATGCGAGTGACGACCCTTACTTTAGATCGTTAGTTTTCTTGTATATGAATCGTCATGGCTATAATGGTCTGTGTAGATATAACAAAAAAGGCGGTTATAACGTTCCTTTTGGTAAATATAAACGCCCATACTTCCCAGAAAAAGAACTTCAGTATTTTTCTGAAAAATCACAAAAAGCGACCTTTGTTTGTGAAAGTTACCGAGATACTTTTAATAGAGCTCAATCTGGCGATGTAATTTACTGTGATCCACCCTATGTGCCTTTAAGTAAAACGGCTAGTTTTACTAGTTATTCGGGTAATGGTTTTGGCTTAGATGAACAAGCTGATTTAGCGAATGCGGCTGAAGAAGTAAGTGAACGTAGTAATATACCTGTTGTGATATCAAATCATGATACGATCTGGACACGTAAAATTTACGAACATGCAAGTAAAATAAAATCTATTAAAGTCGCTAGAACTATTAGCCAAACTGCAGCTAAGCGTAAAAAGGTAGCGGAATTACTCGCTTTATATAAATAAAGTAAGGTTAAACGTATAAATCACAAGTGCTAGTTAAGTTGGTACTACCTTACTCACAATAAGCAGTAATGCGGCTATAAATACCGCTACAGCTAATATCCCAATAAAAATGAAGTGAGTGAGCTTGCCTTCTTGCAAATCACGTTTCCGATTGTCATTACTTTGTACGCCAAAAAAAGCAGCGGCGACACTTTTCAATGTTGAAATAAAGTTCATTGACTACTTTACCTTCAGTAAACGATCTTTTAACCATAGTTGCTTTTCGTGTAAATGTCATAAAACAAACGTAAAAAAACCTGAAGTGTTACCACTTCAGGTTTTTGTTTTTTATAATTTAGCTTAGATTTTAGGTCTATTTAAATTATAAAGTAATGTCTACAGCGTAAGAAACGTAGAATTTCATCTCATCACTACCGGCACCATCATCTAAATCTATTTTTGAAACGCCAAAAGTGAAGTTGTCTTTGCTTAAGCTAACGCCGAAATCGATAGAGTCTTCTGCTAACCAATCACCGCTATATGAACCAATATGGAAGTTTACTTCAGCTTCATTGCTAAGTGCTAAAGCGTAATCAGCACTTGCGTAAATTGTATCACCTGCATCAGCATCTTCACCTGATGTTAATACAGCAACTCCTAATGTTAAACCGCTAAAAGTAAAGCTACCGTAAACTTCAGAAAAATCAGCATCGCCACTGATTGAGTCAGGGTAAGCGTAGTAGATGAAACCAACATCGTATGACATGTTTTCATTAATATCAGCACCAAAACCACCGTAAAGGTCTAACTCAGTTTTCATGTCACCCCAAGAAGCATTTGATGCCCAAGTACCTACATAAAAACCAGATTCAGCAGAATAATCAATACCACCAGATATTGCCGCAGCACCACCTGTTTGCTCCATACCACGCCATAAGTAGTTACTTGTAGCTGCTACATTAGCACTTACTTCAGCAGACGCTGAAGTTGAAACGAAAGCAGCACTTGTTGCTAATGATAAAAGCGTAAAAGCTGTAGTTAATTTTTTCATAGTTAATCCCATATTTTTGAAGTTAAGTTAAGTTTTATTAAAATAGTGTTTCTAACGTAGATATAGCAAGTAGAGTGCCTATTAAAAAAAAAGTCACAAAAATAAATTATATCCTTATTAAACAGTACTTTATTTTATTAGTTTTTTTTATTGAACTTTTATTAAATATTTATGTCGCGTTGATTTGCTTTGTTGTGGTGCATTGATTCTGTTTTGGTGCGTTAATTTGGGCATTACCCTTAATTGATTAGAATGAGCTTTATACCTTCATTAATTGCACTGTATTAGGTAAAATGACGCAAAATTTATCGATTGGTTATGCTTATGTCAGATTATTTAATTGCCCCTTCTATATTGTCGGCCGACTTTGCTCGGTTAGGCGATGATGTTGCTAACGTATTAGCCGCAGGTGCTGATGTTGTTCATTTTGATGTAATGGATAATCACTTTGTGCCAAACTTAACGTTTGGACCAATGATATGCCAATCTTTACGTGACTATGGCATTACCGCGCCTATCGATGTGCATTTAATGGTTAAAAATGTAGATACTTTGATTCCAAAATTTGCTGAAGCGGGAGCAGACATTATTACTTTTCATCCAGAAGCGAGTGATCATATTGATAGAAGCTTACAGCTGATTAAAGATAGTGGCTGTAAAGCGGGCTTAGTATTAAATCCAGCGACGCCATTACATTGTTTAGATTTTGTTATGGACAAACTGGACGTTATTTTATTAATGTCAGTAAACCCAGGATTTGGTGGTCAATCTTTCATTCCTACAACCTTAGATAAATTACGCCTAGTAAAAGAGAAGATTAAAGCTAGCGGTTTTGATATTCGTTTACAGGTTGATGGTGGAGTTAAAGCGAATAATATTGCAGAGATTGCTGAAGCGGGCGCAGATATGTTTGTGGCAGGCTCGGCAATTTTTTCACAAGCAGATTATAAAGTAGCGATTGATGAAATGCGCGTAGAGTTAGCTAAGGTTTAACCTAAGCACTATTACCAAGCATAAACATGGTATTTAGAAAAGTTATATAAGCAAGCTGTGAACAACACAGCTAACATAAGTAAAGTATTTAGAAGTTTAAGGGTAAAAAATGACAAGTAAACCTATTGTATTAAGTGGCTGTCAGCCGTCAGGCGAGTTAACTATTGGTAATTATTTAGGCGCATTAAAGCAATGGGTAAATATGCAACCAACCCACGAATGTTACTATATGCTCGTTAACCAACACGCCATTACGGTTCGTCCTAAACCTGAAGACTTACGTAAAGCAACGTTAGATGGTTTGGCCTTGTACTTAGCGTGTGGCGTTGATCCTGAGCAAAGCACTATTTTTATTCAGTCACATGTTCCAGAACATGCACAATTAAGTTGGGTACTTAATTGTTATACGCAAATGGGTGAGCTAAATCGCATGACCCAATATAAAGATAAGTCACAAAAATCTGAAGCTAACATGAATTCAGGTTTATTTACTTACCCAGTATTAATGGCAGCAGATATACTACTTTATGGTGCTGATCGCGTACCTGTTGGCGATGATCAAAAGCAACATTTAGAATTAGCACGAGATATTGCTACGCGTTTTAACAATCTACATGGTGATATATTTAAAGTACCAGATCCGTTTATTCCTGAACATGGTGCTCGTGTTATGAGCTTACTTGAACCAACTAAGAAAATGTCTAAATCAGATGTTAATCCAGGTAACTTTATCGGCTTGTTAGAAGATCCTAAAAAAGTCGCCAAGAAAATAAAACGTGCGGTTACGGATTCAGATGAACAAGCGCGTATTTATTATAACCTTGAAGAAAAACCAGGGGTATCAAACTTATTATCATTGTTGTCTTGTGCGACAGGCACTTCTGTTGCTGATTTAGTGCCTGCTTATGAAGATAAAATGTATGGTCATTTAAAAGGTGATGTTGCTGATGCTGTGGTGGCTTTATTAGAGCCTATTCAAACTAAGTTTCATGAGTATAGAGCAGATCAAGACTTCTTAAATCAAGTTATGCGAAATGGTGCAGAAAAAGCTTCAGCGCGAGCTAGTACGGTACTTACCTCAGTTTATGATGCTGTGGGCTTTATTCCTCGTCCATAGGTTTTTAAGAGGATTTTTAAGATCACACTCACTTAAAAAGGCTTGTATTCTACTGAAAACAAGCCTTTATTTTACCTAAAACCTAAAACCTAAAACCTAAAACCTAAAACCTAAAACCTAAAACCTAAAACCTAAAACCTAAAACCTAATCCCTATCAGTTAATCACTATCTTGTGCTGCTTGGTTAGCTTGTTCGAATAGAGTATTACTTTCATTAATGAAACGCTCAACATTATTACTTGGGGCAATAAGGTAACTAGGCGCCATAATAGTCGAATTATAATGAGGACGCGGATCAAACTCAGGTTGATTACTGTATTGTATTAAGTAATCACCACCAAATAGTAATGCCGTAAAACCCAACGCAATAATAATTCTACGCTTAGCCGTTGTTTGAAAACCAATATAATTATTAAGCCAAAACAAACTAAAGGCTAAAATAATGGAAAGTATTGTTCCTATTATAGGCACCAGATTATTACTTGCTGAATTGAATTCAGCTATTTCAGTGACTAACTCAGCCATCCACATAACAATGAAGAAAGTAAAACTAATGCCTATTTGTGCTAATGTCCGGGGATCATTCTTAGTTAAGTGAGAAATAAGTGCCACACTTGCAGGCCATATTGAATATAACAACCCTTTAGTAAAAGCATTGACTAATAACTGGCTAATATTTATTTCGGTCGATTGATTCAAATAAGTATTATAAGCGGCAATTAACATAAATAGCGCAATACTCATCACTACAGCAACAGGGTTGCGTATTAAATCAATTAAATATTCAAAAGGACTGTATGGAATAGTATCGGCAACTTGATGATTTTTGAATAAAATGCGTAATTGGCTTTTACCTAGACTGATCACATCACCATTATTAATGACTTGTGGTTTGGCTTGCAGCTCATGCTTAACTTTTTTGCTCTTAATATGTTCTATTAAAGAGCCATTTACAGAGTCATTATCCTTAACATGCCAAACACCGTCTGCAAAAGTAAATGACAAATGTTTAGGACAGATATACGGATCCGTTAGAATGATATCATTATGATAGTCTCGGCCAATGTTGATATTGTTTTGTTGTAAACAATGACGATGCAATAATTTATGATTACGGCTGATCTCTTCAATAATTATTTCACCGGGTATAGTAGGCGTATTATTGTCAGCAAGTGAAGTGGTATTGTCTTCTATTAAACTGTCAATCGACGTTTCTGAGCTAGTGTCGAAGGCTTGGCTCTTATTTATTACTTCCATGAAATCGCCTCCATAAACTTGCTAGTAAACGCTAAAGCATTTTTTTGATTAACTCCCGCCAAAGTAAAGTGGCTAACTAAGCCTTGCTGATTTTTATCAATGCTTGCGCTTAAATATAAAACATCAAATAAACCAACGTAGTCTTTATAGGCTCTTGTGCAAAGTATACTTTTATTGTTCATCGCCTTCGTGGTATTTGCACTACTTTCAGGAGTAATTAAATCATGGCGGCATTGGTATTCAGTTACATCGTCTTTACTGGCAACATTACCAGCACCAGCGTGAGATATTTGTTTTTGATATAAATGGTAAAATTTATTATCGCTTAAATCTTTTGCTCGCATATAACTGAATTCGATTTCGATATTGCCGGTAAAAAAGTGTGCAGCAATAAAAGTATTTTCATCTAACGTACAATTTGCTACAACGGCTTCAATAATAGCATCACTTTTATCAGCATTAGAATCACCCCAACAACGAATAAAAGGCACATCAATAATAGGAATAATGGCTTTTCCCGCAAGCTCTTTACTTTGCCAAGTATTATTGAGTAAAGCGTCCATTAATTTATTTTGATTAGCGATTAGCTGCGATGATATTTGTTGTTTTATAAGATCATGAGTAACAAGCGTAGAGACGTTTTCAGATTGCTTTTTATAAATATTAAACAAGGTTACTAATTTATCGTGCGGAACTAAAAAACCAATTTGATTACCTGACGTTGCAACATTAATACCTACCACTTTTTCTTTGTTATTAACCACAGGACCGCCGCTCATGCCTGAGTTTATTGAACCTGTAAAATGGATACGCTCGTTAAAAGATTCCTTTTTTAAGCCGTTATAAGTGCCGGGTACAACAATCATACCTAAATCATGAGGGTTACCTAAGGCAAATAACTGCTCTCCTTTAATCGGTTTTTCATCAGAAATTTGAAAGTAAGGCATAGCGTTAGTCACAGTACGTTTGACTAATGCTAGATCATTAATAACATCAACACTAACCAAGTCCATCTCATCGGTATTACCTTGGTGATCTAAATATTCAATTCGATATTTTTCAGGGTGGCGGGCATAACTTGAAATAACATGATAATTGGTAGCAATAATACCGTCTTCACTTATTTGAAAGCCTGAGCCGATAGACGACTTTTCACCGCTGGCTTTATCAATTAATTTGATTTGGTAGAGAGAAGGGGTAAGTTGAGCAAATATTGCTTCGGCTTGCTCATCAGCAAAAGCGTTATAACTTAATAGTATAAAAATTAAGGTAAAAAAAACTTTCATTCATCTTCCTATTGATAGCTTATCATTGCATTGTGACAGTAAAATTTAATTTGTCACCTAAACAATCACATAAATAATACAGCAATTGTGCTATTGTTTATGTAATGGAATCTATAGCTTTTATATATAAAATGGTTTCTATCAGTAATTAACGTTAAAGAGAACCACGTGAAAAAATTTATAAGTCTTACCAGTATACTTATTCTAAATTGTTTTTCTCATTCTGTGTGGGCGAATGCTCAACTCTGCTTGGCAAATCAAAGCGACTGTACTTTCGTTTTATTGAGTGAAAAAGTCAGTGAAAGAGTTAATGAGGTTATTGATGAAGTTATCGAGGAAGGAGTAAATAGCTCCACTACTCGAAATAAAGTCACTCAAGCTTCATCGTATAGCGAAAAAAATGAAGTGCTACTCATTGTTAATGATAAAAGAGCTCGCTATCGTTTCTCTCCATTCTCTACCTTTAAAATTCCTAATAGTTTGATAGCGCTCGATAGTGAGTTGATAGCTAATGCAAAACAAAAACTATTTTATGACAAAGAAAAGTACCCCACAGAATCATGGTGGCCGTCGACCTGGTTGTTGTCAGACTATAATCTTGCCTCAGCATTTAAGTTTTCTATTGTTCCTATTTACCGACAAATCGCCAATGAGATTGGTCAGGAAACAATGCAAAGCTATATTACTAATTTTGCTTATGGCAATACTGATATTTCATCAGGTATAGATGATTTTTGGCTAAATGGTAGTTTACAAATTTCAGCGATTGAGCAAGTCGAATTTTTACAAAAGCTAAATCATGCTCAAATAGGTGTTAGCCAGCAAAGCATTAATACGCTTAAAGAAATTATGTTAACCGAAAGCACCGATAGTTATTTATTCTATGCAAAAACAGGAACAGGTACTATTAATACTATTCCTGTTGAGGATGCTAGTGAGATAACACAGGCTAATAATACAGAAAACACTAAGCATACAAGTACAGCAAAACTAGGTTGGTATGTTGGCTTTGTCGAAAATGCAGAAGGAGTACATTATTTTGCGTTTAACTTTACTCGAGATAGCTATGAAAATATGAATACGGAAAGAATTAATATTGTTAAAAACCACTTAAAAAAAGCAGGCGTTATTTAATACTAAGTTCAAGCAATCATAATTAAAGGTAAACTAATGACTAGCCTAACCCCTGAACAAGCAGAAGCTTATTTGTTAAGTAAGCCTGAAGCCCAATTAGATTTTCCTTTTGGTGAAGAGACCAAAGTATTTAAAGTTAAAAATAAAATGTACGCTACATTATCGTTAGGGAAAATGGGCAAGGGTGACGATAGCTCTGCTACAGGAGACGTAGATTACTGGATGAATCTGAAGTGCGACCCTGAAGAGGCAATTATGCTGCGCGATATCTTTCCGTCGGTAATTGCCGGTTATCACATGAATAAAAAGCTTTGGAACACTATTATTTTAGATGGTTCAATTCCACAGGGGGAACTTGAACGAATGATGGATAATTCATTTATGTTAGTGGTAAATAATATGACCAAGAAAGATCAGCAGTCAATTTTAATATCTTTATAAGCAAGTGCTTAGCTTGTTAAATGAAGCTCGTATTTCATCTGTTGGTGTAATACTCGAATAATAAAAATTTCACGCTGGCGTACTTGAAAATAAACGGCGTGCTTCCTAAACAAATATCGAAAGTAACCTTTTCTTATATCCTCAACTCTATGAGCCAAGTCAGGTTCGTTTGATAACAAAACATTCTTCAAGTACTAATAAATAAGATTCAGCTTGGATAACATTGAAGTTTTTATAGGTATATTGAAAAATATTTGCTAAATCTGTAGAGGCTTTGTTGGAGAGAATATCTTTAGTCATTTTCTATCTTTTTTCTTTGCTGACTAATAATATCTGCAACAGTTAAAGTACTTTCTCCGCTCATTTCACCTTCAATTAACGCCATCCGAATTGCTTCTTTTTCACTTTGATTATGGCGAATGAGATCTCTAATATAATCACTCGCATTGGCAAAATGACCACTAGTCACTTGTTGATCAATCCAATGCCGCATTTCATTTGGAATAGATATATTAAGTGTTGCCATGATTACTCCCATATTTTTTAACTAAATTAAAAATATTGTGGCATATATTGGCAATGTTTGCTATTGAGTGGGCGATTGATAATCACGAAAAAAATTAAACTATTTATATATTATTTCCTCTTGATTGCGGGTATTGACATACATGAATAAAAAGCTATGGAACACAATAATCCTCGATGACTTAATTCCACTAGGTGAAATTGAACGTATGATAGATAATTCATTTAAGCTACGGTATCAATAATAATAACTTCACAATCAGTTGCGGCGCTTATTACGATTGAGTTAGACAGCGTTACTTCCAACCCATCTCCTTTATTCATAGTTACACTTTTGCTACTACCTGTGCATTCTTCAATTTTAAACATTCCATTAGATGCCAATATATAGGCTTGGTGCGTAATGTTATGTTCTACGATAGTACCTTTAGCTAACTTACCACCAAATATACGTGCTTCTTGGTTAATAAAAAGAGCTTGGTTTTTATCTTCTATATAGCCCGAAGCTAAAAGAGTCAGTTTATTTTCTGCTTGCTTGCGAAATGTTTTAGTTTCCCAGCGTGGTTGTACATTTTTTTTATTGGTTTCAATCCATATTTGATAAAGCGTTAACGGCTCAGCAGAAAGATTATATTCTGCGTGTACAATACCTGTACCTGCGCTCATTACCTGTACTTCACCTGCTTTAGTTACCCCTTTATTACCAACATTGTCTTGATGAGTAACAGAGCCTGAGCGAATAAAGCTGATGATCTCCATATTTTGATGAGGGTGTGCAGGAAAACCTTTACCTGGCGCTATCCAATCATCGTTGATCACTCGTAACTTACCGAAGCTCATACGCGTAGGGTTATAATAATTAGCAAAACTAAAATGATGTTTAGCTTTAAGCCAACCATGGTTAGCATAACCTAAATTTTTATAAGGATAATGTTTGATCATAAAACTTCCTTAGGCTGATAATTTCAGCCTATTTTTACTTCAGTGTATAATTAGTTGTGTAATTTAATACCATATAAAGAGTAAGTTCATAGCTAATTTTTTAGTTAAACTGTCGCTCTCTATTATGCGGTTTAGTCCAGTCTTGCTGGTGACTAATGGGTACAATGCCGTATGGGTTTAACGCTAAATGGCTTGCGTAATAATGCCGTTTTATATGCGCTTCGTTGACCGTTTTAGCGATATTTGGCATTTGGTATAGCTCTAACATAAAGTGATAAATATTAGGGTATTGCTCAATGAGTTTTAAATTACACTTAAAGTGTGTGTGATAAACAGAATCGAAACGTACTAATGTAACCCATAATCGCCAATCAGCTTCTGTTAATTCATCCCCTGTTAAGTAACGTTGCTTAGATAACTTATGCTCAACTTGATCGAGTGCTGAAAATAACTTAACAACATGTTTGTCATAGACTTCTTGTGAGGTTGCAAAACCTGTTTTATAAACACCATTGTTAATGTTGTGATAAATAAATTCATTTTCGAGATCAATCTTTTCTCGTAATGTTTCAGGGTAAAAGTCGCGTGTATTACCGGTAATATGATTAAAAGCACTATTAAATATGCGAATAATCTCTGACGACTCGTTATTCACGATTACTTTATTCTTTTTGTCCCATAAAATAGGCACACTATTTACGCCACTATAATTCGGATCTTGAACGAGATATTTTTCACTAATATAACCACCACCATATAAATCATCACCCGTTGTACCATAAAGCTTGGCCGACTCTTTATCATGGTTAAAACTCCAACCTTTGTCATGCATATCTGGATGCACAACACTGACGGTAATGAGATCTTCTAAACCTTTTAATTGACGAAAAACTAAAGTGCGGTGTGCCCAAGGGCAAGCTAGTGATACATATAAATGATAACGTCCCGCTTCTGCTTTAAAACCATCATGCCCACTTATGCCGGCGCTACCATCAGCGGTGATCCAGTTTCTAAACTGTGATTCTTTACGCTGATATTCACCGTTTTTAATGCTGCTGTTCCAACTATTTTTGACAGTTGCCATGGTTGTTACCTTATTGTTTAAATAGATTAATTGGTTGTTGGTTTATTATTTACTAGCTTAAACGCTTTGCGATTAAATTATCTACCGACAGTTTACCTGCGCCGCTAAACATTAATGAAATTGACATCGCAAACAACGTAAGGGCGAATTCATAGCCATTATTACTCATGAATAAACCGTTGCTAATATGAACACTAAATATGGCAATAATCATAGTTACCGCTAAAACAAAACTTGTTGGTCTTGTTAGAAAACCAATTATTAAAAGTAAACCGCCGAAAAACTCTGCACTGCCAGCCATTAATGCCATTAAATACCCTGGAGCAAGTCCGATAGACTCCATCCATTGACCTGTACCCGTTAAACCGTAACCACCAAACCAAGCGAAAAGTTTTTGTGCACCATGTGCTGTAAAAATAAGTCCTGCAATAAGTCGTAATGGTAGTGCGGATAATGATTTTTCAGTTTTAGTGATGGTTTTTGTAATCTTTTTAATGTTCATTGTTTCGCCTTTGTTATGCTGTAATTTAACAAGTAATTTAAATTTTTAATTAAAATAATATTTAAGTTATGTTTTAAATGAGTCTGTTTTCAAATCTGTAGCTATTGTATAACTTGAGTTTTGAATGAATAACCCATAGTATTTGTTTGATATGTTCAAAATATTTGAATGATTTTACTGGCTTAAAATCCAAGTAATTTGAGTTCAAGTTAAGTAACAATGAGATAACACTATGAATACACATCCTCTGAGTATTGAAGCCTTATTAGTATTAGACGCTATTGAACATCGTGGCAGTTTTGCGGCAGCAGCAGAGCAATTAAATAAAGTTCCTTCAGCGCTTTCTTATATTGTGCAAAAACTAGAGGAGCAGTTAAAAGTAACGATATTTGTCAGACAAGGACGGCGTTCAGTACTTACGCCTGCAGGTAAGCATTTATTGATTGAGGGACGTAAAGTCTTAGCTGCACTTAATGTGCTGTCCGAGCAGACAAAAACGATTGCTAACGGCTGGGAACCAAAAATTCGTATTGCTTGCGATTCAATTATTGATATTAAGCCAGTATTAACTTGTATTCAGCGCTTTTTAAGTGAACATGAAAATATTGAAATTGATCTACAAGAAGAGGTAATGAATGGCACATGGGAAGCTCTAATTGAAGATAAGGTTGATTTAGTCATCGGAGCGCCAGCGCCAGTGCCATTAAATAAAGGTATTAGAGCAATAAAGATGGCCGTATTCGACAGCGTTTTAGTGGTCAGTAAAGCTCATCAATTATCAAAGCAATTAGCTAAAAAACTACCAAAAGATAAAGTTTTGATTGACCCCAATAAACTGTCTAAATATCGAAGTGTTGTGGTGCACGATTCTGCAAAAAATGAAATTCCATGGTCGGTCAATGTTATTGATGGAAGCCAACATTTTTATGTCAGTACTGTTAGTCAGAAAATAGAAGCGATAATTGCCGGTATTGGCATTGGTTATTTACCCGTATTTATCGCTCAAAAATATATAGCTTCAGGACAGTTAACTGAAATACCATTAACAGAGAATAAAGTAACCCAAGAGCTCTTTATGGCCTGGAAAATAACTAATAAAGGTAAAGGGTTAAGTAAGTTAAAAGATATTTTATTACAAACATAAACACTATATTTCGAGGCTTATTTATGAATAATTAAGTATTATTCAATAAGCTTTGTAATGCCTTTATAATATCATCTGGCTCTGAGCGTGTTCGATAGTCTACATCGATATAGCGCCAAGTAACTTCACCATTAGTGTCTATAATAAAAGTTGCAGGAATAGGGAGAATACTACCATTGCCATTATTTATTGCTTCCAGATCTAATTCTCTATCTACACGCATATGTTCAAGAAGGTATTCTGGTACTTCCCATGCTACACCAAACTGTGCTGCCACCTTGGCATCTTGATCTGATAATACAATAAAGTCTATTTCGCTTATTTCATTTGTAGTCAATGAATCATCGGGCACTTGTGGACTTATAGCTACTAATTGAGCGCCAAGGGCTTGTATTTCAGTTAATTTCCCTTGTAAAGCACGAAGCTGTAAATTGCAATATGGACACCAACTACCTCGATAAAACGTTAATACGACAGGGCCATTTTTTAATAATTCCGCCAGCGAAACCAGAATATCTTGTTGGTTTGGTAATATAAATGACGGCGCTTTTTCTGTGACTTTAATTGCTGCATCACCTTGCTTAAACTCTTTGGCTTGAGCAATGATTTCGTCAACGTTTTTCATAAAGCCAGGGTTAGCTTTTCGACCTGCCTCAATTTTTGCATTTGTTTGTTCTTTTAAGCTTTTCATTTATATTCTCTATTTTGATTTTGCGTGAATTATTTTTGCGTGAGTGTTTTGTGTGAGTTAAGGTGTTTGATAAGTAAGGCCATCGTAATGAGTAAACAACAAGCGATACAAAGTATAAATACGTTCTCTTCATCACCAGGTATATGTTCAATAAATGATGTTAAAAATTGTCCAGAAAAAACAGCCATCGTAAAATACGATAAATTACGGCCGCGTACTTTTTCGTTACTTCTTTCAACAGTCATATGGTTTAACAGTGGAATACTAAAACCAAAACCAACCCCGCAAAAAATAGCACCTATAACTAAAAAAGATGTTCCTGCTTGTAAGAAAAAAACAGACGAAATAGCGTAACTAGTAAATGCGATAGCGAGTACCTTTTGTTCGCCAAATAGCTTAATGACCTTCGGCATAAAATTCGCCGCAACTACTGCTATTAATGATATGAAAGCTAACAATAACCCTATATTATCTTCGCTATAAGCTTGCTTATGCATTGTTGTTGGTAACAAAACAAAAGTACTAAAAAAGGCTGTCATGGAAAGCACAGCAATCATATATACACTTTTAAGCGTAAAACCATTATCTACTCCGTTAGTTTCATTACTTATGCTTTCTTGCTGTTTTATAGGTGAATTACGGGGAACAAAAAGAAGTAACATAAGTAAAAACAGCCAAGCAATTAAATAAAGTGATAAAGGCAACGCCCAATGTTGCACAGCAAAAAAGCCACCGAAAAATAAAAAAATCACTCCACCAAGCTCTATAGCCATACCTTGTTGTGCAATCATCTTTAAACGATCTTCCCCAAAATACCATTGCGAAATTAAAAGCGTGCTACTTGCCATTATTATAGAGGTAACCCCACCGAGTAAAATGCGGTTAGCAAAAACGAGTGTAGGGCCGTATAACCAATAAACACTCGATCCTAGAAAACCGTATAAAAATAAACCGACGAGCAGTGATTTATATGCTCCGTATTTATCGATTAGCTTACCTGCAATAGGAGCAAAAATAACAGCACCAAAAGCAGGTAATGTGACTAACAAAATAGCATTATCAGCGACCCCAAGTGCAGATGAAATAGTCACTAACCCTGGAGCTACCAATGCACCAACCATAATAATTAAGCAGGCAATACAGAGTAAAGTATAACGACCGGTTGCTTTTAAGTTATTCATATTCAGCCCAACCAACTACTAGGAAAATAGTTTATTTATTAATTTATTAAGATAGCTGTATGATACGGGTTAATTGTATATAACAAAAATAACATGATATTATAGAATCAATACGAAATCTGTATAGCTGGTGTATGGTTAATATGCAGTAATCACTATATACATAGCATGTAAAGACCTGACTGAGCTTAACTGTAAGGTGAAGAGTGGAATTAAAAATATTAAAAAGCTTTATAGCCGTTGCAAAGTATAAAAGTTTTTCTGAAGCTGCGCGGGAGTTACATACAGTACAGCCAGCTATTAGTCGACATATTTCAACATTAGAAGCAGAGCTTGGTGTTAATTTGTTTCATAGAAGCTCTCGTGATGTAGTCATTACTTTAGCCGGAGAGCAATTATTAAAAGATGCTAACACTATTTTAGCACTTACCAAACAAGCTAAAACACAAGTTAAGCGAGCTCACAATGGGCAAGTAGGTGCGCTCAATATTGCATACTTAAGTTCAGCGTGTTTAAGTTTTATGGCAAAGCTTGTTCGTACTTATAAATTGGAGTTTCCACAGGTACATGTCACTTTATTTGAAATGACGGTGACAGAGCAAATTGAAGCATTGAAAAGTGACCGTATAGATATTGCGTTTACAAGACCGCTACCTAACTCAATTGAAGATGAGTTTATTCATCACAATGTTTATTTTGATAAGTTAGTAGCCATAGTTCATTCCAATCATTATCTAGCAAGCAAAGAAGTAATCAACCTGACTGAGTTAAAAGCAGAGTCGTTTATTCTTTTTAATAGAGAAGAAGCGGTAGAGCTTTTTGATGAAGTTATTATGATGTGTAAACGCGCCTGTTTTTCACCTAATATTGTAAGTCAACCTTTGCATATGCAAACATTACTCACCGAAGTTGCAGCAGGATTAGGTGTAGCAATAGCGCCATATTGTGTACGAAAACAATATAGTGAAGATTGTCATTTTATAAGATTAGAAAATGTCGATACGCAGATACCTTTAGAGGTACAGTATAAAAAATCCAATAATAACTCTATTGTAAATAATTTTGTAAATATTGTTTTAGCCGCGAAAACTAGTATTCAACAGAGTATGCTGCACGATAAAAACTGATAATTCGCCAAAAAGGTAATCAAATTAGTGATAAAACTAAAACTAAAACTAAAACTAAAACTAAAACAATTAGACAATTGAGTTAGTTTTATTGATGCTGTTTTATAAAATGTGCAATATCTTCTACTTCAAGCGGCTTAGAGAAGTAATAACCTTGCAGAAAATCTACCCCTAATTTAGCAAGTTCTTTGGCTTGATGTTCATTTTCGACTCCTTCAGCAACAACTAAAAAGTCTAACGATGAAGCGATATCCATCACCGCAGAAATAATTGCCCGACCATTACCATGTATATTTTGTACAAATGAGCGGTCTATTTTTACCATATTAACGCCTAAGTCTTGCATTGCAGATAATGAAGAATAACCAGTACCAAAATCATCGATAGATACTTTAACCCCTCTAGTTTGCAGACATTTAACTTGTTTTAATATCGTTGCTGTATCGGCAGAAAACACAGACTCTGTTATTTCAATATGCAATAAACTTGCAGGTAAATTACTAGTAGAAAGTGCATCCTCGATAATATTGATAAAGTCATCTTCGATAAATTGGATCACGGAAACATTTACACAAACAGGTAATTGTATTTTTCTGCCCCATGTACTGGCTTCAAGACAAGCATTTTTAAGCACCCAAGATCCAATTTCATGAATTAACCCGTATTGTTCCGCAATGCTAATAAATTCATCAGGAGTTATTTCTTCTCCATTTATTTTCCAGCGTAATAAGGCTTCAAATGCTACCGGTTTATAGCTGTCAGCTGAAACAAGCGGTTGAAATACTATGCGTAGTTGTTGATTTTCACTGGCTTTGGTTAAGCCATTTTTTAAATGTAGTTCATGTGAGTAGAGCTTTTCCATTGTCTCTGAAAATACACCTACTGTAGATCGAGCTTGTTTCTTTTGAAAATACATTGCCATATCTGCAGCTTGAATAAGGCTTTCTTCTGTTTCAGCATGCTCTGGGTATAAAGCTATACCTATTGTAGCCCCAACTGTTAATAGACTATTTTCAAAATTATGTGGTGTTGATAGTTGCTCAATTAATTGTAAGGACTTTTCAACAGCCGTTTTCTCATCTGCATTTCTAAGCGCAATTAAAAATTCATCTCCACCCCAACGACATACTAATTGGGAGTCTTTATCGTTTTGATTAAGACGACCTGCAGACTCTTTTAATATTTGATCGCCTGCTTTATGGCCAATGGTATCATTGATTTTTTTAAATTCATCTAAATCAATAAACAACAAAGCAAATTTTTCATTCGAGGTTTCTATTGTTGATTTTAGGTGGCTCAAAAAGGCTGCACGATTATATAAACCAGTGAGAGGATCCAAGTTTGATAATTCATAGATTTTTTGCGTACGCTGTTTAACCTTTTCTTCCATTTGCTGCACTAGGGTTACATTTTCATTCTTTAAAAATAAAGTTTGACGGGTAAAGTTAGCTGCTTTACTCGAAATCAATATCATAACAATACAGAATGAAAGGCCGAGAACACCGAGTAATTCAAACTCAAAAGCACCTGACATAAGTAATGATATAGAGCCAGGAGCAAGTAATATAAAGGAATAAAAAATAGCCGTTGGTTTATGAGCAGCTAAAATTGAAGTGGCGCCTCCGGCTAAGGAAGCAACGGCAATTACTGTTGTGGTTAGCTCTATGCCGATATTATTATTTGACATATAGACTAGATAAATAGCCCACATGACTCCTGTAGGATTAACACCTAGAACAAAATGCTTAATGGCCTTTTTACCGTCAAACTGTGTATGTTGTAACTTTTTTTTCCACCAGATAGCATCAAACATTCTTAGGCCTAGTAGCGTGATCATTACACACCACCAGCTTACTTGAAAAAAGTTTGTAACCGGATCATCAAAAGAAAATACTAATAAAGTGGAAGCAATAGCACTAATAGTAATGCCTGAAATAGCATTACTATACAGCAAAACTGCTGTATCACGCTGCATATGCTCATTTAATTCTCGGGTAATGCTAGCCAAAAAACACCTCTTTATTTGAATTTATCATGACTCTATTTTTACGGAGTGAACATTATGCTATTAAAGTTTAGTCATATTATCAGAAACATAGGTTTTTTTTCTGACCGCTAACCATAATAAGCAGGCTATTATACCAATAATTAATTGAATGAGACCTAAGTTTTCTATTAATGTTTCTGGGTTAAGCATCACAAGTACCATACCTAATGACCCAGCCATCATAGAAAAAAATTGAATAATAGCGACTGCAGAGCCGGTGTCATTTTCTTGCTGGTTTAACATTAAATTTATACCGGGTACACGCACCATAATTATCATAACTGTTGCAGGAGCGATGATACAGGCAAAAATAATAGGTGATAAACTACCTAGATTATAAGTTAATATGCCGCATAACATTAATAAGGTAAAACACATGGTTATTATTTTATCGACCGCAATATATTTTGAAAGCCGTATATAAATACTAGGGCCAAAAGAAGCAAAAAAAGCATTAAAAGAAAATGCATAACTAAACATTTGCTCAGATAAACCAAAACCATCAATATAAATAAATGATCCTGCAGCTAAAAATGACATTAATGCCATCGGCGGAATAGTAAAAATGGCTAACAAAGATAGAAATTCACGATTTTTAATAACAACGCCTAAACGACCCCATGAATGTAAAACCGAGCCGCTATACTTATTTTCTAAAGTTTCTTTATAAAAGCACGAAAATATTATGGCAATCCCACCAAAACTGGCTAATGCGATAAACATCATGTGCCAAGAGCTTATTTTCAGTAAAAATGCTCCCAGTATAGGAGCGATCATAGGGGCAATAATGACGAGTGACATGATAGTAGCCATTATTTTTTCTCGCTGCCTGCCATCATACAAGTCTTTAACTATGGCTGTGGCTACTACGGTTACGGCACTACCGCCGAAAGCTTGTATTGCACGGGCTGCTATAAGCATTTCAACGTTATTAGCAAGGGCACATAAGGTACTGGCGGTTACATAAATACCTAAGCCGGTTAATAAAATAGGCTTGCGACCAAACTTTTCACTTAATGGCCCCCAAAAAAGTAGTGTAATGGCATACACAATAAAATATAAACTCAGGGTTAAATTAACCATAGTTTCATTGGTGTTAAGTATATTAACCATGGTCGGTAAGGCCGCTAGGTAAATATCAGTGGTTAAAGGAGGAAAGGCGCTGATCACCACTAAAAATATTAATGTGCCCATTTTACCGAGAATAGGTTGTTCAACTTTCAAGTTAAAACTCCGAACTAATGTTGTATTAGCGATTGACTTTGAAGATAACGTTGTTTTTTGTACTTGTGTGTAAGTAAAGTGGTGTTTAGGGCGCTATATTAGCAGAATAGTAGATAGCCGTACGTTTAATCTATAGCTTTATTTTTAATAGATCGGCTGCGATAAAGTCTTTATCAGACAATCAAAATATAGGAAGACGTTAAAGAGGTTTTAAATATGATTTCTAATCGAAGCGCCCAGAATAAAAGAATATAGCGTTAACACTCATTAATATTCTGGGGCTAAAGAAAGCCTAAACATAACAAAACACAATAAAATAAGATCTGTTATAAAAGGTTATCAAGAAGGCTTAACGGTAAAAAGCTTCAACAGTGCCTTTTCTTTTCATAAGAAGTGGTTGGCCACGACGGTCTAATGCTTTACCTGCTGGAACCATAATCCAACCTTCACTGATGCAATACTCTTCCACGTCAAAGCGTTCTTTGCCATTGAATATAATACCAATTTCATGTTCAAAAATTTCTGCCACATGGTGTGGGCTACGAGAATTACCTGAAAGGCGATCTGGCAATTCAGGACGAGTTTTAGTGTCATTCATGTTAGTGACCTATTATAAATAGAAAGTGCGCTATTGTAGGCAATATAATGATACCGCTCAATAGTTATACGGATAAAATTAATCGCTTATTTAAGCTGACAATTAAAAATTGAGTAGGTATTTAACTAATAACTCTTGGTAGTAAGGCGAGGCTTTTAACTAACGTATAAAATGTGAACGTAGAGTTAATTAATAACTATTCTTTCATCACCGCGCCTCCTCATTGCAACTTGAGATGTAAATCGCTCAAGCACTCTGAAACATGCATCTTGAATGGTAACGGGTATATTTATCTATTTATTAAAGGTAATCTATAAACTCCCAATAATTTGAAATCACGTGTAAGGTTTTTATTTTGTCATTTCATTGTAGTCTGCCACTTAAATATATTTGTGTGACATTCTTATTATTAATTTCTCTTCCTTCAATAGCGCTTGAAAAAGTCTCGTTACAATTAAAATGGATGCATCAATTTCAATTTTCCGGATATTACATGGCAAAAGAGAAAGGTTTTTATACGGATGAAGGGTTTGATGTTGAGATTAGAGAACGCAACCCCAAAACATTGCCCTTTGATGATGTAAACTCTGGTAATGCGGATTATGGTATTGCCGACTCGAGTGTTGTTTTAGAACGGTTAAAAGGAAGCCCCATTGTCATTGCTTCTACGGTATTTCAAGAAAGCCCATTGGTTTTCATATCGTTAAAAGAGAAAAATATTACTAGTGTTTATGATTTAGCAAGTAAGCGAATTATGTTTCAACGCAGTTCTGATGACGCAGCTTTAATAGCAATGATAATGCTCGCAGGAATAGATGAAACTCAATACACCCTGATTCCGCATAGTTTTGACGATAGAGCAGTCGAGCAACAAAATGTGGACGTGGTTTCAGCTTATAAAACCAATCAAGTGCTCAAATATAAAGAATTAAATATAGCTCTTAATGTACTCGATCCAAGTAGTTACGGTATTGATTTTTATGGTGATTTAATTTTTACTACGGAAACTAATGTAAAAAAACAGCCTGAACGAGTAAAAGCCTTTGTAAGAGCAAGCTTAAAAGGCTGGCAGTATGCATTAGATCATCCAGAAGAAACGGTAGATTTAATTCTTAAAAAATATAATCCGCAATCGGATAGAAAACAGTTGCTACTCGAAGCCGCAGGTACTAAAAATAGTATTAAGTTAAATTATGTGCCTTTAGGTACTATGCATGAACAACGTTTTAATCGTATTGCTAGTATTTATAAAGATTTAGGTCTAGTTGATAAATCTAGTACTCTAGAGGGACTGACTTTAACTAGTTATGAAAAGCAAACTAATCAGCTTAGTACGCAAACACTTATTATAATATTTACAGTGGTTGCTTTATTAATTCTGGTCTTGGTCATCGTTATTATTTTTAACGCCAAATTAAACAGGCTAGTTTTAGAAAAAACGAATGCATTATCGTTAAGTAATACCGAATTGGCTAACAATATAGAAGAAATTAATCAAAAAAATAGCCAGTTAGAGATTGCGAAATTAGAAGCTGACAATGCGAACCAAGTAAAATCATTTTTTCTGGCTAATATGAGTCATGAAATAAGAACACCAATGAATGGCATATACGGTAGCTTACAAGTTCTGAGTCAAAAAATGAATGTAGGTGAAGATAAAATGCTTATTGAGCAGGCACTTTTTTCTTCAAGATGTTTATTGACCGTTATTAATGACATTCTGGACATTTCCAAAATGGAAGAAGGGAAATTATCCGTTGAAATATCTCCTTTTGATTTAACTGAACTCACTAACTCCGTTATTTATGATTTAACACAAGCGAGTGTTGAGCAAGGTACTCAAATACGATTACAAGGAGAACATAAAACACAAGCATGGTTTGGTGATCCTGTTCGTATAAGGCAAATTTTACTAAACATTTTAGGTAACTCAATTAAATTTACGAAAAGAGGTACTGTTAATGTAACCATAAATAGCCAAGGCGATAATAAAGTTATTATTGAAATTTCTGATTCAGGTATTGGCATGAATGAAGAAATGTTAAATAAGTTATTTCAGCGCTTTGAACAAGCCGATGCTTCAACTACTCGTAAATATGGAGGTACAGGATTAGGGCTAGCTATTAGTAAATCACTTATCGACCTTATGAAAGGAACTATTAACGTTGAAAGTAAGGAAGGCAAAGGCAGTCGCTTTATTATCACTCTTCCATTAAGTCGAGCAAATATTGAAGATGTTAAGCAAAATAATGGAAATAAATCACGCCACACAAACCTCGATTTAACAGGTAAAACAATCTTGATTGCCGAAGATAATAAAATTAATCAAGTAATTATCAAAAAAATGCTGAGCAATACGAATGCAAAATTGATAGTTGTTGAAAATGGTTTGCTGGCCGTAGAGACTTTTAAAAGTTTAAGTGAAGAAAATGAAATAGATAAAAAATTATCTATTGATTTGATTTTAATGGACATACAAATGCCGGTAATGGACGGAATTACCGCGTGTAAAGCACTTAAGTCGACACCTAGTTGCCCTCCTATTATTGCGCTTACGGCGAATGTTATGACTAAAGATATTTCACATTACCTAGAGTCTGGTTTTGATGGTCATATAGGTAAACCAGTCGAATTAGAGAGTCTATATAAAGTGCTAGCTGAGCAACTTTGAAGCTGAGCAATTTTGAAGCTGAACAATTTTGAAGTAACAGCACGTTAATAACATAAACGTGCTGTTACTGCAGCTTTTAGCTTGTTATCGGGTTGTTTGCTATCCATACCGTTTGATATGGCGCTAAGGTTATTTCTTCTGTTAATTCGGTAATAACAGTGTTGCTTATCAACTCAAGCCAAGATTCCGTAATAATTAGGTTTAACTCAGCTAAAGGCAATTGCAATGGTTGATTAGTTATATTACTTACACAAAAAATACTTTGTTTTCTATCTCTACTTTGTCGCCAAAAGCCAAACAGTTGTAAGCCTAAATGTAATGTAAATTGCGTTGCATTAGGGTGAAAAGCAGGCTGGTTTATTCTAATATTTAATAAAGATTTTAATGTACTAAGTACTTTGGCATGATGTAGTGAATTATCAGCAAGTGCAGCAGCTAATTCATCTTCATCCCAACGATGCCTATTAATAGAACGGTTATGATGGGTATTCGCTAATTTTTGATAATCATTTTGGGTGCCTAACAAACTATGAATATAAACCCCTGGTATACCTTCAAGAGCAAACATGATGGCATGAGCACAAATAAAACGTTCAAAATTCCATTCATCTTTACCGTCAATAGTGCCTTGCATAGCATCATAAAGTGAAATATTCATTTCATAGGCTTTTTGTTCGCCAGCGTCTGAAGTACGCCAAGATATTTTGCCGCCAAAATCTTGTACTGTTTGTACCAGCTTCTCTATTTCATCATCATGCAATAACCCTTCAGCAGGGCGTAAACCAATACCGTCGTGGGAAGCTAAAAAGTTAAAATACATAGTGCCGTCTTGTGATGGCGGCATACACATTAACCAGCGCTTTAAATACAAACAACTTCCTGTTAGTAGGGTGTTTAGTAATAATGGTGGTAATGAAAAATTATAAATACCGTGTGCTTCGTTAGCATTACCGAAATAGGTTAAGTTTTGCGTATTGGGGATATTCGTTTCGGTAATGATAATGGCGTGTTCTTCTACCGATTCAATGAGGGTTCTTAATAAGCGTACCGCTTCATGGGTTTGCGCTAAGTTAATGCTGGTGGTGCCGGGTATTTTCCATAAAAAGGCAATCGCATCAAGGCGGAATATTTTAACGCCGGCATCAAGGTATTGTTTGATAATAGTGGTAAAGGCTTTTAAAACTTCGGGGTTTCTAAAGTCAAAATCAACTTGGTCGTGACTAAAGGTACACCAGACAAATTTTTTGCCGTTGCCTGTTTCTACTTCTTTTAATAGCGGTGAAGTACGTGGGCGAACAACTTCTGACAAGTCATCGTCGGGTAGGGCGGTAAAGAAATAGTCGCTCCCTTGTCCTTCGCCTTTTACAAAGTTGTCGAACCAAGCGCTACGACTTGAACAATGATTGATAACTAAATCTGACATTAGGTGATAATTTTGGCTAATATCTTCAATGTCGTTCCAAGTTCCCAGTGATTCATTTACCGATGAATAGTCGATAACGGCAAAGCCATCGTCAGAGCTATACGGAAAAAAAGGTAAAATATGTACACTGTTAATCGTGTCTTTAATGGTTGCATCTAAAAAGGTTTTTAGTGTGTGTAACGGTGCTTCTGCCTCTTTAATAACACTGTCGCCATAGGTGATCAAAATAATATCTTTTTCAGACCAATGATTTTTATAAGGCTTTTGGATCTCGCTAGTGTTAGACAGCTCCATAATGTCTAACAGTGACTGAGCGATGTCTTCATGCGATTGCTCAAGTTCAATCCCTTGATAAATAGTGGCAAGCTGTTGGGTTAGCTTGTCTCTTAATGCATGCTCTAGTGGATTGGTCGGTGTAGTCATTATTTCACCTCATTGTTTAAGAGTGGTTTAAAAGGGTTGTTGCTTGTTTATTTGATGATTTGTATAAAACGATAAAAGCCATAAAATATAAATTTAATGGCTTGGTGTTATTTAACCGTGAGCACATGCATGCGCTCACATATAGTTAATTTAGTTATTTTTACGCTTGATTAAACTCTTCGTTATCTAACTCAACCGCTTCTTTTAATTGCGTTAAAATATCAGGAATAGCGCTGATCACTCGGTTCCACGATGGAATAAATGGTGTATCCATTGGTTGCTCTAAAAAGGTGCTACCAGCGGTAATGATGTTTTGTGCAAACATTTCTACCGCTTCTTCTTCGCTATGAATATCCAGAGTTAAACCATTCATCATGGCGTCATTACGGTAAGTTTCGACGTAATCTAAAGCAATACGATAATAAGTGGCTTTCAGTGTTCTAAACTTTTCAGCAGTAAAGGTTTCACCTTGAGTGGCTAATTTACGAATAAATGATTTACTGATGTCGACAGACATTTTTGATAAACCACCTTGATCATTGCCTAACGACATATCTTGATGTTTATGATCATAGGTTGGGGCAATATCTACTTGGCATATTCTGTTCGATGAATAATTACGATACATCTCTGATAACACGCCAATTTCTAATCCCCAATCGCTAGGAATACGAATATCGCTCAGTACATCTCTGCGAAATGAAAACTCACCAGCTAATGGGTATAAAAAGCTGTCCATATATTCAAGGTAATCACAATGACCTACGGTTTTTTTCAAGGCTTTAATTAATGGTGTTACCAATAAACGTGATACTCGACCATTAATTTTGCCGTTGGCAACACGGGCATAATAACCTTTTGAAAATTCATAATTAAACAGTGGGTTTGCAACAGGGTAAAGTAAACGGTCTAATAAATCACGCTCGTAAGTGAGTATGTCACAATCATGTAAGGCAACTGACTCAGCCTTGCCCGACGCTAAAATGTAGCCCATGCAATACCAAACATTACGGCCTTTTCCTAGCTCTTTTGGTGCTAACCCTAAAGCTTGTAATTTTGCATCAATTGCTTGTAAGCGAGGACCGTCATTCCATAAAACGCGGTGATGTTGTGGCAGTTCACCAAAAAATGACAAGGCATGTTTATATTGTGCTAAATCGGCGCGATCTAAACCAATGACAATTTCAGATAAATATTCAACACCTTTAAGTTTACTAATAATGTCAGGTAAAGCTTTACCTTCTAACTCGGAAAATAAAGATGGTAGAATGAGACCTAAAGGACGTGTTTTAGAAAACGATAATAGTTCAGCGGCCATATCCTTAGGATCTCGCTGTGCTAAATTATGTAGAGTTGTTACGGTACCGTTTTGATAGAAATCAGCCATGATTTACCTCTTAAGTTATTGTATTTATTTATATAGTTATATTTCTTAGTGTATTGTTTGAGTTACGTGTTTATTATTCAGTGAGTGATTATTAAGTTAATTGCTCAACTAACAAGCTTTGAATTGCTTCAGCCCAACCTTCTGGACCATATAAACTTGTTTGCGTAGTCATTTTTTGACGATGCAGTGAAGGAAAGTCATGCACAGGGGATTTTATTTGTACGGCAATATCTGCAGCTTCTAACATTGCCGTGTCATTTTCTCCATCACCAAGGGCAATAGTACATAATGAAGGTGTAACCACGTGCGATTGGTTAGCCGCAGAGCTACACGCTATGTAATGCTCTAAATATTGCTCGGCTAGCCACAACATTGCTTGGCCTTTATCGCAATAACCTCCAAGATGAAGAAAACGCCCCCCTTGTACAACATTAGCACCCAAATCAATCATATGATTTATAAAGACGTCTTTAGTTTCTTCATCACCTAACCATTGAATCGGCTCGCCATATTGACGTTGTTTAGCGCGTTCGGCATCTTCAATGCTTAAACCTGTTAATAAAGCTAATTCAGATTCAGACATGGCAGAAAATCCTTGGAAGTTTCCGCTGAATTTTTTGCCTTCTGTAGACAGCAAGGATAACCAATGCGCAACAGGTAAACAAAAAGACTTAACCCAGTACTTACCTACAACTTTTGTATCATCGGGTTGCGAAGCAAAAGTACCTATTGGAATATAAACAGCAGCACCATTTTCGATAATAAAAGGTGTATCTAACTGTAAATCCTGAATAATTGTTTCTAATTCAGCGTATGTTTTACTGGTATTTAAAATAACGGGAATGTCAGCACTCTTTAGTTGTGCTAACGTTTCACTTGCCGCAATCGATTGATAAGTATAATGGTCAAGCAGCGTACCGTCTAAATCACTGAATATAATTCGCTTTATTTGACTCATAGGCTTCCTGTTGTAACGTCGGTTAACGGAATATCAGTTATTTTACGATCATAGCCTAAATGAAAAATAGCGTCGGCAGAATTTGAAATAGTGTTACAGCCTTGCACACTTAAGCGTTGAAAATACTGAGTAAAGTTTAGTATTTGCGCCGGAGACATAATTTTAGAGTCACATAGACCAATATTTCGTGCTTTTAACTTTTCTTCTTGCTCTAAACGCCATTGATATACACAATCAAAAGACGGGGCTTGTAGTGCTAACCAAAAGTCCATTTTATGGTACAAAGGCTCATAAAAGTCTTTAAGCTGTTGGTTAACATAATTACGCCATTCACCGGTAAGGTCGTGTTGTAATTCAAGTTCATTAATAGGCGATTTTAACTGTTCGTCAGTTTGTGGCTGTACACCCCAACACCAACCTTCTAATAAAATAATATCTACAGGCTTGTCAATTAAAGTCCATTCGCTTTCAGGAAACGGCTCATCAGTCGCTTTATTAAAACGAGGGATAGAGAAGCCGGTTTCGTGTGCTGCTAATTTCGATAAAGTCTCTTTAAGCGCAGTGATGTCATGAGTGCCTGGTACACCTCTAGTGGCAAGTAGTGGGTGTATATCAGTCGCTAATTGCTGTCGTTTTTGACTGGTTAGGTAAAAATCATCTAAAGACATAACAACTACATTTAACTGATACTCAGCAATTAAGTAGCTTGCTATAAAGTCAGTAAGTGTTGACTTACCACTGCCTTGGCAACCATTTATACCAACAAAATAAGCATTGTCAGCTTGCTTGGATTGATTAAATATTCGATCGGCAAGAGGTTTGTAATAATCCTTTACCGTTAACCGAAAATTTTCAGGCAACTTGTGTTGTTTAATAAAATCTGAAAGCATTTTTTCACCATGGATAATTACTAAGTACTATTAACTGTATCAACTCTTATGCCATTTTTTCTTTGAAATAAGTTTTTAGGTTAACTTGTTGTTAATTAATGCTTATTTAAAGTTTTTTTAATTTTTTAGTCGTGTGAAAGTATTTTAACTATACAGTGTAGTGCAGTAATTTGATTAGATTGCTTAATAATGGTGCAATTAAATGCTATTTATTAGAACCTCATAGTTATAGCTATATAACCTTAATGTGAAATTATCTAGATAATCTAATTAGATTAAGTATGCGTGATTTAATAAAGCTTGTGCGACTTGTTTCTAAAGAAAGGCGGTTTTGACAAAGATAAAGCGTTTCATTTACTTCTTTAGATAAATAATGAATATTAATTTGGTTTTGTTTATTAAAGGCGTTAGCTGCGTGTAGCGGCAGTACGGTAAAACCTAGACCTCTACTTATCGGTTCAAGTATTAAGCTGATTTGATTAGAAAATCCAGCCTGTTTAAATTGATTAATATGTTCAAATTCAGGGAAGTTTTTATTAAGTAACTGCTGTGTATGATATTCACCATCAGGGTGGTTAACAAAGCCAAGGTCTATTAATGTTTGCCAGTTTATTGCTTTAATTTGGTGCGAAGTGATTAATACTAAAGGCTCTATACCTACACCAATGCTAGTTAATGAGGCATTTTTAGGTTGCTCTGTTACCAGTGCTATATCTACTTTTCTGTCGAGTAAATCCTGTTCAATACTTGCATTAGGTGCAAAGCGGTAATCAATGATTAACTTGGGATGTTGCATTTGAATATCTAATAACTGTGGATAGAGTTTTAAGCCGACACTACCTGGGGTCATTATTTTTACTGTGCCTATTAGTGGATCATCTTGTTTAATTAATGTTGTTATCTCCTCAGAGCTTTTAAGTAAGCTTTGTCCTTGTTGATAAAGCTTCATACCAGCATCCGTTAAGGAAAATGACTTACCTTCACGGATTAATAACTGTGTATCTAACGATTGTTCTAATTTTTTGATCTGCTGACTCACCCCTGATTGCGTCATAAATAGCTTATCAGCGGTTTTAGTAAAGTGATTAATATCAACAAGGCTACAAAAGGTTTTTAACCAAACAAGATTTATCATTACAAAATGTACTTATAATTATGATTTATAATAATTGTACGTAATTAATAGGCAGGCGTAAACTTTCCTTACTAAGAGGATTATCGATAATCATTAAATGATAAAGAGGAAGTAATTATGAGCAAAGCATATCCAAGAGCATTTTCACACATTGGTATTTCAGTACCAGATGTAGACGCCGCCTTAAAATTTTATACCGAAGTGTTAGGTTGGTATGAAATTATGAAACCAACCATTATCGAAGAAGATGACAGCCCTATTGGTGAAATGTGTACTGACGTATTTGGTGCTAACTGGGGTAAATTTAAAATTGCTCACATGTCTACGGGCGATAGAATAGGTGTGGAGATTTTTGAATTTGCTAATCAAGAAAACCCAGAAGATAACTTTGAATATTGGAAAACAGGCGTGTTTCATTTTTGTGTGCAAGATCCAAACTTAGAAGAACTAGTTGAGAAAATTGTTGCCGCAGGCGGTAAAAAACGTATGGCAGAGCCACGTTATTATTATCCAGGTGAAAAACCTTACCGTATGATTTACATGGAAGACCCGTTTGGTAATATCTTAGAAATATACAGCCATAGTTATGAATTAACTTATGCAGCAGGTGCTTATTAATTAACTTCTAGATTGGATACAAATTTTGAAATTTTTGGTGACTTATATCTTTACTTGCATTATTAATTTCTATTTTGTCGCGGTGGCGACGACACCAAGAGGGATGCTGCCTCCGGCATCCCTCTTGACTCCCTCGGAGCTGCTGCTCAAGTGTTATCCTACATTCAAGTCAATATTTTCGACTTAACAGTAATGAAGGCACATCCATGTGCAACATTACTTTTTCCATCATCCATGATGGAAATAAGTGAATATTGTCTTTCACTCCGGCACTTGAGCCAAGCAGACTGGGTGTTTTTTGAGGATGCAGTGTTTATCTTGTAATACAATACTTTTTGGGATATTTCGATTAAAAATCTTCATCCACTTCAAAGGTAAGTTTCTCTTTGGTAATAGGATGAGTAAAACTCAACCGCTGTGCATGTAAATGTAGTCTGTTCGCCGGTGTACCATATAAAGTATCACCAATAATTGGTGAGTTAAGTCCATCAGGATGTGCGCAATGCATACGCAGCTGGTGTGTTCTACCTGTGATAGGGTATAAAAACAACTTAGTCGTATTAACTGTTTTACTTATTACTTGCCAATGGGTTTTTGCATACTTACCGTGTTCATAACAAACCATTTGTTTAGGTCTGTCATCTAAATTAACGCGCAGTGGTAAGCAAATATCACCAGACTTTGTTGTTTCGATTATATTCTCAGTTGCTCTTTTAGTTAAAGCTGTACCAATTGTCGCGACATAGCGCTTATTTACTTCCTTATTAATAAACTGTTGCTGCAAATGCTTATGCGCACGCTCATTTAACGCTAACATTAATAAACCTGACGTTGCCATATCTAAGCGATGAACAATTAAACCACCTGTTGCGTGTGGAAACTTTTCTTGAATGCGAGTGTAAACAGAATCTTTTATCGACTTACCGGGCACAGACAATAAACCTGCTGGTTTGTTTACCACTACAATATCATCGTCTTGAAATACTATTTCTAAATCAATGTTTTCTGCAGGGTTCGTTAATAACGGATTTTCATCAACAGTCATACCATTTAACATGTGCGTTAATATTGGCAGGCACTTACTTTGGCAAGCAGGGTAAAAGTGTTTGTGTTTACGAATTTCTGATTTTGGTTGTGCGCCCCACCAAAACTCAGCCATGCAAACTGGCGTTAAGTTATGCTCAAACGCATATTGTAGTAATTTAGGCGCAGCACAATCACCGGATCCCGAAGGTGGTTTTTTTACAATGGTTTCAGCAAATAACTCGACTAAATCTTTACGTTCACCTTTAATGTTGAGCATTTGATACTGCTTGAAAAAGTGCTTTTGTAATTTTGCTGATAGTTGCTTGCGACGTTTTTTTAAAAACGCTATTTCATCGGTAAGCACCGTTAGCTTAGCTGTGATTGCATTAATACAATCTTGATGCTGTAGTTTTAATGCCTGCAACGCTTTTTTATCGGTAACGCTGGCGCGAGAAAGACCAATACTAATCTCTTTGTATTCAGCTTCTGACAAGGCTGAGTCATTTTTTTGTGAGCCAAGCTGTAAATCTAACCAAGCGCGCTTTTCTTTACGGGCTTTTTTGTTTTCTCGCATTAGCGCTTGTTGATGCTGTAAAGCTTGAGCAAAACTTGCTTCTTCAATAGTTAATGACTGTGTTAATTGCTTCAATTCTTCCGCTGAAGACAATTCAGTTATTTGCGCATTAATATCATTGATGACAACTTGCATGTTTTGTTCGTATTCACTTTCGCTGTAGGCTTGGTAAATAGTAGGGACAAAATTAATGCTGGTATTATTTACCGATTCACTAGCATTGCCAGAAAGTGCGGATAAATAACCTAACTTGCCATCAACATCTTTAACAATTAATACGCCATACATACGGCCTTGCTGTTCGACTTTATTTTCGGTATCAGTAACCGAAATAATAGCTGAATCATTATCAGTGGCTACATCAAAAGTATGAGGGTGAAAGTCTGTTAATTTTTGCTGTAATTCTTCACTGGCGATCACTGCCAGAGGGTGCGCTTGGTAATAAAAAGGATACGTGAATTTATCAGGCAATGTTAAGTGACTAACGTCAGCAATAAAGTCAGTCCAATAAAGAGGTTGAGTAGTTGTCGGCATAATTAATAATTGCTGGCGTAAGCCTAACTTCCACTGATAATTATTTTAGTGCTGATACCACTAGCATTTAGCGCCGCATTTGTTGGTAACTCTTCATTACCTGCCAACAAGTAAATTACCTGTTGTCCCTCTTGGGCAAGCTCTAGCGCATGTTGATAATTAAGCATAATGGTTGAGCTAATACTTTGCGGATACTTCTCAGCGTCACGGCGAACATATTCAATTAGCTCAATATTAACCGCATCATCATAAAAAACCGCATCGGCAAACTGTAAAGCGCGGTGAGCGCTTAAAGTTAAATTATCAGGGTTACCCTCAAGGGTTTGAATAAAAATAATTTCACCTTGTGGCGGCGCTACTTCTTCTTTTAAACTGGCGATTAACTGTTGTTCAGCTTCTTGTTGCTTACCATCAAGTAATGCCTGGCCAATTGAACCGCGTAAGGTGTTTTCCCAAAAAGTACGACGATTACGAATCCCTTTAATACGCGCTTTAACATGATCACGAAATTTTAAGGAGAAATCTGCTAAACGACCGTAGCCTTGCGGTAATATTTTTTCAATTTGTTCACGCAACATACGAATTAAAATAGGTGCACTGCCAGAGCTTGAAAGGGCAATAATCATTGGCGCTCTGTCAATAATCGCTGGCGTGATATAAGTACAAAGGGCTGGTTGGTCAACAACATTAGCTAAAATATTCAGTGGCACGGCTTCGTGGTAAACCGACTCATTAACGGCTGTATCGTCAGTGGCAGCTATTACTAAGGTAATATTAGTTAATAAACCTGCTTTATAATTATGCACTAACCAAGTTAAGTTATTCTCGTTAATTAAGCGTTCAACACCTTCGGTAACGCTTGCCGCCATAATTGTAATATTGGTTGTGGTTTTCAATAACAATTCAATTTTACGGGCAGCAACATCGCCACCACCAATAACCATGGCATTAATTTTACTGCCATCAAGAAAAACGGGAAAATATTTCATTATTCAATCTGCTTAATTAATGTATCGAGCGCTAGGGGGAATGTGCGCCTGTGTATGAGCTCAGATTACCATAGCAACAACTAAAAAACTTTAGTGAAAGCGTAACTCAGAGCAGTTATTTTTCCTACCTAGGCATAATGAATGATAAACTAGCGGCACGTAGTAAAAACAACCCCTTTATTTCTAATGGTAGAAATGAAAAGAAACAAAGAGCAGAGAGAACAGCAGATGCCTTGGATACAACTTAGATTAAGTGCTAATGAAGATAACGCCGAAAAATATAGTGATTGGCTTGTCGCTTGTGGCTCACAGGCGGTGACTTTTATTGACGCAAAAGACACTCCTATTTATGAGCCTTTACCAGGTGATGAAGTTATTTATTGGTCAAATACCGTTGTTATGGGGTTATTTGAAGCCAGTCACGATATGGATAAAGTGATTAGCTACTTAAAAAGTATTCATCCAGATAAAGATGAAATGCAATACAAGCTAGAGCAATTAGAAGATAAAGATTGGGAACGTGAATGGATGGATAACTTCCACCCGATGAAGTTTGGCGAACGTCTTTGGGTTTGTCCAAGCTGGCGTGATGTACCAGAGCCAGATGCGGTTAATGTTATGCTAGACCCTGGGCTTGCTTTTGGTACTGGTACTCACCCAACAACAGCCTTGTGTTTAACCTGGTTAGACGGTTTAGATTTACAAGACAAAACCGTGGTCGATTTTGGCTGTGGCTCAGGCATTTTATCATTAGCCGCACTTAAACTTGGCGCTAAAAAAGTGATTGGTATTGATATTGACCCACAAGCATTACAAGCAAGTTTAGCTAACGCCGAGCGAAACAATGTAGCTGACAGACTTGAGCTGTTTTTACCAAAAGACCAACCAGAATTTAAAGCCGATGTTGTTGTTGCTAATATTTTAGCGGGTCCATTACGTGAATTAGCGCCTGTGATCATAGAGTATGTTGGTGACAAAGGGCTATTAGCATTGTCTGGAGTATTAGAAGAACAAGCAGAAACGTTACAAGAAATTTATGGCCAGTGGTGTGATATGGAGCCAGTAAGCGTACAAGAAGAGTGGGTACGATTAAACGGACAACGTAAGTAACTTTTTAATTACTCACTTATTAGTCAACTTCCTCAATCAAAGATAGATGTCATCCCCGAAGTTTCTTGTCGGGGATCCATTTCTCATCACTTTACTTATACCAATTTGATTAAATTTCTTCCCAACTCAGAGCTATGTTCGATGTGCAATAACAAGGCGAATTTGTTTAGGTCTAGTCATTCTAAATCAAATAAATTTAACGATGTTAGTGTGCATCGAGCAAGCTCCCAAAGGGCGAATTTAAAAGGTTTACATGCTGCGTTATTGATTTTGACAAGGACGCTACATGGATGTAGCTTACTAAGAGAATGCAGGAGCTTATTCTCCTGAATAACCATTTTCTTCAATCAATGC
>NZ_JAHKPR010000070.1 GCF_018860585.1 Colwellia sp. E2M01
ACCTAAACAAATTCGCCTTGTTATTGCACATCGAGCATAGCTCTGAGTTGGGAAGAAATTTAATCAAATTGGTATAAACACGAAGTACCTAACCTAATAAACACATAAGTGAATACCTGAATCAATGATTAAAACCTTACTGTTATTTATTACATTACTAACAATTAGTTCAAATGCATTATTATGTGCTTTTGCTAGTGCTAAAGTTCCGCCTTTAACAGCTTTAGCTACTCATGAAGTCACACAACAGCTACCGACTTACAGTAAAATTTATGATGATAAACGCGACCCATTTTCCGATGCCAATGCGGCACTTGCTCTTGCCCAAAAAACTAATCGTCATGTGTTGATTGAAGTTGGCGGCAATTGGTGTTCTTGGTGTCATAAAATGGATACTTTCTTAACAAATACCCCTGAAGTGTATAAGGCTCTACACAACCAATATGTGTTATTAAAAGTGAATGTTAGTGACAGTAATGAAAATGAAGCCTTTATGAAATCATTACCACCAACACTTGGTTATCCACATATATATGTATCAAATGCACAAGGGAAGATGCTGTTATCGAAAGATACCGCCGAATTATTAGAAAATAACGAATATTCAAAATCGCAGTGGATGAATTTCCTAGAACAATGGTCAATGCAAAATACCCTTGCCTCGGCTTTACTTTCAAATACAGCTGCCAGCGAACAATAATAAGCCACACTGATGAATATAAATAAGTGTCGTTCATTTTTTGATAAGCATTATAAAACTCCCGCTTTTATTGTTAATCAACAACATAAAAAACATGCTACCAATGACCGACGTCATTTTTTAAAAGCGGCAGCAGGTGTTAGCGTAATGTCAGGCTTATCTGCATTTAGCATTGCTGCTTTTAGTCAATCAGCACAGCTTCAATTAAATGAACTGGTTAAAACCGATCCTTGGTTAACGCTTGATGCTACGTTAAATCATTTATTACCTGAATCACCCACAGGACCCAGTGCAATTGATATCAATGCCACCGCTTACTTAGTACAAATAATGACTGTGCAGCCCACACCGCAAGACGAAAAAGAATTCATTCTTAAGGGTGTTGGCTGGTTAAATGGTTATGCAATGAGCGAAAAGTCTGCCAACTTCGCGCAACTTAGCTTTGCTGATAAAGAGCAATTATTGCGTGGCATCAGTAAATCTCGCGCGGGTAAAAACTGGCTAAACACCCTGCTTGGTTATATTTTCCAAGCAATGCTAGCACCACCGAGTTACGGCGGAAACCCCAAGGGTATTGGCTGGCAATGGCTAGAACATCAAGCTGGTTTTCCACTGCCTGAACAAGGGCAACGTTACTTTGAACTACCTAAACGCGCACGTATCGATCTAATCAGTCACGTTAATTATCAACAAAAACGTAAAGTATCTACCGCTAGAAGTACCCATTCAGGAACTCGAAAAACATGAGTCAAAGCGATAATTTAGAAGGTAATTTAGAAGATAATCCTGAAGCGAATTCAGACGTAAGTTACGATATTTGTATCATTGGCAGCGGCGCTGGTGCCTCCCCTATCGCTCATCAATTATCACTGGCGGGTGCTAAAGTAGTTGTACTTGAAAAAGGCCCTTGGTTAACCGAAAAAGAATTCTTCAAAGACGAACTTACCATCAGCATTCACGATGCTTACAACCCCAAATTAACTGATGAGCAACACGTTATTGAAGAGGAGTATCTTGATGAAAACAACGAGCCTTTTTGGCACGGTGAAAAAACCAGTGATTCAGGTTGGAGTTGGTGGAATGGTAATGTAGTTGGCGGCTCATCAAACTTTATGAGTGGTTATTTTCATCGTTTGAAGCCTATAGATTTTCGCTTAAAATCTGAATTTGGTGCAATAAAAGGTGCGAATGTCGCCGATTGGCCAATAACTTACGATGAACTTGAGCCTTATTACGCTAAAGTAGAGCGTGAAGTCGGTGTTTCAGGTCGTGTAGTTAAACATCCACATCAAGAGCCTCGCTCAACTGACTTCCCTTATCCACCCGTTGCTGAAGTCCCTATTGCAGCGTGGATAGATAAAGCGGCAACAGAGATTGGTTATCACGCTATTCCTGTGCCACGCGCTATTTTATCGCAACCTGCTATGGGTAGACGTAACTGTGAATACTCAGGTTATTGTAGTAGTTACGGTTGCTCAACAGGCGCAAAAGGTAGCGGTAGAGCGGCGTTATTAAATCATGCGGTAGCCTCAGGTAATTGCACCATATTACCCAATGCCAAAGTGTATAAAATTGCCAGTGACGATAACGGCAAAATTACCGGCGTGCATTATTACGACAGTATTGGTCGCAAAAAATCAGTTACCGCAAAAATATACGTAGTAGCTTGTCAAGCGGTTGAAACCTCACGTTTATTACTTAGCTCTACCGGTAAAAAATTCCCTAACGGTTTAGCTAATAACAACGGACAAGTCGGTAAAAATTTATTATTTACTGGCGGTGGGGTCGGTCGGGGTGATTTTAATTACGCTGATTTAACTCCTGAAAAAGTCAATGAACTCAAACAAGTGGGACCTTTTATTAACCGCGCTTTACAAGACTGGTATCAAATTTCAGATAAAAACTTTACCGGCGCAAATAGCCAAGGACAAGCAAAAGGCGGCACTATCGACTTTTTGTTTCATCAAAATCCAATAGCACGCTCCCGCGGTACACAATGGGGAATAGATGAACAAGGTAATAACCAATTAATCTGGGGCGAAGCCTTAAAGCAAAGCCTTAAAAAAGAATTTACTAGCTATAAAACATTACGTTTTGAGGTATTTAACGATTGGTTACCCACCGATGATTGTTTTGTTACCTTAGATAAAGAAGTTACCGACCAATGGGGCGATCCGGTGGCTAAAGTACGTGTTGGTTATCATCAGCATGATTTAGAAGTGGGTGAGTATTTATCACAAAAAGCAGAAAAATTAATGGCTGCTTTAGGTGCTACCAATATATCCTCATCGGTAAGTGGTGCGCCTGCTACTAACTTAATGGCCGGTGGTTGTCGTTTTGGTGATGATCCAAAAACATCGGTATTGAATAAAGACTGCCGCGCCCATGAAGTTGATAACTTATACGTTACCGACGGTTCGTTTATGCCAACAGGCGGTAGCGTGCCCTACACTTTTACCATTTACGCCAATGCCTTTCGTGTTGCTGATAAAATAAAAGCACAGTGGTTGAGCCTAACCTAACCACCAATGAAATGGCGTTAATACAGCGAATAAAATAGGTTGATGAACTAAATAAATAACCAAACTGTGCTTACCAGGCCAAACTAAGCCTTGCATTAATTTGTCATTTTTTAGATTGTTCAACTGAAAAATATCATAGCTTAAGTACTTGCTATGGCCTAAGAATATACCGACAAAGATAACCCCTAACCATGGAAATATTGCAATGTAATCAAGACTGTAGTCAGGTAAGTATTCCTTAATATATACAAAAGGCCAGTGCCTTTCTACACCGCCTAAATTTCCTATCAAGATAATCACTGAACCAATAATTAAAGAGAGTTTAGGGGAGGACGCAAACCATACAGCACATAGACTTCCAACAAAAATAAACTGCAATACACCAAAAAACACCCAACGCTGCGGAAACATAACCAATGATATTGTGGTAATTACCCCTGCCCCAATTGCTATTTTAACTAATCGTTTAGTGAAGCTTTGCCAGTTAATTTTTCGTCCGTGACTATAAACAAGCCCAACACCAACACAAATAAAGAATAACGTTAAAATCACACAACGAAAATTTTTCCAGCCTTGGTTATCGTATGCATACCAATCAACCCAACCAAAAAACTTTAAGTCATAAAAAAAATGAAAAATCACCATTAATAAAATGGCTATACTACGAATTAGATCTACATTGTAATTTCTTTTCTTTACTATCATTTTTAATGTAATTTCTTATTAGCATGGGAATATAACAACAACCTTATTTACAACAAGCTATTAAACACTACTTGAAAGTAATACACCTAACAATAAAAACCCAAACCCCGTATAAAACAAAATACTATCTATTTTACGACTGCCTCTTTTTGGTAATTTGGTCGTCGCAATTGCTTGAGTAAATAGGTTTTCAGGAAGCATACGAATACTGCCGTAACCAATAAAAGCAAAACCAATACCCATCAAAATTTCTGATCCCGCATTATTCATAACGCCACTAAACACTGTATAAGTCGCAATAATAAATAAAAATAAACTTGGCCAGTGTATTGGCTTTATATCTTCTTTTTTTAACATCTAATAATCCTTTATAAATCAATGTTAGTTCGAGTAAACCTAATTAATATACCAGCACAAAACCCAAAACCAAATGAAAACACGAATAATTATCACTTGATCTACCGATTGCATCTACGTACAATTATTACAAATGATAATGATTTACATTAAACCCTTCCCCAAAATGCACCTATATTCAAACCAAATAATTAAAATTCTAGCAATTTATGCTGCCTCTAATCTTTTTAGCACCGCAGTTATTGCACAAGAAGAGAAGTCTACAACGCACTCATCACACCACCCCGCACACCATTCAACTAAGAAAAAAGCAGATGAAGTGATTGTTGTTACTGGTACTCGCACCCCTAAGTTATTAGCAAACTCACCTGTACAAGTTGAAGTTATCGAGCAAGAACAAATAAACTTGCTTACTCAAGGCACTATTGCCCAAGCACTTAACTTTATACCGGGCGTTGTCGTCACTCGAAACCAAAAAGATGGTTATAACGTGCAAATGCAGGGTTTTGATGGCGATAATGTTTTAATTTTATTAGACAGCCAACCGTTAATATCACCAACTGGTGCTGCAGTTGACCTTGACCAAATTAGCGCCCAAGACATTAAACAAATTGAAGTTATTCGCGGCGCAGCTTCGGTAATGTATGGCAGCTCAGCTATGGGTGGTGTTATTAATATCATTACCAATCAAGGCAAAGAGAATCAACTCAACCTTAGTTATGAAGTGGGTAGTTATACACAGAACAGTCTTGAAGATGATCTTTATTCACATCAAGCAAGATTAGGTGCAACCTTATTAACGGGTGATTGGCGCCACCAAGTAAATACATTACTCAAACATACTCCGGGTTTTGACTATGATAATGACCATAGCTCAACACCAGCTGGTTCATTGGATAAGATTTTTATTAACTTAGCAAGCTCAGGGAAAATAGGGTCACTTGATACTGCAATTAAATACCAATTCTTCGATGAAGAAAAAGATAAAAATACTGGGCGTATAGCTGGACAAAGTAACTATCAACATTACATTTCTGAGGTTCAACAACAGCAGTTTGACTTTGATATAAGCCAAAAATTAAATAGATATCACGATAAAATCCAACGTCAATGGCAAGTAAATAGTCGAATAATGGAACACCAAGAGACTAGCGGCGGAACTGGATCTTTACGTAATGCTAACTTCGGTTTATATGAAGTTAATGGTAAATATGTATGGTCAACTACCGAGCTCGAAATTGTATCAGGTGGTTTAATACATAAAGATACCCTAGAACAAACTAAAGTTGATGACGGCAGTAAAGAGGTTCCTTTTGTTAGCAAAGAAAGCATAGAAGCTTTTAGCCAAGTTAATTGGATCAATAAAAACAGCCAATACTTATTAGGTTTAAGAGTACAAGACGACTCAAGCTTTGGCTTTAATTCTGCGCTTCGTGTAAGCGGTATGAATAATTTATTAACGGGTGAAAACAAGCTTAAACTACGCTACGGTGTTGGCCAAGGTTATAGAGTACCGACCTTAAAAGAGCGCTTTTATGAATTTGATCATAGCTCTCTAGGCTATAAAGTTTATGGTAACGAAGACTTAAACCCAGAAACATCAATTACCGCGAATACTTCATTAACTTTTGAAACTAGCTTTGAAGAATCTCTCTTAGGCAGCTTTGATTTTACTTCAGACGTTAATATATTTTATACCCAAGCCAAAGACTTGATTGATTCAGTTACCGATCCAGAACGTTCAATTGAAGAAGCATTAGACATCTCAGTTTATACCAATATTGATGAAGCCATCTTAAAAGGTTTTGACTGGTCGGTAGCAGCTAACTATTCACAATGGCAAAGCCAATTAAATTATAGCTATGTTAGTGCTAAAGATAACAACCATGTTCGCTTAGAAGGCAGACCAAAACACCAATTTAAAGCAAGTATTGGTTACACCCCTAGCAAATATAATATTAACAGTATGCTGTATCTGGTATATCAAAAAGATGAAGCCGTACCAACTGAAGGCTTTGAAAACGGCACTTTGAATAACAGCTGGTTCACTATCGACTTTAAATTAAGTCATCAATTCAGTAAGCATTTTTCATGGCGTTTAACGCTCGAAAATATATTAGATGAACATCAAGATACTGATGCCGTACGCGAACAATTATTTGATGCAAGACCTGTTAGCAGCCGTTTTGTTTCATTAGGTATCACCTACAAACTTTAGCTCTATTTAACTTATACAAATAACATTTAAACTTTAAGGAAATAAAAATGAATAATAAATCGTTGATCCTCACATCAATACTTGCCTCATTGGCTTTAACTGCTTGTGGTAGCAGTGATACAGAAGAAAAATTAAATGACGTTGTAGATCAAATTGAAGACGTTATAGATGGCGATGAAGAAATTATAATTTATGGTCCATACTCGACAGGTACGGCATCAATACCCGCTTCTGTTTACTTTGATTTGGACACCATGGAAGTAGTAACGTTAACTGATGAAGAAGCGAAAACAGATACCCAATGGGACATCGCTTTTAATCGTACGGATATTTACTTAAACAACGCAGATGCTGACGCACCTGTTTCTGTTTATTTCACCGGAAACAATAGTGACTTTTTTGATGAAGAAGGCGCTGCCATTGCGAATTCATTTATCAATGCAACCCCTGAAACTGAGTTAGAAGACTTCGAAGCCGTTATGCTTGCCGATGTACCTAGCGACGAGACATCATTTATCGTAGATGAAAATAATAGAATCCTTGATGGCTTTTACGTATACAACACGACTACTCACGTTGTAACAGCCGATGATACGCACGCATTTATTGTTGATTCTGATGGCACTTACTCAAAATTCAGAGCAACATCAATCACCACTTCAGAACTTGACTTAACAGAAATCACCTTAACTTATAGCAACCAAACAGATGTAGACACCGCTTTTGCAACTGCTGAGTCTGACGTTGTTATTGATATTGCTTCAGCCTGTGCTGGTTTTGACGGTGTTTATGTTGATTTTGAGCTAGGACAAGTAGTTAGCGCTAGTGATAACTGGGACGTTACCTTACCTTGTAACGAAGCTAAAACGGGTGCTAGCTTTGAAATCAACCTGGCTGATGACGCAACCGCAATGCAAGATTTTGACAATACTTACGACGCTATCGATATAGAAGCTTTACGTTATTACGAGTTTGAAGAAAACGAATATAACGTACGCGCATTTGACACACTACCTTGGTATCAATACGGATTAGACGGTGGTCATATTATTTGGTCTCAATACGGTGTGTATATTATTAACACTGCAACAGCTAGTTATAAACTACAAATTACTAGCTATTACAATGCGGACGCGGCGTCTGGCAACTATTCATTTAGAGCTGAAGCTCTGAAGTAATTTTTAAGGGCGATTACCGTAACGGATTAACGGTAATCGCTTTAGTCCTAAGCGAACGCCGAGAGCATTTATGATCTATCAACTTGAACAGGCAATGTATCAACTGTCTGAACTTTTCATGGCACCAGTACTTATTTTAATTGCTGGGCTATTTATCTATTCACTGTTTGCGACAGGACAATATGTCATGCAAAGCATACAGCGCAAACAAAACACCCAACAATTTTACCAACTACTTAACGGTGAGCTTGGTGAAAATACCCAATTAAACTTAGTAGGTTATCCACTTGCACAACTTGCTAATAGTTACCCTAAAGTAAGCAAAGACCAGCTTGACGTTAATGCCCTTACGTTATTAGAAGGCGTAAGAAACGTAAGCCGTTTAGCACCAATGCTAGGCTTAATTGCCACCATGGTACCTATGGGTCCTGCCCTTAAAGGTTTAGCTGACGGTAACATTCAAGGGATTAGTGAAAACCTAATCGTGGCCTTTTCTGCGGTTATTTTTGGTTTAGTTATCGCCTCAATTACCTTTTGGATTGCCAGTGTAAAAAAACGTTGGTTAGCAGAAGAGTTAGTTGCGTTAACACCATTATTGCAAGAATCAAAACAACAGCAAGCCAATACAATTAACACCACAACTAAAGTAGATACCCAAAATGAAGCTGCTTGATGAAGACGAAGGCATTAATCCTGCGTTATCGGTGGTTAACTTAGTTGACGTTTTTTTAGTACTAGTTGCCGCTTTATTAATTGCCATTGCACAAAACCCACTGAATCCTTTCATGTCCGAAGATGTCACCGTCATTAAAAACGAAGGCAAAGAGAACATGGAAATTATTGTTAAAAAAGGCAATAAAATTGAAAGCTTTAAAAGCGAAGGAAAAACAGGATCGGGTAGCGGTAAAAAAGCAGGTACGGCATACGAAATGGCGGACGGTTCAATAATATACGTAGCCGAATAGGCTTAATTTACGATAAGTAGTTGAGCTTTATGCTGCATTATCATAGAAATAGCGAAAGCGCGAACAAGTTCCCGCCTACAGGTGTGTGCCCATAGGCGGAATTTTAATCGCGCAAGATTGATTACCGATGACTCAAGTAAAAAATAAGCTTTACGTCATCTTCGAGTGCTCTTGTCGAAGATCCATTACTCTTAGTAACTGGCTCTTCGGAAAAAGACTTCGTAGTTGAATAAAGACAAAGCCCGACAAGTTAACGCCTACAGGTGTTTGCCGTAGGCGGGATTTTAACCGCGCAAGATTGATTACCGATGGCTCAAACAAGAATAAGCTTTACGTCATCTTCGAGTGCTCTTGTCGAAGATCCATTGCTCTTAGTAACTGGCTCTTCGGAAAAAGACTTCGTAGTTGAATAAAGACAAAGCCCGACAAGTTAACGCCTACAGGTGTTTGCCGTAGGCGGGATTTTAATCGCGCAAGATTGATTACCGATGGCTCAAGCAAAAATAAGCTTCAACCAGAAAACACATTAATTTATCAACTTAACTTACAGATAAGTAACTTATGAAATTTATAGATAACATATCAAACCTATTAGTATCTAGCTGGCGTTCATTCGTTAAGCTTAGTGCGATAGTAAGTCTTTTGTTTTCTGTTATTGTCACGTCTAACCATGTTAGCGCGGCAGCAAATGACAGCAAAACATCAGACACCTCAGCAACGGCTGAAACAGAAAATACCACCAAGGTATTATTAATCAGTGGCAGACACTCAAATAAGGCCAAAGTCGCTTTACTAAAAAAAGCTGCTGATGCTAGCACAACGATTGATTGGGCTATTAGCCAACAATCATCAAAAACCTTAACCGACAATGAAAAAGCGGCAACCTTGTTTGCCCAATACGACCTAGTAATTTTAGACTCGGTATCAGCTAACTCTGCAGTAAAAACTTATGAAAGCATAGTGCCAAGCATTGCTATGTTAACAGCAAGTGGCGCTAACACTAAGCTACTTGCTTTTCATCTTGGTAACTCTGGCGGCTTAAAAGATGTTACTGCTGATCAATTAAATACAGTTTACACCTATTGGGACAACGCAGGACGTGCCAACTTAACCAACCTTTTAGATTACCTAGCAAAAGATGTGTTAGCACTAACTAACGCACAAAAACTTACCGTAAAAGCACCTATTATCTTCCCAAGCCAAGGTATTTATCACCCAAATCAACCAAACTTAATGAGTGACTCATTAACAAGTTATCAAACTTGGAAAGCACCCAAAGAAGGCCAAGTAAGAATCGCTTTGCTAATGCAACGCGCCTCAATTGAAACCGAACAAACTACTGTGGTTGACCAAACTATTAGCCGTCTTGAAGCGAAAGGTGCGTTTGTTATGCCGTTCTTTTTTGAACTTAGCCCGCGCAGTGGCGACTACTCACAACTATTACAACTAACGCCGAGTAAACAAGGTGCAGACGTAGACCTTATTATCAATTTCCGTAATATTCACTGGGCAAGTAAACGTAAAGCTGAATTTGAAAAATTCGGTGTACCTGTTATACAAGCGTTAACTTATTACGATGGTGACCAAAAAGCTTGGGAAGCAAGCGAAGCAGGTATTGCACCCGGCATGATGTCATTTATGTTGGTATTACCTGAATCAGCAGGTGCTATTGACCCAATGATAGTTGCGGCAAGAAACCAACAAACTTATCAAGTAGAAGTGATTGATTACCAATTAGATTTTCTCGTAGAACGCGCAATTAACTACGCTAAACTGGCACATACTCCAAATAGCGAGAAAAGATTAACCACTATGTTTTGGGGCGACCAAGACATGGGCGCGTCATTCTTAAACGTACCGGAGAGTTTAGCGTCTATTAGCAACCGCTTAAACGACGAAGGCTACACTATCGACAAAGTTGACGCACAATACTTTATTGACCGCGTAAACCCTATTTTAAATCCTTTCTACCGTGACTTTGAATTAGAAGCCTTATTGGAAGACGATTTAGCTGAATTATTGCCTGTATCAGAATACAAAGCTTGGTTAGCAACAATACCGCAAGCAACCGTTGACAGCATTAATGCCCAATGGGGACAACCTGAAGATAACTTCATGGTAATTAACCGCAACGGCAAACATTACTTTATTATTCCGCGTATTCGTAACGGCAACATGTTAATTTTACGCCAGCCACCACGTGGTGACAGTGCTGATAAAGAGCAAAGCTTATATCACAATACCAAAATACCAATGAACCACTATTATTTAGCGGCGTATTTTTATGCGCGCGAATACTGGAACAGTGACGCATTTATTCATTTAGGTACTCACGGTACCCATGAATATTTACCGGGTAAAGACCGTGGTTTATCTCGTTACGACGGTGCAAACTTGTCAACAGGTACCTTACCTATTATGTACCCGTACATTGTGGACGATGTTGGTGAAGCAATGCAGGCAAAACGTCGTGGTAATGCGGTAACTGTCGGTCACATGACTCCACCTTTTGCAGCTGCGGGTTTACAAGGCGTTACTGCCGATATGCATTTACTCGTTGACCAATATCGTCATATTGATACTGGTGGCGTAAAAGAAAAAACTAAGCAGCAAATTATTGATTTTTGTATCAAAGAAAATTTATGTAAAGACTTAAACTACGAGTTAGCACAAATTAATGCCGACTTTGATACCTTCTTAGAAGATTTACATAGTTACCTTGAAGAACTAGCCGCGACTAACCAACCATTAGGTTTACATACCTTTGGTGAATTATCTGAGCAGCGTTTAGTTATTTCTACCATAGGGCAAATGTTAGGGGCTGAGTTTTTAACTGTTGCCTCTGATTTTGAGAAAGATCACTACGAAATTGAAGACGAGCATGATCATGGTCATTCTTCTGATGATCATGAGCACGATCACGAAAATGATCACCACGAAGAAGGAAAAGTTAATTCTCATGACGATATTTCTGATGGTTTAATGCACTTTGTTAAAGAAGACCTATCAAAAACCGCTGGTTATAAAACTCTTCATGATTATGTTGTACACGCTACCGAACATGATTTTAATGATTTATCTGAAGAGATAAAACCTTATGTTTTACAAGCGCAAGAATATTACAAAAACATTGTTAGTATTCAAGAGTTAGACAACTTAGTTGCAGGTTTAAACAATGAATTTATTAGCCCTAAAAATGGTGGTGACCCAATTCGTAACCCTGCATCATTACCAACAGGTTTTAATCTTATTGGTTTTGACCCATCACGTTTACCTACTAAAGCGGCTTATGAGCAAGGTAAAGAGTTAACTGAAGAAGTTATTGCCAACTACTACCAAAAACATGGTGAATACCCAGACAAATTATCATTCACCTTATGGTCGGTTGAAGCAATGCGTCATTACGGTGTGTTAGAAAGCCAAGCGCTTTATGCTATGGGTATTAAACCAAAATGGAGCCCAGATGGTCGCGTTATTGGTACTGAAATTATTCCTTATAGCGAACTTAAACGTCCACGTGTTGATGTAGTATTATCGGCAACAGGTTTATACCGCGATGCGTTTCCTAACGTAATGTTTATGCTTGCCAAAGCCATTAAAGAACTTTCTGAATTAAAAGAAGAAAGTAATCCTATTTGGCGAAACACTCAAAAAGTGAAAGAGCAATTAATCGCAGAAGGCGTAGAAGCAGACGAAGCTGAATATTTATCAAGCGTACGTATTTTCTCAAATTCTTTTGGTGATTACGGCTCTGGTGTTGATGGTCCAATCATGAACAGTGATACTTGGGAAACCGACAAAAAAATTGCTGATAACTACCTAGCCACTATGGGTAAACACTTTGGTGCCGACTCTTCTCGCTGGGGTGAAGAAGTAGACAACCTTTACGCTAAGCAATTATCGGGGACTGACGTTGCTCTATTCTCTCGTTCATCAAACCTGTACGGCATGATCACCTCAGATGACCCGTTTGAATACTTTGGTTCACTATCGTTAGCAGTGCGTAACATTGACGGCAAAAGCCCTGAAATGATGATCAGCAACTTGCGTAATACCAAAAAAGGCAAAATGGAATTGGCAGCTGACATGCTTGCTAAAGAATTACGTACTCGTAACTTCCATAAGCGTTGGATCAGCGAAATGCAAAAAGAAGGTTACAGCGGCGCAATTACCATGTCGGGTAACTTAAACAACTTCTGGGGCTGGCAAGTTGTTGACCCTGATGTTGTTCGTGACGACCAATGGGACGAGTTTGCCGACATTTACGTGAACGACAAATTAGACATGGGACTTGATGAATGGTTTGAAGAAGTAAACCCGAAAGCCTTAGCTCACATGATGGAGCGCATGCTTGAAGCTGAGCGTAAAGACTACTGGGAAACTGATCCTGAACGTTTGAAGTCAATCGTTGAGAAGTATATTGAGTTTGTTGAAAAATACGATCTGATAGTACTTAATGACTCAGTGCGTGACCATGCAAACGAGTTAGCGAAAGGTTTTGGTTTACAACCAATGCAAAATGCTAAAAGCATGAAAGACATGGCCATTGAGAAAATGAAGCAAAAAGAGTTAGACACACAGCAAGCTCAAGCAAACGAATCTAATCCTACTGAACAAGTTGAAGGACAAAAACTTGAGAAGCAAAGCAACCAAGATGAAGTTGAACCAGATAACTTTGTTTGGCAAGCACTTGGCGCAATGTTGTTAATCATAGTTTTAGGCGGTATTTATCAACGACGTGCAGCTAATCGTCCTGTCAATTTAAAATAATTGCTTAGTTTGAATTAAGCACTTGTCTCAACTACGTCATCCCCGTGGTGTGTTAATCGGGGATCCATTGCATTCAAGTTAATGGATCTTCGACAAGACACTTCGAAGATGACGTAAAACGTAAAAAGACGACATTACTACTTCAGTAATGTCGTCTTTTTATTTGTCATATTTGTTAAGAATTTATAATTTCCTCTGTCATGACTTCAACCATTATTGCTTCTTAAGTAACAACCAAGCATTGTTGTAATCAGGCAAGTTTTTATTAGCTTGATGATAATCAGTCCAACCTTGATAGCTATCTACTAATAAATCTAACTGAAATAAATTATCATCAAAAGCGCCACCTTGATCGGCTAATACTCCTAACCGAACAAAGTCGGTTTTTGGGGAGTTACCTGCCACTAAAATTAATTGTCCTAAACCTAGCTGTTTTACATTACCGGCAAAACTCACTTGTGGCTTAATGGCTATTTTACTGGCTAAATCTTTCCCGTAACCCATAATGCTAGGTACTTCGGCAAAATACCAATAACGTGCTTGTTCACGTTTACCCAAAGCATAATCATAAGCAATGCCGTTATTACGATGTACATTAAAATAACGAATTTCGCCATTAACCTTTAACACGCCTGTGCCTTGTAATAACACATCATGTAAAGCTTCTTCTGTTATCCACACTAAAGGCTTAGCTAAGTTTTTAGCGGTTAAAACGCCTGAAATAACCTGCTGACGGGTAAATTGATAACGGGTTAAACTGGCTTTTTTCAGTTCAGCTTCCGCCAGCGTTAGGTCTTTTTCATCACCTGGTAATTGATATAATGCTTGTGAATAAGTTTCTGTTTTTACTGGGCTACCCGTTAATAACTTAGTGTAATACTTGGTTAAAAACAATTGCTCTTTAGGAATGGCGCGCAGCATTTCTGCTTTGCGTTTGTTGGTACTTTTTTGGGCAATAGCTTCGGCTTTGGCTTGATCAGGCAGCCAACGATAAAAGTCAAAATGCTTAGTTAAAAAATTTATATCCGCTAAACGATTAGTGTTGTTAGCTTTATCTTGATGATAAATATCACAAATAAATGCTAACGTCGCAGTAACACGAGCTTTATTACTAAAAGGCAATAGTGTTTCGCCGGCATGAACAGCAAAATCATCATCAGAGTGTTGTTCAATATATTGCTGGGTATTATATGCAACTTCACACAAGCTAGCGTAATCAATAGCGTTTAAATTAAGCTGTCTAAGGCTGTTAAAGTCTGTTTGTTTTACCAAAGTAAACTGAGGCTGAGCAAGGCTTTTAGTTGCCGTGAGTATTGAAGTAAATAACAGTAATAAAACAACGGAGAGAAAACAAAAACTAAAATAGCGCATAACATACCAACATAAAAACCAAGATGAATTAAGTGTTTACGCTAATATATCACGCTCATCACGGGTTATATATGTGCTATTTCGCCGTTAATTCTACGGTTAGTTTTAATAACACTAGAGGCTAGCGCTTTTATGGTTAAGTTTGCGACCATTGACGTAGCATATTGTGATACACGCCGGTAAGTTGCACAATTTCAGGGCTGTCGTTTACTTGCGCGCGTAATGATTGAATTGCCGTATCCATGTTGTACAAAATACTACGTCTTTCATCGCTGTTTACTAAACTTTGTAACCAGAAGAATGAGGCTAATCGACGCCCTTTAGTGACCGGTGTTACATGATGCAAACTCGTTGCTGGGTATAAAATCATATCACCTGCAGCAAGTTTTACTTTTTGTGAGCCGTAGGTATCTTCAATGGTTAATTCTCCGCCTTCATATTCATCTGGCTCAGAAATAAACAAGGTCATTGATAAGTCAGTTCTAACTTTTACTGGCGTACCCGGTACTTGGCGAATTGCGTTGTCGATATGCACACCAAAATTACCGCCACCTTGATAACAATTAAATAACGGTGGGAATATTTTTAACGGTAATGCCGCCGACATAAACATATTACTTTTGGCGAGTGCCGATAAAATTAAATCGCCCATTTCTATAGCAATAGCTGAGTTTTCAGGTAACTGTAAGTTATTTTTAGTCTGTGAGCTTTGATAGCCAGCAGTAATATTTCCGTCAGCCCAATCAGCCTGCAACATAGCGTCTTTAATGTATTTAATTTGCTCTTTGTTCAGTACGTTTGGGATTCTAAGTAACACGGTGATAATTCCTCTTTATAAACAGAAAAATTGACTCTACCTAAATAGAGTCAATTTTTATTTTGTGCGATTTATTCAAAAATCAATTAAGTATACTATGATCGCTGAATAAGCTACCTATGTATTTCTACTTAAAATGAGTAGCTTGCATTGATACTGAAATAACGACCATCACCCGGTACAAAGTGTCCGCCACCAAGTTGGTCAACGTATTCTTCGCCTGTTAGGTTTTCACCGTTAGCTTGAACGAGGAACTTATCAGTAACTTGGTAAGATACCATAGCATCAAAAATCACATAACCATCAGCTAATTCACGACCACCTGGATCTGAACTGTTGTAACGATCTCCCACGTACTCTGCGCCTAAACCTGCTGCAAATTTTTCAGTGATAGTGTAGTGACCCCATAATGACGCTGAGTTTTCAGGCGTTCTTGGTAGTTCATAACCAATTTGTACTGCATCAGCACCTGAAGCAGAAGTTACTTCACTTTGCTGATAAGTGTATGCTGCCGTTACAGAGAAGTCTTCATTAACTTGACCAACAACACTTAACTCTAAACCAGTAACACTTTGCTCACCGTCAAGAATATCTTCACCAGCAAAGTCTGGGTCTTCAGTAAGCGCATTAATTTTTTCTGAATGGAAAAGCGCCGCACTTAACAATAAGTCGTTATTGTAAAACGCCCACTTAGTACCAATTTCATAACTCATTGTTTCTTCAGGGTCTAAATTAGTACCTGTGCTTGCTGTTACATCTTCAGCAGAAGAAGTAAAAGCATTACCCGCACCAAAATAAATACTACCGTTTTCAGCTGGCTTATATACTAAGCCGAAGTTCCAGCTTACAAAACCTTCATCTGTTTCTACTTTAAGTGATGGATCAGCACCGTCTAAGTCGTAGAAGTATTCAGTGTCGAACATGTCGTAACGTAAGCCCGCAGACACTTGCCATTCTGGATTAATAGTTACGGTATCAAATGCATAAAATGCCGTTGTTGTACCTGTTGCTTCATTACTTTTATCAGTACGTTCATATTTACCTGTATAAGCAACAAAGTTATCAGGGTTGTACATATCGGTGTTGATAGTTTGTAAGTTATCGGTAACGGTTGCCGTATAATTCCAACGTTCAAATTTCTCTTTAGCAAACTCAGCACCAGCAACGATATCATGGGTCATACCACCAAGATCGTACTGACCAATTAAGTCAAATTGCACCACTGACATTGAGTTTTTAGTATCACGGGTTTTTTCACCGCCCAAACCAATCTCTTCATCCGCGCCGTAAGTTGTAATACCGGTAGTGTCATCGGTAGTAGAGGTAAAACGAGGAGCGTTAATAATCGATTGTCTTTCAATGCTACCAGTACGACCTAATACACGTAGCTTAGTTGTTGCTGTTATATCTTTTTCATATTTAACTGTGATTGATGAACCTTCGATATCTTCAAAATCACGGTATACGTTACCGTAAAAATTACTAAAATCGACTGGTGGTGTACCACCTTCATAAGCAGCAAGGTTATCTGCAATTACACGATCGTCTCTATTTGAGTAGTTACTCACCCAAGGAATACCGTAATCAGGCATATTATCTTGTTTTTGATAATCAGCATTAATGCTTAAACGTGAATCGGTACCTAAACCATGAGTAAAGCCTAATGCAATAGCATTGGTTGCTCTTTCGACATTATCACGACCGGCCGTTTCACCATCGTCAACTAAAACGTTAACGCGTACTGCTGAAGTTTCACCAACAGTTACATTACCATCAACTTGACCACGATAATCACCTTCAGAGCCAACACGTAAACTTACATCGGCAAAGTCATCTAATTTAGCTGTTTTAGTTTCTAAGTTAACTACACCACCCGCAGCACCACGACCATAAATAGCTGAGCCAGGGCCTTTAGCTACTTCAATCGCTTCAACGTTATAAGTATCACGGTTGTAACCTGCGATATCACGTACACCATCAATCATAACGTTGTTGCTAGCGTTAAAACCACGAATAGACATGCTGTCACCCGTTGGTGCACCACCTTCACCGGCAGCCATACTAATACCCGGAACGCTACGTAGTGCGTCACGTAAACTATCAACATTACGGTCTTTCATTACAGATTCAGAAATAATGGTAATAGTTTTTGGTGTGTTTACTAATTCTTGTGTGTATTTTTCAGAAGTAGATCTGTCTACTTTGTAGCTTTGTTCAGCTTCTGCTGAAGCGCTTGATGTTGCTAGTTCTTTAATTTCTTCAGCAAATACTGTTTTAACTGGTAATGTTGCGGCAATAACTAATGTTAACGCGCTTAACTTAAAACCTTTTTGGTTAAGTGATACTGTCCCTAAATTCTTCTTCATTACTTAAAATCCTCTATGTTGTTTGAATTTACCATTTCTTGCTAACGATTATTTAACTATAATTATCAATAAGTTAGAAAAGACATTGTTGCTTTTATTTTAATTTTTACTCAAAGTGTTTTGAGCAAATACTTTAAATTTCTGACGCATCATAGCAAAGATTAAAACAAGATCAAATGATAATCGTTCTTATTTGTGTTTTGATTGTTTTTTGTGTATTATTGCGCTCGAATTTAGACACTGGCACATTCAGCACTTTAAAAAGGCTGTTGCTACCCTACGTATTGAGGACGTTCTTTTGAGTAAAAAAACACTTGGCGCCGTATTTAAAGAAGTAGTTACTCCCCTACTTTATATTAGCCCTAGCGCTAAAACGGGTTCATTAATTGGCGGTTGCTTTAGCTGCTTATTTACCTTGTCTGCTTTTGCCTTAGACACAGCGCAAATTGATGAGTTAACCCAGCAATGGCTAAACATTGAAAAGCAAAGTGTACAGTTACAACGTGACTGGCAAGAGCAACAACCCATACTTGAGCAACAATTAACGTTATTAAACGAAGAAAAATCACAATTAACACGCATGTTAAGTGAGGACACGTCTAGTCAAGCGCAAGTAGACGTAAAGCGCAGTGAGTTATTGCAACAACAAGGCGATCTTGAACAACAACAAGACAAGCTAACCACGCAATTAAACGCATTTAATAAGCAGTTATTGCAATTAAACGACATGCTACCGCCACCACTTATTAATGCTTGGCAAAGTGAAGACGACGTTTTAGACGCCGAGCCAACAGCTTCTTTACAGCTACAGGTTGGTTTAGCGAAATTAGCGAAATTAAATGAGTTTGACCAACGAATTTCGGTATACGAAATGCCATTAACCGCGCCAAACACCGCTGATAACAAACAAATTTTAGTGAAGCAATTTTATTTAGGCGTAAGTCAAGCATGGTTTACCAGCGCTAACGGTGAATACCGAGGTTGGGGACAAGCAACGCCTGAAGGCTGGCAATGGCATTTTGACGAGAACCTCGATCAAGACAAAATAAATAAAGCTATCGCAATTTTTGAAAAGAAAAAACAAGCTGACTTTGTTTCTTTACCTATGGTGTTACAGGCACAGCCCTTCGGTGCTAAGCAAAATGAAACACAAAACCAGGGAGCCAAGTAATGAGTATTTTTAAGCCAATGAATCAATTAAAATTACCGACTAGCGCCTTATTAACAGTTTTATTATTTAGCCTACTAGGCACATTCAGTGCTACTGCCGCTGATTCTCAATCAATTGAACGTCAGTTAATCAATAAAATCAGCCAAGCTAAAAAGCGCTTAGCCAAAGTAGAAAAAAGTGTGAGTAGTCAGCGTATAGCGTTAGCTAAAAAACTCAACAAAGTAGAACGCGAGGTTATTGAATTACGTAACCAAACAGCGGTAGCAAGACGACTTGCTGATGAAAAAACCTTAAGTATTACCAAACTTGAACAGCGACTTTCTACTTGGAAGCAACAAGATCTTTTCCAGAAAAACTTATTACATAGATATATACAAAACGCCAACCTTGCCAAAACAAGTACTACTTCAGCCATTAATAAAAGTGATGTAAGTAGCCAATTATCCTTAGTGCTTGATCACAGTAAAAAACTTAATCAACAGTTTTTCCCGCAATGGCAAACACAAAAAGTTGTAATGCCAAACGGCGAAATGATAACAAACCCAACCTTAACCTTAGGCCCTATTACTTGGTATTGGGATGAAGCCTCTGAACAAGCTGGTTTAGTTAGCAAAGAAGAAAATGCGTTATTTCAACATGATGTTTATTTAGGTAACAGTAATGATATTGCCACCTTACGCAATACCCTAAACGGAGAAATAACCTTTGACCCAACATTAGGTCAAGCTATTACTCGCGAACAACAAAGTGAAAGTGTAGTAGACCATGTTATTAAAGGCGGCGTGTGGGCCGTACCTATTTTATTATTTGCCTTATTCGCATTAATTATTGCCTTAATGAAAGTAGTGCAACTAGCACGTTTACCTAAGTTTGTGCATTTAGCGCCATCGTCTTTAGTTTCCTTAGTACAAAATAAATCAGCTGATAGCGCCACAAACGAAGCCTTAATAAAACCTATTAAAGGTATGCAAAGAGACTTACTTGATATTACCACCACCCATGCCTTATCAAGCCAACGTGACGACTTATTATTTATCAAGCTACAACAATGTAAGCACGTATTAGATAAACGTATTAGCGCTATTGCGATTACCGCAGCAATATCACCACTTTTAGGTTTATTAGGTACCGTTAGCGGCATGATTGAAACATTTAAGATGATGACTTTATTTGGCTCGGGCGATCCTGAAGTGGTTTCTGGTGGTATCGCCCAAGCATTAGTTACTACCGAATTAGGCTTAGTGGTGGCTATTCCAGCGTTAATTTTAAATGCCGTGCTATCACGCAAAGCCAAAGCCTATTACGCCGATTTAGAGAATTTCGCCATTTTAGTGAGTAAGTCTGACGAGCAACAAAAAGCAGATACTCAAACAAGCAACATTGAAGGAGCAAACGCATGATAGAACAAATCGCTAACAGCATTATTTGCTGGTCAATTATCGCCCTCGCCTTATATTGTTATCAGCAATTATTTCATCAATATTTAATGCTTAATCAAGCTGAAGCCAACAATAGCTCAGAGCATAGCCAACATGAATTTACTAGCATATTAATTGGTGCATTACCTTTATTAGGTTTGCTAGGCACTATTGTCGGCTTACTAGAATGTTTTGCCGGCATTGCAAGCCAAGGCGCTAATAGCCAATTGATGAGTTCAGGTATTTCAGACGCCTTATTAACCACACAACTTGGTTTAGTATGTGCTGTACCTGGTTGGCTTTTACAATCTTGGGTACGTGCTCAAGTACAAGCCAAAGACCGCTTACAAGCAGAGAACACGGTAATTAATAGCGACAATAAAGCAAGTAATGCGCAAAATAAGCCAACCATAGCTACCACGAAAAATGATGCTGCTAATACTGATTACTCTGCTGTAGAGGCTGCTTAACTATGCCAACAAGATTACAGCGCAGGCTTGAACAACAACATAATGAGTCTATTGATATGTCACCACTGCTTGATGTGGTGTTCATCTTATTAATCTTTTTTATTGTAACTACAGTATTTGTCAAAGAAACAGGGGTTGAAGTAGACAAGCCTCAAGCCATGACAGCACAACAACTTGAAAAAACAGTAATATTATTAGCGATAACCGACAACGGTGAAATATTTTATGACTCCAATCCTATTGGGGTTGCAGGTATTAGAGGCACTATTGAGCAACTACTACGCAGCCAAGAGCGTCCAGTTGTTATTCAAGCCGATAAGCATGTACCAACCCAATTGTTGCTTGAAGTAATTGATGAAGCCAAGCTTGCTGGTGCTGTGTCAGTTAACTTAGCTGCATTAGCGCCATAAGGTTGAGCATGACTATTACCGCGAACAAGCCTGTTAAAACCAAAATGAATCCGCACCTAGTGTCGAGTTTGGTGAGTTTAGTAATACTCTGCGCAGCGCTATTAATATTGTGGATTGGCAGTAACACAACAATGTCTATTGAGCCTAAAGTGATGGTGCGTGAAGTATCGGTTATGCCGGCCACACCACCGCCACCTCCACCGCCGTCACCATCGCAACAAGTTGTTGAAACACCGTTAAATCTACAAGTACAGGGCGCAGGTCCGTCAATACAAATGTCAATGGCTGAGCCAACGCTACAAATGAAAAAGCCTGAGTTACTGGAAATATCAACCGCAACACCACAATTTCAATCACTCGAAATAGACTGGCAAGCTTTTGATTTAAATGATTTAGACGGTTTACCGACATTACTGTCGCCGTTAAAAATTAAATTACCCAAAAGCTTAGTGCGACGCGGCATTAAAAATATTTTAATTAAATTAGATGTGATGATTGATGAAAAAGGTCAACTGACATTAATTAATATTATTGAAAACCCACACCCTGAGCTAAAACCTGAAATTATCCGTTTAATACGCAATACGCGTTTTAGCGCTCCTAAAAAAGACAATAAAAATGTACGTGCTCGCTTTATTTGGCCCGTAGAAATTACATCATAACGAGAATATTATGCCGACTTTTTCTTCCCACAAGCTTAATTCACTGACGCGTAGTTTTTTAAAGTGTAGTCACTTTAGCAACACCGCTTCATCAATAAGCCTTGCCTTACTTTTTTCAGCAACCCTTGCTACAACAGTTACCGCAACACTGATGTCTCATTCTGCTCATGCCGCTAATTCAAGCATTGAAAGCGATAATATTAAAGTGACTTTGCAGCAACCTAAGTGGCAATTTTTATTAGAAAACCAACCATTAAAACAAACACAAGCACGCATCAAGCCTAATGAACGAAGCTTTGCCGAAAAAATTCAACCGTTATTAGCAAAACAAGATTACAGTGCAGTTATCAAGGCTTTTACCGAGCGAGACATTCAGGAAGACGTTAACGCAGATCCAAGTAATAACAGCGCGGCGTTATGGCAGTTGCGTGGTCAAGTACAGTTAATGCAAAAAGACTACGACGGCGCAGAAAAAAGCTTATTACAAGCGTTAACTGAATTTCCTAATTTAGCCTTAGCACACCGCAGTTTAAGCATGGTGTACATGGTTAAAAAGTCGTATAAAAAAGCACAAGTGCATTTAAAAAAATCTATAGAATTTGGTGTTGAAGACGCACAAGTATTAGGGCAACTTTCCTTTGTAAATTTACAACTTGGACAAGCAGCAAGTGCAATTTCAGGGTATCAACGTGCATTATTTCTAGCACCTACCGACAAACAATGGCAACAAGGTTTGTTATATGCGCTATTAAATAGCCATGCGTTCGATCAAGCTCAAGCCTTGCTCGAAGAAATGTTGCAATCTGACCTAGAAAATAGCGAACTTTGGTTGCAACGTGGGCAACTTGCATTAAAACAAAACCGTTTACCGCAAGCTATTACTAGTTTAGAAATGGCATTAATGCTTGGTAATAATGATGTAGAAAATCTTGCTTCTACAGCAAAACTACATATTCAAGCCGGCAGCCCAGATAGAGCCGTTGAAATTATAGCAACGCATTTACCAAGCTTTTTTGGGCAAGGCAAAGCTTCATCAACAACTAGTACAAAGGTAGATATCGCAACCGTCGACGACATTAGTGCTTGGTTAGCTAGTCAACAACGCTGGCAACAATTAACTACCTTACTCAATGCAGTTGACCAATATGCAAGTAAACAAAGTTTACCTGATAATTATCAAGCCAAGTTTGATGTTTATCATGCGCAAATGGACATTGCTAACAACAAAATAACTAACGCCCAAAAACGCTTAAAACATGCTCTTGACTACAATCCAACCCATGGCGAAGCTTTATTAAGTTTAGCGGCATTACTTAAAAGCCAAGACCGCGACGAACAAGCCTTACAATACTACATACGTGCGCAAGCACTTACTGACTACAAAGAAAGAGCATTATTAGGTCACGCACAGCTTGAAATAGACAGACAAGCTTATGAACAAGCGATAAAATTACTACGCCAAGTGGTACAAATGAACCCTGAACGTCGTGACGTATTGGCAAATATAAAGTCATTAAAAAATATTGTACGTAACCAAAGTTAGTGTTGTCTTTAACATACTAAATCAGTAACTTAAAATTACGCCTATAACTTAAAGACAAACAGAGGTCGCATCATAAAGCTTCGTTTCTATACACGATTATAGATAACGACCCTTAACGACCTATAAAGTCATGAATAAATTTTAATAAAACTGCACCGATGGGTAGGGTTTCCCGCGGGCATATTATTTGTTGTTAGCTTTGCAACCGGCTTTATTACCTCGATAGATAAATTAGCTATACGCTTTAATCAAGGAGTGACAAGTGAGGCACCAACAAACTCAACAAAACCTATAAACGAGCTTACTTTACAAGATAATGCTCAAGCATTAGCGTAAATTGCGCTAGCGATAAGAAAACAGATTATTTATATTTTTAAGAAATAACCTATTTTTTATGAATGATTTATGCACGTATCAGGTCATATAGTAAACACTAATAACTATTCACTAATACGGGCAATATGATGCAATATAAAGTAAAAACTTCACGTTTATTATTTTCTAACCTTTTAATATTCGCCCTCGTGGGGTGTGGCTCAGACGATGATCACACAGCCGCGGTAGAGCAAAAGTCATTCACTGGTGTATTTCTTGACTCAGCCGTACAAGGGCTAAACTATAAAACAGTGACACAAAGCGGAAAAACCAACGCACAAGGCGAATTCACTTTTTTAGCCGATGAGTTTATTACCTTTACCATTGGCGGCATTGAATTACCAAGTACCGCAGCCAAGCTTTACTTAACCCCCTTATCGCTATATCAAACCGATGATATTAACCATAAATCCGTAGTTAATTTACTGCGTTTATTGCAAAGCCTTGATACTGATGGTGATGCTAGTAACGGTATTGAAATTTCTGACAGCGTGCATCAGTTAGCCACTGAGTTAACCCTAGACTTTTCAGCAACAGATTTTGATCAACAAGTTGCTCCATTAATCGCTAGCAATGGCGCAGCACTACAAACATTAATAACCGCTGATGATGCGATTACCCATTTTCAAACCACCCTAGCTAAAATTAATAACAGCGAGATGACAAGCTGCACAACAAGTCATAGCAAGGTTGGCTATAGCGGATTTTTCAATACCTTAGCACACAATGTCTCTGGTAAAGCCACCATTATCGATGATTGCACTATAGAAATTAGCCAATTTAGCTACGATGGTGGCGGTCCAGAAGTGTTTTTTTATGGCGCAATAGACCACGCTTACGCCTCTGCAGATGCTTTTTCTTTAGGTGAAAAACTCACGGGTACAGAATACAACAATGGTACAATAACCATTACCTTGCCACAGAATAAAAGTTTAGATGACTTAACAGGGTTAAGTGTTTGGTGTGTTGATTTTAATGCTAATTTTGGCCAAATGACCTTTACACCTTAATTATTCGTTATGCCATTATTAAGCAATACTGAATACCTAGCTAGCTGCACCAAAATCAGGCATAATCCCAAGTAATTTACTTCTTTTATATTGTTTGGAATATTACATGATTTACAGCATGACCGCGTTCTCACGCGTAGAAATTAAAGGTGATTGGGGCAACGCAGTTTGGGAAATTCGCTCGGTTAATCAACGATTTTTAGAAACTTATTTTCGTCTACCTGAACAATTTCGTGGTATAGAGCCTGTTTTACGTGAACGTTTCCGCAAACAACTAAATCGCGGCAAAGTAGAATGTAACTTACGCTTTAACGCCAATCTAGAAAGCAAAGGTGAACTAGCCTTAAACGAAAAACTAGCACTACAACTTATTGAACACGCCAATTGGATTAACAACCACACGCTAAATAGCCAAGTAAATCCACTTGAAGTGATGCGCTGGCCTGGCGTAATGGAAGCACCAGAAAACGATATGTCAGCTATTCAAGCTGAACTACTTGCTGCTTTTGATCAAGCTTTAAAAGACTTTATTGCCGCACGCGCCAGCGAAGGTGAAAATCTTAAAGCGATGATTGAACAACGCCTTGATGCTATTTCAGCAGAGGCCGACAAAGTACAAAATCACATGCCAGAAGTTATTGAATGGCAACGTAACCGCATTATTGAAAAATTTACCGATGCAAAAATTGATTTAGACTCAGGCCGCGTAGAGCAAGAGCTAGTATTACTCGCCCAAAAAATGGATGTTGCCGAAGAGCTAGACCGCCTAAACAGCCATGTTAGCGAAACCAAGAAAATCCTCAAAAAAGGTGGCGCACAAGGCCGCCGCTTAGACTTTATGATGCAAGAGTTTAACCGCGAAGCGAATACTTTGGGCTCTAAATCAATTAATACCGACGTAACGGCAAGTGCTGTAGAACTTAAAGTTTTGATTGAGCAAATGCGTGAGCAGATAGCTAATATTGAATAATAATTTGATCGGTATTTACATATAAAAATAGATTAGCTTTAAAATCTAATTAATACCGAGATAATACCTAGCTAATACTTAATTAATATTTAGTTGATATTTAGTTAAAACCGCTAATTTAGCGGTTTTTGCTATTTACACTTGAAAAAAGTACGCCACAAAAATAAATCAAACACATCATCCCTGAGTATTTAGATACGTCATCCCCGAGGTGTCTTGTCGGGGATCCATGCCTTTTAAGCACTAAACCCACTAGTAAAGTTTATTCAGATTAAGCACTGTTTCGTTTATATGTCACAGGTTCATTATTATTGTCAATTTGCTCAACTAATTTTTCAAGTACAAAACGGCGTTCAATTAAACCAACAACTTTACCATCTGTTACTACGGGTAGTACTCGGCGATTATTACAGAGAAACTTATTAGCAATATCGACTAGATTGGTATTAGTGCTAATTGCTTCAACCTCGGTTGACATTCTATCTTGTACTAACTCACCAATTGATGAAAAATATCCTCCCATCAACGCACCACGCATACAATCAGCTTCAGATAAGAATCCAACTAGATTATTATTTGCATCAACAACTGGAGCGCCCGACAAGCCAGAATCTAATAACTGACGAAGAGCAACAATTACCCCAATATTAGGTAAAAAAGATAATGGAGAACTATCCATAATAGTTTGTGCTGTAATAGTTTGCATGTTGAACCCCTGAAGCGAATAGTCACTTGTTTAGTGATTGTTTTAATTTTAGCTTAATAAATTAAGAGCAATAACTGCGCCAGTATATGTAAGCTACATCCATCAACTATTTAATTAAATTTACTTGTTTTATTACAACAAGTTATGACTTTAAATTATCAGCGCTGAACAATTTATTCACCATTGATATAGAGGAGTTATTATTTATTTGCACCAAAACGGATCGCTAAATGATTAATAATCAACCATTTTAAGTTGTATGTTTATCGTACCCCCATAATAAAGTCATAGTAAAAACAACTTATAGATTGTTATTTAAAAAAACAGCTTATATACTGTATTCATTAAATACAGCTTATAGATTGTTTTGGTGGCTAACGTGAACTACACAATTAATACCTTAGATCAGATTAAACCTATTCTAGTTGGCTTTAGAAAATCTAACGGTTACTCTCAAAAAGCACTGGCTGAAAAATTAGGCATAAGCCAGCAAAGCTATCAAGTACTAGAAAGCGCACCTCAAAAAGTCACAATAGAGCGCTTATTTAAAGTCTTATCAATGCTAGGCATTAAATTACAATTCATAGAGCATGCAAAGCCGCAAAGCGATGGTTTTATTAACCAAGAGCAACATTTGGATGAATGGTAATGGCAAAACGTAAAGTAAACACATTAACTATTTGGATGAACGCTGAGTTGGTTGGCTACTGGCAAATAAAATCAGGCATTGACGAATTACAATATGCTGATGAATGGTTAGCCAACCCACGCGGCCGTCCTTTATCGCTATCATTACCTTTTACTCCAGGAAATCAATCGATTAAAGGTGATAAAGTTACATTTTACTTTGATAACTTATTACCTGACAGCCGAGATATACGCGAGCGTTTGGCACGTCGATTTAGCACCGAAAGTACTAGATTTTTTGATCTACTCGTTGCACTTGGACGAGATTGCGTTGGCGCAATTCAGTTATTACCCAATAATGAAAAACCAAAAAATATCAAACAAATACAGTACAAACCATTAGATGATTTACAAATTGAAGAGCTGCTTAATAAGGTGGTAAGCAATTATCCGATAGGTCACTTAGGTAATGATTCTGAATTAAGAATATCTCTGGCTGGAGCACAAGAAAAAACTGCATTACTTTGGCATAACAATCAGTGGTGTGAACCGCTAGGTGAAACGCCTACCACACATATTTTTAAGTTACCTATGGGACTAGTAGGTAATATGAAAGCTGATATGCATTCTTCAGTAGAAAATGAATGGCTTTGTTCAAAAATCATGGCTGCGTTTGAACTACCTATAGCTCATTGTGATATTGGCATTTTTGGCAATACAAAGGCACTGATAGTTAAACGATTTGATCGTAAATTGTCGTTTGACGATTCATGGATTATTCGTTTACCACAAGAAGATTTTTGCCAAGCAAGGGGAATGTCATCGTTACTCAAATATCAAAGTGATGGAGGATTAAGTATTGATGACTGTATGAAGTTACTTTTAAATAGCGATAATGCCATTATTGATAAATTACACTTTTTTAAAGCACAAATAGTATTTTATTTGTTAGCGGCAACCGATGGTCACGCTAAGAACTTTAGCATTACCCATTTACCTAATAACAAATATAAGCTAGCTCCGTTATATGATGTGCTGTCAATACATCCGCTTATTGGAAATAAAGCAGATCAAATAGCTAAACAAAAAGTAAAAATGGCAGTGGCAGTTCGAGGCAGTAAAAATTATTATTCATTACAGAAAATACAATATCGACACTTTATTCATCAAGGCAAGCAAGTCGGCTTTACAGAGCAGGAAATTATTGGAATTATTGATTCTGTAACTCAAGCGCTCGAAAGTGTTATTAACGCTGTAAATGCTATGCTACCTGATAATTTCCCCAAAGCACTGTCTGAAAAAATCTTCAACGGTATGAAAGTTCAAGCGAAAAAATTAGCACGTTAAGATTTGTCAGTGCTGTATTTTACCCCACTTCTAGTTTAGCCGCTTGTTGCCACATAAAATGCGACATTAGGGTTTTGAGTCGCCAATTAATACTCATAGGTTGCGACCCCGTGTGTGAAACGATTACTACTTGAAAAGCTCATCATAGTAATAACTAAGCCGTGGTCGTCGCTATAAAGAACCAATATTTACTAAGGCGCATTGCGCTCTGTAGGTGTTTTAGTAAAATCACCCACCATATTATGCGGGTCAACCACATCGCGATGCGTATTTGTTGCCTGTGCCCACCACATTAATTGATTAAAGGTTCTCCCTAAGTAGCCAAACCAAGAGTTTTTATCTTCGCCTGCTTGCATTGCGCCTTCTTCAGTAAACACTTCTTGCGCTTTAGGAATATGAATCATCGCTGAAACGGGTAAACAACCTAACTCGGCAAGATAAGTGCGCATATTTACCGCGGCACGCATTCCGCCCCATTGCCCTGCGGAGTAGGTTACAATTGCACTAGGTTTATAGGCAAATAACGAGCTACCAAAGTGGTTAAGTAAGTTGGCTAATGCTGGGCTCATTGAATGGTTATATTCAGGGCTGATCATCACAAAACCATCCGCACTAGCTATTTTATCTGCCAAAGTATTTAATGCCTCGGGCGCTTTACCAGGTAAGTACGAGAATTGCGGTTTAAAAATAGTATCAAGCGGGTAATCAAGGGGATCAATTAGTTCTATATCATGCTCAGCGTAGCGTTCATCTAAGCAGGCAATACAAGCTTTTGCTACTCGTAAACCTAAGCGAGCAGGTTTAGGTGGTGTACTTTCACGAACCGTACCTAAAAAAACGAGAAACTTCATCATAGAACTCCTGTAAAATTGAAAATAGTTAAAAATTAAGAATATAACTCGTATGTTGATATGTCTACGATAATGACTATGAATAAAGTACTTTGGTGATCAAGTATGTTACGTTTTTAACGGTTAATTAAAACACTTCAACTATGTACTGTGCGAATAAAGTAGAACAGTATAAAATAAAACTAAGATACCCATTATGGAAAATGATCTTCATGGCTAACCTTTTATTGTTATTAAGCTTTATATTTTTTGTTTTATTCAATTTGTCTGCGTTTGCTCAAGACCAACAGACCAAAATTGAGCAAGCTACAGCTAGTAACAATGAACAAACTATTACCGTATCTGCGACAAAGCAGAATCAATGTGCTCAATATTGTAGCGTTATAAACACTGACGAAACCTATAAACAGCAAGTAGAGAAAAGACAAAATCCGAACTCTAATATTGCTTACGAATCGTTAAAACCAGAGCCTACCGTAGCACATGAGCGGTGGACTGATTTTCTTCCTATTTTAGGAAAACAAGCTAGTGAGGCAGGTTATGTATTGCCTTTGCCCATAGGTATTTCAGTTATTGGTTTAACTCAAGAACAACCTTTTACCGTAAATAACATTGCCTTAGAGATTGATGGTAAGCAAAGTGACAACATTAATGATTTAATTGATGAATCTATCGAAGCTAAAAACCTAGTAGTGGCAAACAATGCTTACAACTTACGCCTTGATGCTTGGATTTTACCTTTTTGGAATGTTTATGGCGTAATGGGTAAAGTAAAAGGTAAAGTGAATTTAGAGCTAACCGTTGATTTAGATGTTCCTACCCCACTCTTAATTGCTGGCGATATTGGTAGTGGACTTAACGACAAACGCTGCGAAAGCCTTAATTTACCTTATTCTGGCCCCACACCTGGTAGTTGTTCACTAACCAGTACAGGTTACCCTACGACATTAAATTATCATGGTACTGTGCAAGGTTACGGAACAACGGTTGCTGGTGGTTACGGTGATTTTTTTGGTATGTTTGATGTTAACTTCACCCAAGCCGACCTCAATATTTCGCGCAAAAAGACCAAACAAACCGTTTATTCTGCACGTATAGGTTGGAATGGAAAAATTAATACTTACCATGGCCAATTTTGGGTAGGTGCGATGAAACAAGATATAAAACAGCAAGTTGCTGTTGCTTCTTCTGATAGCAGTAAGGTGGTAGTACTTATTGATCAAGAAGTTAGTTCACCTTTGAACTACCTCATTGGTGGTCAATGGAATATAAGTAAAGAATGGGCGCTTATTGCGGAAACAAGTTTTGCCTTTAGCGATCGTCAACAATTTATGATGCAATTAGGTTATCGCTTTTAAACAATTTAATTTATTACTACCAAGTTTTATACTTGGCAATGTAAACCCTTTAACTAGATTACAACGGAACTAATAATGTCAGATAAAGCCAATAATACAGAAAATATCACTACCGCTATTGCTGATACAGCAAAAGATGCAGCCGATATTTCTGCGAACCTAGTACGCTCTGAAATAGAGTACGCTAATAAAATCTACCAAATAGCGATCGACTTTTTTACACAATACAGCTTCCAGCTCGTCGGCGCTTTTCTTATATTTTTATTTGGGCTTTACCTTGCAAGTAAAATTGCTAAAGGTGTTTTAAAGCTTTGTGAAAAGAAAAACCTCGATATTACCTTAAGCCACTTTGTTGCTAGCTTAACTAAAATAATAGTGATGACAGTCGTTGTTGTTATTGTTTTAAGCAAGGTAGGTGTTAGTGTTACCCCCTTAATCGCCGCTATTGGCGCAGCCTCTTTTGGTGCGGTGTTAGCTTTACAAGGCTTGTTATCTAACTATGTCGCAGGTTTTAATATTATTATGACCCGCCCTTTTGTCGTTGAAGATACTATAGAAATACTCGGCGTAACTGGCATAGTAAAAGAAGTGAGATTAGGTTTTACCTTACTTAAAGATGAAGACGGTGCGTTAATCACTATTCCTAATAAACATATTGTCGGTGAAGTAATGCTTAATTCACAAAAAGACAGTCTATTAAAACTATCTGTTGGTATTTCCTATCAAGATAACCCGTTAGACACTGTTGCTCTAATCGAACGCACTTTATCTACTCTTGATATTTATACTAATGAGCCTCGCTTACAAGTGGGTATTGATGAATTTGCTGACAGCGCAATAAATATTGGTATCAGGCTATGGATACCAACAAACAATTTGTACGAGATAAAATACGCAGCGTATAAAGCGATTTATTTAGCGTTTGAACAAGAAAAAATTACCATTCCGTTCCCACAACAAGATATTCATATTATTGATAAACAGGCTTAAACAATAAATACAATATTATTTTCTCTAGCACTCTAGCTTGATAGTTTCTTTAAGTACATTGCTAAAATAAGCAAGGCAAATTTCGCGTCAATAGCTGGTCTGTTACAAGTAAATTTAACGATGAAAGGAGAAAAAACAGCTACTAGAAAAAGATTTATTAAACCGAGCTCAGCTTAAGTAGTATTATCAATAGTCTGTTGATACTACTTTATACGCACAGCGTCGTGCGCCAGCAATAATGTGCGTATCGCGAGTAACTGTAGCAATATCACTTAACAACCACTGAAATATTGCTAACTCGGACTGACAAATACAGTGACTTTTTGTCGCTGCTGCGCGAATAGGACAATGATTTTCGATTAACCAAAACACTCCATCGTGTTTTTCAACAATCGCCATGTAGCCTTCATCACTACGAAGTTTTGCCAAGGTTTGTAGCTTTTCTTCAATACCGTAACGATCGGCTAAAGCCAGTTGATAATTGGACTTTTCAGCTTCCGCTTGATGAGCAACCACTTTTTCCATGGCATCATCACCAAATAAATGGATAACAGAATCAATTAATTGCACTGACAATGTATCGTGACGATCAGTAAAGCGACGACTTCCTTTTTCAGTTAACGACCAATGACGAGTTGGTCTACCACGCACGGCTTTTATATCTTTAAATACAACATCGCCCGTATCTTCTAATGCCTGCACGTGTTGGCGCACAGCCATTGTGGTTAAGCCTAAATCTTTCGCTAACGCCTTAGCGGTTAACGCTCCTTCGGTTTTTAATAACTGAATTATTTTTTCATGAGTTTTCATGGATTATTCGCTCAAAATCAATACTGCTTTATTAATAAATCATCACACAGCTTAACCGTGCTTTAAACTATATTTTTCATTTGTGTTTACATAACAACTTTAAGTCATTGTCAATATAGCTTAAAATTCTGTTCTAATTGTTATCATTTCAATTTTAAAGGTTCTCGATGCGTAAGTTTAATTGGCTTTTGATTTTTATATTGCTCTCTGGTTGTGCCACTTTAGGTATGATGGAGTTTGATAAACGCTACGGTGTTAGCAAGGTTGAAAATAGATTTGAACAACCTGAGTCGACTGCATTACAAACAATACACTTTAATGAAACAATACAACCAATTATAGAGAACCGCTGTGTTGTTTGTCATGGTTGTTATGATGCACCATGCCAATTAAAAATGGAAAGCAGTGCTGGTATAGAACGCGGTGCCAATAAAGCCCAAATTTATGGTGACCGTTTACGCCCCGCTCCGATAACAGAAGATATTAGCGATACGCCATCACTAACTGCTAAAGATTTAAATCGTCTTCGCGGCGAAGGTTTTTTCCCTGTATTAAACGAACGTAATCAAACTGCGCAAGCAAATACGCAAGCCAGCTTGTTTTATCAAATGCTTGCGTTAAAAAAGCAACACCCTCTACCGCAAAGTAAGCTTTTAGATGATGATTTTGATATCGACCTAGATCGAGATCAAGAATGTGCCACTATTGAAGAGTTTGAAAGTTATAAAAAGGATTACCCTCTTGGTGGTATGCCTTACGCTCTACCGGGTTTATCCGACACCGAACATAATCAGTTAACACAGTGGATAGCACAAGGCGCGGTAATGCCACCTGCCGAAAAACCTACAGAAGTAGAATTAGAGTTTATCGCGCGTTGGGAAAAATTACTCAATGGTAAATCACCTAAAGAGCAGTTAGTTGCTCGCTATATATACGAGCATTTATTCCTCGCAAATTTATATTTCAATGAGTCACAAGTCAGTTACTTTAAACTAGTACGTTCGCGCACTCCAAGTGGTGAAGAAGTTGAAGTAATTAATAGTCGTCGTCCATTCGACACGCCTTATGCTGATGGCAGCACGATACCAACACCGAATAATCCTAAAGTTTTTTATCGACTGATTAAACACACCGACACCATTACGGTTAAACGTCATATGCCATATCCTTTTGGTGATGAAAAGTTCAAACGTATCAAAGCACTGTTCTATGATAATGATTATCAAGTAACAAGCTTACCTGATTATGAGCTGATAAATGCTTCTAACCCTTTTAGAACCTTTGAACAAATACCTGAGACAGCTCGCTACCAGTTTTTATTGGACCAAGCACAATTCTCCATTATGAATTTTATTAAAGGCCCTGTTTGTCGTGGTCAAACTGCTCTTAATGTAATTGAAGATAATTTTTGGGTGTTCTTTCTTAACCCTAATAACATGAGCCGTTTCCAAAGCGATCAATTTCTTAATAAAAATACTAATTTATTGAAATTACCTGCGGGAACAAGCGACAAAACATTACCAATATTTTATTGGCGCGATTATGCGAAAAGTCAGCAAGAGTATCTTGAGAAAAAGTCTGAGTTCATGAAAAGCTTAGATTGGAGCAAAAATGCGATTGACCTTGATCTTATTTGGTCTGGAAATGGCAATCCTAATGCAACTTTAACTATATTTAGACATTTCAATAGCGCTAGTGTTGTTAAAGGTTTTGTTGGCCCTAAACCGAAAACAGCTTGGGCAATTAATTACCCTCTACTTGAGCGTATTCATTATTTATTAGTCGCTGGGTTTGATGTTTATGGCAGTATCAGTCATCAACTAGAAACTCGTTTATACATGGACTTTTTACGTATGGAAGCAGAAAGTAATTTTATTGGCTTTTTACCTAAAGAAAAACGTAAAGCGATTCATGAGTCTTGGTATATAGATACTAATGATGAAATTAAAGAGTATATTTTTGCCAATCAATTTTACCAATTACCTGACACTGGCATTAAATATCAAACAAACGATCCGGAAACAGAATTATTTAAACTCATCGCTGATTATACTGATAATGCACAGGTAAGTGATTATAATTTAACTTCATTACCTGAAAGCGATATTGATAAAACAATGGCGGGTTTACGTGAAATACCTAATATAAACGTTAACCTGTTAGCACAGGTAAGCTTTGTTATGGTTAAAGACGGCGATAAAAATCATGTTTATTCTTTAATAAACAATACCGCACATACCAACGTAGCTGAGTTGTTTTTTGAAAATAGCCGTCTTATGCCTGAAAAAGATACTGTAGCGGTTTTACGCGGTATTGTTGGTAATTATCCGAATGCTTTCTTTAAAGTAGACAAAGCCGACCTTAGTCAATTTGTAAGTACATTAACCCAGATAAAAACAGAGGAAGACTACAGCGCCCTTAAAGATAAATTTGCTATCCGTCGTACTAGCCCTAATTTTTGGCAATATGCCGATGAATTACATACTTGGTATGAAAAGCATTATCCTAGATCTGCGGGTTTACTCGACTTTAATCGCTTAGAAGATCGCTAAATAACTTATAAAGCGCTAAACCAAGCTATTTTATAGCTTAACGTAAACATTAAAAACCACCGTTTATTTGTATAGTTTCAGGACTAAAACGAAGACAAAACAAGCGGTGGTTTTACTCACTCTCCTTCTGCTACACTACCTAATAACTTCCATAAATAGCCTAAGCTCGGTTTAATAAATTTTAAACCGTGTTCAATTTCGCGGCTATTAATTTCCGCTTTCACGTTAACAAAGAAGAGCCTAATGCAGACAAACTATCTTTTATTGGCGACTAGTTTAATCACGAGCGTTTTAGTTGCTTGTGCTGATAACAATATTCAAGCAACGTCTAATACTATACAAAATGCCCCATATACAAACGCAATAACGACACATAAGGTGAATTACCCAATGACAAAAAAAGGCTCAGTAGTTGATAGTTATTTTGGCATTGACGTTGCCGATCCATACCGCTGGTTAGAAGATGATCGCAGCGAAGAAACCGGCGCATGGGTAAAAGCTGAAAACAAAGTTACGTTCGATTATTTAGCCCAAATTCCTTATCGTGAACAACTTAAAACACGCTTAGCTGAATTGTGGAATTATGAAAAAATAAGCGCGCCTTTTAAAAAAGGTGATTACACCTTCTTCTATAAGAATGATGGCTTACAAAATCAATATGTCGTTTATCGTCAAAAAGACGGTGGGCCTGAAGAGGTATTTTTAGACCCAAATACTTTCAGTGAAGATGGCACAACGTCAATGGGACAATTAAGTTTTTCCAAAGATGGCTCTATTGCCGCTTATGCTATTTCTGAAGGTGGTAGCGACTGGCGCAAAGTGATTATTATTGATGTCGCCTCTAAAGAGGTATTAGAAGCTCCTTTAGTTGATATAAAGTTTTCTGGTATTTCTTGGTATAAAAATGAAGGTTTTTACTATTCAAGTTACGACAAGCCCGATGGCAGCGAGTTATCAGCCAAAACTGACCAACACAAACTTTATTATCACCAATTAGGTCAATCCCAAAAAAATGATGTTGTTGTGTTTGGCGATACGCCAGAGCAAAAACGTCGCTATGTTGGCGGCACCGTAACTGAAGATAATAAATATTTACTTATCTCTGGTGCTATATCGACTTCAGGTAACGACCTTTACCTTAAAGATTTAACAAAATCTGACAGTCCACTAGTTACTATTACCGACAATTTCGATGCTGATACCTACATTATTAATAATAATGACGACAAACTCTTTTTAGTAACGAACTTAAATGCACCCAACAAAAAGATTATTACGGTGGATGCTAGTGCGCCGACGACTGATAATTGGGTTGATTTTATTCCTGAAACAGATTTTGTATTAAGCGCTTCAACGGGTGGTGGCTTTTTCTTTACGGAATACATGGTTGATGCTATTTCAAAGGTTTATCAATACGATTATCAAGGCAAAAAAATACGTGATATTAAATTACCAGGGGTTGGTAGTACCTCAGCCATAAAAGGCGAGCAAGACGAAAGTACCTTGTTTTACTCATTCAGTAATTATAAAACCCCCGGCACAATTTATAGCTATAACGTCAACACCGGAGAAAGCGAGGTTTACCTTCAATCTGGCGCTAAATTTAATAGTGAAAAATACGAGTCAAAACAGGTATTTTATTCGTCAAAAGACGGCACTAAAGTACCGATGATCATTACCTACAAAAAAGGTATTAAGCTTAACGGAAAAAATCCAACTCTTTTATACGGTTACGGTGGCTTTAATATTAGTTTAACACCAAGCTTTAGCGTTACCCGTGCACTCTGGTTAGAGCAAGGCGGTATTTATGCTGTAGCCAATTTACGTGGCGGTGGCGAATATGGCAAAGCCTGGCACCAAGCAGGTACGCAGCTTAATAAGCAAAATGTGTTTGACGACTTTATTGCGGCAGGTGAATACTTGATTGCACAAAATTATACTTCAAGTGATTATTTAGCAGTAAACGGTGGCTCTAATGGTGGTTTACTCGTTGGTGCGGTAATGACCCAACGTCCAGATTTAATGAAAGTCGCCTTACCTGCGGTAGGTGTTTTAGATATGTTGAGGTATCACACATTCACCTCTGGTGCAGGTTGGGCATACGACTACGGTACGTCTGAACAAAGTAGAGAAATGTTCAATTACTTAAAAGGTTATTCACCCGTACATAATGTTAAAGCGGGTGTAAGTTATCCTGCCACGCTTATTACCACAGGCGATCATGATGATCGGGTAGTACCAGCGCATTCATTTAAGTTTGCTGCGGAATTACAAGCTAAGCAAGCTGGTAATGCGCCAACGTTAATTCGTATTGAAACCAATGCAGGGCATGGCGCTGGTACACCGGTTTCTAAAACCATCGAACAATATGCAGATATTTATGCGTTTACCTTATTCAACATGGGATTTTATGAATTACCCAATAATTAAAAAAACCTAAAATGAAATTAATTATTAAGAGTAATTATGAGTGCTGATAGTGAAGCTTAGCGGCGCTTATTAAATTTTTGATTTAATGCGGCAAAGTCATCAACTCGATAGCTTTCTTCCACTGAAATATTAAATGTTTTATCGGCAATGTTACGCCCTTGATATTCAATGACGATGCGCCAAGGGCCAACTTTATCGTCAATTGGTTCCCATATAGTATCACCTAAGAAAAAATCCCAATCATTGGTTTTAACATAAACTTCACCTTCAAAAGGAGCCATTACTTGGCCCTTTTCATCTAATACATCAGGATGATGAAGAATAAAATTTAATTTACAACCTTTGCCTTTTTTAACATTGATTATATAACCAAACTCAATATCTATTTCAGCCGGAATCTCAGTTGTAAATTTTTTAATTTTTGGTAAGTCTTTTGAATTAGCATCCCATTCACTATAAATACCATAACTCTTCATTGAAAACTCTGGTTTAGTTTTAGCCATATTTAACATTCATTTTTTAACGTGAGTTGCACCAATATTTTAATATTAATCTACAAGTAATTTATTTTAAACACAGATTTAAAGTTCGCTAGAGAAGTGTCACATGAATTTAACCATGCTCTTTTATTAACGCTAAAAAAGGTTGTCCGTAACGTGATAATTTTACATCGCCAATGCCACTTACACTGAGCATTTCTCTAGATGTTTTCGGTTTTATTCTTGCTAATTCCGACAAGGTTGCATCATTAAATACAATAAACGGTGCAATGTCTTCGCCATCAGCAATCGCTTTACGTAATTCACGTAACTTCGCGAATAAAGCACGGTCATAACTTTTTTGTGGCGCTTTTTGCTGCCAGTAACTGGCTTTTTGTAAACGTGGACTGGCGAGCATTAACGGCACCTGTGCTTTTAATACCGCGCCTGAGGCTTGCGTTAAACATAAGGTGGATTGTTGCTCAATATCTTGCTGTAAATAACCTAAGTGAATAAGTTGACCAATAATTGAGAACCAATAACCCGCAGTTTTGCCTTTGCCAATACCAAAAGTAGATACTTGATCATGTTCTAATTGCTTAATGTTATCGTTAATATCACCACGAAGTACCGCAATAACATGGTTAATATCACCTTGCTGATCAATACGATACACACACGACAAAACTTTTTGTGCTTCAACTGTGCCGTCAAACATACTTGGCGGATCAAGACAAATATCACAGTTGCCACAACCTTTTTCGGTATATTCAGCAAAGTAATTCAATACCACTTGGCGACGACAAGTTTGTGCACCAATAAAAGCATCCATCGCTGCAAAGCGTTGCATTTCAACATTAACGCGCTGTGGGTTATCGCCTTCACTAATACGCTTTTTAATACGGCTAACGTCTTTATCATCAACCAAAAATAACGCTTCTGCATTTAAGCCATCACGCCCTGCTCGGCCAATTTCTTGATAATAAGATTCAAGGGTGCGTGGTGGCTCATAATGAATAACATAACGCACATTGGGTTTGTTAATGCCTAAACCAAAAGCCACAGTCGCTACGACTATTTGAATGTTATCTTTAGTAAAACCTTCTTGTACGATAGAGCGAATTTCGTTTTCTAAACCGGCATGATAAGCCGCACAATTAATACCGCTTGCCGCGAGATACTTCGCTAGCTTTTCAACCTGCCAACGACTATTACAATAGATAATGCCGCTGTCTTCAGCCTTTTGTTTTATATAACCTAATAACTGCTTTTCACCATTATATTTAGGTGCAAGGGTAAAACGAATATTAGGTCTGTCAAAACTATCAAGGTGAATATACGGATTAGGTAACGCCAGCTGATTTAGAATATCTTTACGGGTAGTAACATCTGCCGTTGCTGTTAATGCCATTACCGGTACATGCGGAAAATTTTTCTTTAAACACTGCAATTTAGTGTAAGCCGGTCTAAAGTCATGACCCCACTGTGAAATACAATGTGCTTCATCAATGGCAAATAAGCTTAACGGTAATTGGCTTAAGCTTTGTAGAAAGTAGTAATTGGTTAAGCGCTCTGGTGCGACATACAGTAATTTAATTTCACCGTGCGCTAGGCGATCAAAAATATCGGTTATCTCGCTTTGCTCTAAGCTCGAGTTAATAAATGCTGCAGGAATACCTTGCCTTGTTAAACCATCGACTTGATCTTTCATCAAAGCAATTAGCGGCGAAACCACCACAGTTACACCCGGCAATAATACCGCAGGCAGTTGATAACATAACGATTTTCCGCCACCCGTTGGCATTAAAACAAGCGAGTCTTGCCCTTGCAGTAAACTATTAATAATAGCTTCTTGGCCTTGGCGAAAGCTTTCATAACCAAAATGATGCTTTAAGGTATCTAGCAGTAAAGTAGGTTGGTCGGCGCTTATTTGAGCTATGATTGGGGTATTCAAAAGATATAATGCATTTTCTTAGGTTTAATCTCATTATTTTAACTCAGGGCAGTAGTGAAAACCTAGTGCTGAACTGTTTTTATTTGGCACCTTATGTAAATAACCAAAGCTTAGTTTAAATAACAAGAAGACAATGGATCCCCGACAGGACATTTCGGGGATGACATAAGCTATGGGTCTGTTGATCTTTCGAGATTACTTTTACAGCAACTTGTTTGGACTTCTTTCTATTAAGACTAGACAAGGCAGAACACGTAACATCTAGCTGGCTAGTCTTCTAACTCAGCGCCATAAACGACTACTTGATTACGACCATTTTCTTTAGCTGAATGTAAGGCATTATCTGCTTCATTTATTTGTTGCGATATCGCTTCAACACTATCAAAAACCACACCAATACTTAACTCTATAGAAAGTGAATACTCACCTGCACTAATATTTGAAACCGCTATCTCTCGTCTAAAGTCATCTAATTTAATATATAAATTATCAACATCTAGGCCATGTAATAGTACAGCAAACTCTGCGCCAGCTAATCGTGAAGTTAGCCCTGAGCCAAAGTGCTTACGAATATACAGTGCAATAATTTTTAAAACTTGGTCACCAATATTATGGCCGTAGTTATCATTAATCTTCTTGAAAAAATCAATGTCTATGATCGCTAAACAATAAGGTACTTTTTTGGCGGTGTATTCTTTAATACGTTTTTCTGCATTATTAAAAAATGAACGACGGTTAGACAGCTCGGTTAAATAATCAATATTCGCTGCATGTTGAATTTTGGCAATATTGTTTAAACTTTCAATATTTTGCGTTATACGACAGTAAAACTCTTCAGGACAAAATGGCTTACGTAAAAAATCATCAGCACCATTTTTAATAAACCTTGCTGAGTGAATACCATTACTCGCCCCAGAAATACCAATAACCGCAAGTTGTTCACGGGTGTAAATACGGCGAATTTGATTAGTTAATTCAATACCCCCCATCACTGGCATTTCCATGTCGGTGATCACCATCTTTACGTTTTTATGCTCTTTTAATCTTTCCAAAGCCTCAGCGCCATTATTAGCGGTAACCACAGTAAAGTTGCGGCGTTTGAGTAACTCTACAATATGTCTGCGTGCAGACGATGAGTCATCAACCACTAAAACCGTACTGTTATGGTTAACTTGTTGCCAATGTAAAATACGCTTTAAATAAAGAAAAGCTTGGCTATTTTCTTTGGGAATATAATCTATAACAGGTTGGGCAAGAATCTTTTGTCGTGTTTCATCATCCATTTTTCCTGTCATTACCAGACTAGGAATACCATGCGATAAAACATAAGCAATTGCTTCACCATCGTTTGCATCAGGTAATGCATAATCAATAGTTGCGGCAAAAAAGTTGGTATCCGTAGCTAAAATGCTTTTTACTTGCGCTAAGTTTGAGGCAACTACTACCTCAAACTTTAATGACTGGGCTATTTGCTTAATAACGGTGGCAATCGGTTTACTGTCTTCTACTACTAATAATCGTTGAGACATCACAATACCTTTTTATTATATTTTATTTTAATGTAGCTGAGATCGACTAGTTAGCAGTTAGCACTCAGATATGCGCCATATACGAAGCAAATACAAAGCTATTATCAAGCAACAACCGTTTAACGGTTATAGCGCTTGTAAATTAGCAAATTCAACAACTAACCACTTGCTGCCAACCTCGGAAAAGTTGACTTGAATACGTGCTTGCGCACCGCTGCCTTCGTAATTAAGTACTACACCTTCGCCAAACTTAGCATGCTTCACTCGTTGCCCTAATTTAAAACCTGAATTTTCAAAGGTTTCAAGGGTAAAGGTATTTGAAAACTTACCTACACTGCTCGGTCGTGTTACTTGCGATTGCATGCGAATTTCTTCGGTACATTCTTCAGGTAATTCTCGTAAAAAGCGACTCGCTTTATGGAATTTTTCTTGTCCATATAAGCGGCGACTTTCTGCGTGACATAAGTATAGCTTATTCATTGCCCTTGTCATGCCCACGTAACATAAACGTCGCTCTTCTTCTAAACGGCCAATATCTTCTTGCGATTGTTGCGATGGAAACATGCCCTCTTCAAGACCTGCAATAAATACTAATGGAAATTCTAAGCCTTTAGCAGAGTGCATTGTCATTAATTGTACTGCGGCTTCAAAATCACCGGCTTGTGATTCACCAGACTCTAACGATGCATTAGTCAAAAAAGCGGTTAATTTAGTTTGCTCTCCTTCTAATTCGGGATCTTCCACAAACTCTTGGCAAGCAGTCACTAATTCATTTAAGTTTTCTATGCGCTGCTCGGCACGTTCGCCCTTTTCAGCTTGATACATAGCTTTTAAACCACTGTTATTAATAATGTGATTGGCTTGTTGGTCTAAATCTAAATTACAGGTATCGTCTTCTAATTGTTCAATAAGTTGCATAAAGCCAGTAATAGTTTTTGCGCCACGACCTTTTAACTGTTCGGCATGTATTAATTGCTGGCAGGCTTGCCACATGGTCACTTCTGCGCTGCGCGCTGCGTCTCTAACAATAGATAGCGTTTGATTACCAATACCACGTGTTGGCGTATTAATAACACGCTCAAACGCCGCATCATCATCACGGTTATTAATAAGACGCATATACGCTAGCGCATCTTTGATCTCTTGACGTTCGTAGAAACGATGACCGCCATAAATTCGGTACGGTAAATGACTTTGTAATAATGCCGCTTCAAGTAAACGAGATTGCGCGTTTGAACGATATAAAATAGCTATTTCATCAAGCTTGCCGCCTTCGTCCTGCCATTGCTTGATACGTCCTGCAATAAAGCGTGATTCGTCAATTTCATTAAAAGCAGTGTAAATTGAGATTTTTTCACCAGCACCGCCATCAGTCCACAATTCTTTACCCATGCGGTTACTGTTGTTGCCAATTAATTGGTTAGAGGCTTTCAAAATATTCGCGGTTGAGCGGTAGTTTTGCTCTAATCGAATAGTTTGTGCGTCGTCATATTCGCGAACAAAGCGTTCAATGTTTTCAATTTTAGCGCCACGCCAGCCGTAGATGGATTGATCATCATCACCAACAATCATTACCTTGCTGCGCGCTTTACCTAACATAGTTAACCAAGCATATTGAATGGCGTTGGTATCTTGAAATTCGTCAACAAGAATATGGCCAAAACGTTGTTGGTAATGATCTAATAATGCAGGGTTGTTTAACCATAGCTCGTGAGCGCGCAATAATAATTCAGCAAAATCAACTAAGCCTGAGCGATCACAGGTTTCTTGATAAGCTTTGTATACTTTCAGAAATAACTCTTCGGTAGGATCAAACTGCGCATCAATATGACGTGGACGTAAGCCCTCATCTTTCATACCGTTGATATACAAAGTAAACTTTTTAGGTGGCCATTTTTTCTCGTCTAACTCAAGTGAACGCACAATGCGTTTAACTAAGCGCTGTTGATCATCACTATCAAGCACTTGAAAGCTTTGCGGCAATTTAGCTTCTTGAAAATGCATACGTAATAAACGATGCGCTAAACCATGGAAAGTACCAACCCACATGCCGTGCGTATTACCATGTACTACTTGCTCAACGCGGGCACGCATTTCTGCGGCTGCTTTGTTGGTAAAAGTTACCGCCAAAATACTGTGCGAAGAAACCCCCTCAACCTGCATTAACCATGCAATACGTTGCACTAAAACTCGAGTTTTACCACTTCCTGCGCCAGCTAGCACCAACATATTTTGCTTTGGCGCGGCAACAACATCACGTTGCTTGTCGTTAAGTGAGTCGAGTAATTCTGAAACGTCCATAGGGGTAAACCTTTATTTATATGGGTTGCTATTAGTTGCAATATGTTGAGTAAAACTGAAGAAACTAATGATTTAGAAAGTGATAAAAAATATGCACAAAGTATATCACTATTTAACTGGGGCTGTCGCGTTGTGCTGTTTATTTTTACAGTAGGTAAATAAGTTAGGTTTGGAAATACACCTTTTTAGAAACTGGATCCCCGACTAATACACCACGGGGATGACATCTTTACGACAGGCGAATAACTGATCATTAGCTAAGTAAGGCTTTAAGCTCTTCAACTCTACCTAATTCAATATGCGGTATTTGCTTTAATTGTTTACCAATTCCATATTGCGGTAAATAAGCGGTTTGACAGCCTGCGTTAAGCGCGCCATAAATATCAGCAAGACCACAATCACCAACATGTAATAGCTCTGATGGTTGAATAGCGAGTTGCTTACAAACCAAATCAAACATATCGGTTGCTGGTTTTTGCTTAAGTAAGTACTCACATTCTTTATTAGCTCGGTAATCTTGATAGCCAGCGTGATAAATATGTTGAAAATAATGATCGATACCTAATGTTTTGGTATTAACATTACCATTACTGATAGACACTATTGGGAATACTCTGCCTAAGCTTTCTAATAAGTCATGAGTCACTTGCGGTACGCTAAAGTCACTACGTAGTTCAATAAAATAATCCAAGCCAGCTTGTGCTTCTTGTACTGCAACTTCTTCAGAAAGGTTATGAGCAAGAAAACCTAAGCGATAAGTTTCAAATCGTATTTTGACTACATCGTGCGTTATAACAGGTTGTGCTTGTACTACTTGAGCGCGATAAGGCGCCCAAAAATTGCTATTAAAAGTCTGATCGGACTTCAATATTAGCGTCGGTAATAAAATGGCAAATTTTTCCGTAAAGTAAGCGTTCATCTTTGTTTCGATAACCTGCATTACAGGGCGGTTATTATATAAAGTATCATCAAGATCGAAGCTAATTGCTTTAATTTGCGTTAAACGTCGGTAAATTTGCATTGTTGACTCCTTTGTTTAATTACTTTGAGGCTAATTACTTTGCGGCTCATTATTTTGAGGATAATTACTTTGAAGATAACTTTCTTAACAAGATTAACAACTGAACAGATTAAAGTGCTAGATGTTGATGTAATAATTTAGCCACCAAACGCTTGAATTGACTCAATAATAAAGTATCCATTCGTGGATCAAAATGCTGTGCATCTTCACTGTTAATGGCAAGGAAGCCTAGTGCTTTTTCATCGTGGCTTAACTTAATTAAAACCACTGAGCCTGAACATGGTTGTGAGAAAATAAGACTCTGTTCACTTTCTTGTAAACGACCAAAATAATATTCACTATTAGTTAAGCGGTTTTGCATAACGCCAGCACAGTCATTGGTTGATAAACTATCATGACTAAGTACTCGATTATCACTCGGTATTAACCATAATTTGAAAGCTGATAATGATAATAATTCTGTAGTGGTTTGATGCAAGCAATCTAATAACTCTTCAGCAGATTGACAATCAAGTAAGCGCAAATACAGATCACTATACAAAACAAATAACTGCTCATTGTGGTTTGCCACCGACATTAATTGGGTAATTTCGTCTTCAAGGCCATGTACCTTTTGACGAAGTTGCTGTTGCTGACGCTCAACTAAAGACACTGTGCCACGTTGATCGTCATTAAGACGTAAGCTAGTCATTAAACTATTGTTACGATTGAAAAACTCAGGGTTGTCTTGTAAATAACTCACTACTAGTTCATCAGTCAATGGAATATCATCGCTATTGATGCTTTGACTAATGTTCTGGGAAATGTCTTGCGCAATATTGTCTTGTGTTTCGTTCATGTTACTGAGTTCTTCTTCCATTGGGTATTTTCGCTATTGGAAATAATTACGTTAATGCTTTTAACTATCTAAAGCTAGCAAATTAAATTGATATTTGACCATCATACACATGCGTTGCCGAACCTGACATTTTTACTGGATGTCCAGGTCCCTGCCAATATATACGTAACTTGCCGCCAGGTAACTCTACGGTAACTTGTTTACCTAATTTTTTCTGCATATAACCAATAACCACAGCAGCACAAGCGCCGCTACCACAAGCCATAGTTTCTGCAGCACCGCGTTCATACACACGTAATTTAATATAATTAGGCGCTACAATTTCCATAAAACCTACATTGGCATCTTCTGGAAAACGTTCATGTAGTGACAACTCTTTACCGAGCGTTGCAACTGGCGCCTCTAAAATATTGTCTACCGTTACCACACAGTGCGGGTTACCCATAGAAACTACGCCACATAAAACGGTTTCGTTTTCACTACGTAAAATATAAGTGCCTTCGGCCTTTTGTGCAGTAAAAGGTATCTTACTTGGCTCGAATTGTGGCACAGGCATGGTGACTGAAATGTTGCCATCACGCTCAATGTGTAAATTCATCTTACCTGTAGCGGTTGATACTTTGATCTTGTGTTTATTGCATAAGCCTTTCATGCGCACAAATTTAGCAAAACAGCGCGCGCCATTACCACACATACCTACTTCGCTGCCATCAGCATTATAAATACGGTAATGAAAATCTAAATCAGGATCATAAGGTGGCTCAACAACAAGCAGTTGATCAAAACCAACGCCTAAGTTTCGGTGAGCAAATTTTGTAATTTGTTCAGGCGATAAAAAAACATTTTGCGTGACATTATCAAGCACTAAAAAGTCATTACCCAAGCCATGCATTTTAGAAAAATTCACTAACATTATTGTTACTCTAATTCTTCAGCAGTTGACGAGTTCGACTTTATTTCAATAACAGCTTGTTCAGTCCCTGTTTCCGCCGCTATATCTGGCTGTTCTGGCGTTTCATACAAAGGCCCTTTAATACCACAAGCGGTTAAAAAAGTGGCTGTAGTGAATGCCAAACAAAGTGATTTAAGCGATGGTTTATACTGTAAATAACGAGAAGTATTGCTACACATGATGATTTTTTGCCGTGAAAGTCGTTTAAAACAAGGTTTTAGCCTAAGCAAACCATGCTCTATCTATATTTTTTTTGTCTGATTGCTATTATACTCACATGCTTATCAACATTTATACCAAATATAAGAAGTTTATTCTCGTTCAACGAGACGAAATACTTGGTATTATTTAGGCAAAACATGATCTTTAAAGGATAGGCAATGAACGATAGCCAATACAACATAGTAGCCGAAGATTTACTTCTCGCGGTAGAAGAAGCCATTGAAGATTCTGGCGTCGATATTGATTACGAAGGCGTTGGCGGATTATTAACGCTAACCTTTAAAAATGGCACTAAAGTCATCATCAATAAACAAGCACCGTTAAAAGAAATATGGGTTGCAACCAAGTTCAATGGTCACCACTTTGCCTGTATCGACGGTGTGTGGATAGACAAACGCGGTGGCGATGAGTTTTGGGCATTTTTATCAAAAGCCGTCAGCATACAAGCTGAAACCGAATTAACACTCGCTGCAGAGTAATAAGCTAAATATTTTTAGAAATAGATTTTGGATATAACAAATGAATAACAGCACAGTACGTATTGCTACCCGTAAAAGCGCCCTCGCCTTATGGCAAGCTGAGTATGTAAAAGCGCAACTTGAGCATTTTCATCAAGGTATTAACGTTGAACTAGTACCAATGACGACAAAAGGCGATGTGATTTTAGACACGCCTTTAGCTAAAGTTGGTGGTAAAGGTTTATTTGTTAAAGAACTTGAAGTAGCAATGCTTGAAGATCGAGCTGATATTGCTGTGCATTCAATGAAAGATGTTCCTGTCGATTTTCCTGAAGGGTTAGGTCTAGAAACCATTTGTCCGCGTGAAGATCCACGTGATGCCTTTGTATCTAATACTATTAAATCATTGGCTGAGTTACCTGAAGGCGCTATTGTGGGTACCTCAAGCTTACGTCGTCAGTGTCAATTAAAGGCAAGTCGTCCTGATTTAGACATTCGAGATTTACGCGGTAACGTGAATACCCGTTTACGTAAATTAGATGACGGAGAATACGACGCAATTATTCTTGCTGCTGCCGGCTTAATTCGTTTAAAAATGAGTAACCGTATTCAACAATTTATTGAGCCTGAAGAGATGCTTCCCGCCAATGGTCAAGGCGCAGTAGGTATTGAATGTCGTACTGATGATGCGAGAATTAAAGCTTTATTAGCGCCTTTAGAATGTAATGCAACCCGTATTCGTGTATTGGCAGAACGCGCGATGAACCGCGCTCTACAAGGCGGTTGTCAGGTGCCAATTGGTAGTTACGGCGTTATTTCAGCCGATGGTAAAGAACTATATTTACGCGGTTTAGTTGGTGCGGTAGACGGCAGTGAGATGATTGAAAGTGAAATTACTGGCCCTGTGAAAGACGGTGAAACCTTAGGTAATACCCTAGCGCAAGAACTACTGAGTCGCGGCGCAGACAAAATATTAGAACAAGTTTATGCGGATAACGATATTTAACATTATTTTCTGATCACAATCACTTGAAGTAATCACTAAAATTAATGACACATATAACACCGAAAGTAGCTCATGAAAAAGCTCAAGTAGTTAACAAGTCTCAAGCAACCACACTTGCGGCTTGTTTAGGTGAGCCACTTAAAGTGTTAATTACTCGACCTAAAGATAAAGCCGAACAACTTGCCTCGTTACTTAATGAGCACGGCATTAACTCTATCAGCCAAACACTCTTCGATTATCAAGCTAACGCCAACACAAAAGAGTTAAGCAGCGCCATAGAAAACGCCGACATAATTATTTTTGTTAGTGTAGCCGCCGTTGAATTTACACACGCCAGCTACCCATTAACAAACATTCTGTCGCACCGTTCAACACAAGGTAAGTCATCACCTGCAGTTTTCGCCGTCGGTAATGCCACCAAACAAGCATTATTAGCGCTAGGCTTAAGTAATGTGTTGTCTCCGCCAGCAGAGCAAGAACACAGCGAAGGCTTACTCCAACTCGCGCAATTAGCTAATGTTAAAGATAAAAATATAATTATTGTACGAGGCAATGGTGGTAGAGAGCATATTGCCAATACTTTACGTCAACGTGGTGCTACAGTTAATTATATTGAAAGTTACCAACGTGTTTGGCGAATATTACCAAGAAATACCGCCCAGCAATGGCGAGAGCAGCAAATAAACTGTATTGTCGTAACCAGTAACGATATATTAGTAACATTAACTAAATATTTATTTAGCGTGACTGAGCCAACAGATAACTATTGGCAATCACAATGTGTATGGATAGTGGTCAGTGAACGCATTGAAAAAAATGCTAAAGCATTAGGTTTAATTCAGATAATTAATGCCCAAAGCGCTAACTCGCAACTATTATGCAAGTGCTTGCAAACACTTTCTTGTTAGGTAAGTTGTTCAACTTATTTCAACCTGAATTCAAGAAATAATAAAATAACAATGGAATAGAGAATTATGTCGGATAAAGAAGTTTCTAAAAACACACTATCGGCTAATAGCAATACCGAAAAGGAAAGTACCGATAAACAATCGACGAGCAGTGCAACGTCAAACCCTAGCGCGACAAAAGCAGCCGCTTTAAAAACGCCTTCAGCATCCGCCAAAGCTTCCAGTAATACTAAAAGTACAACTACCGCTAAAGGCGCTAGTGACAATAGTGATAAAAAACCCGGTAAAAAAACCGCCATTCTCGCCTTAATTGTCGCATCAATCAGTATCTGTGGTTCTGTTGGGCATTATGTTTGGCAACAGCAACAAACTGATTACCGATTTGCAGCAATAAGCCAAAAAAATCAGCAATCAATAGCGCAAAGCCAAGCTCAACTTAAAAATAGCTTAACTGCTGAATTTAACCGACAACTTAAACAACAGTTGCAGCAACAAATTGACGCTAATAATTTGTCGCAAAAATCAGCCAAACAAACACAGCTTAATAACGAAAATCAAATTGCTCAGTTAACAGCACAACTAGGGAAAATGGAACAACAAGTTAGCCAACGTGATCCAAGTGATTGGTTAATACACGAGGCAGACTATCTGGTTCGTGTAGCTGCGCGCACCATGTGGCTTGAACAAGACACTAAAGCCGCCATCAGTTTATTACGTGATGCAGACAATCGGCTTAAAGAGCTAGATCAACCTAAATTTTTATCAATACGTGCGTTAATTAATGAAGATATTGAAGCTTTAGCCTTAATGCCTGAGTTAGAAGTCCAAGAAACAATTTTGACGGCAATGGCGCTGAATAAACAAATAGCTAATTTAACTTTAGCGGGTGTTAACTTATCAGAAGCGATCGACGCACCAAAAGAAGATTTTACCTTATCTGAAGATATTGGTGACTGGCAATCAAACTTGGCAAAAACTTGGGACAAGTTCCTTAAAGATTTCATTACTGTTCGTCGCAGAACAGGCATGGTTGAACCTTTAATGTCGCCAGAGCAACAACAGCACCTTAAACAAAACTTAAGTCTTAAAATTCAATTGGTTGAATGGGCAGCTAGCGAACATAAAGAGAACATTTATCAACAAACGCTACTTGATATTCAACAGTGGCTAAATGAATTTTTTGACATGAATGCGACTGTTAATAAAAACTTCTATAACGCTATTGAGCAACTTAAAACACAGGTTATCTATTTTGACTACCCTACTGATTTACGTTCATTGGTGGCGATAAAGCGTTTACTACAAAACACTACACAAGATAATAAACAAGCCACGTCGCAAGCAAAGACCAAAGTAAAAAGTACCGTTGACAGCAAAACAGAAAACACAACAAATAATACTACAAGAGATGAAGCAGTTAAGCCGCCAATGGACAAGCCTCAAGTAGAAGACAGACGAGCTGCAGAGAAAAGTGCAACAGGAGATGAACAATGATCCGTATTATCATTGCCTTAGTTATCTTTCTTAGCGCCATGGCAATTAGCCCGCTGCTTATTGATGAAAAGGGCTATATTCTTATTGCCATGGGTAACACCACTATTGAGTTAACGGTTTTATCTGCAGGCATTATGTTAACCCTACTATTTATTAGCCTTATATTTGGCTTAAAAATCTTTCGTGGGACCCTAAACTTCAGTTTTGGCACATGGACCAAACTCGCTTATGCCGGACAACGCAAAGGTATCGCTAACTTTAATAAAGGTCTTGCTGCTTATATGCTTGAAGACTTTAGTCAAGCTGAAGAGTTATTCGCAAAAAGTGCTATTCCATCAAAAAGAAAACAAAGTGCTTATTTACTGGCAGCTTCTGCCTCTGCAAAATTAAATCTCGACAGTAATACCAATCATTATTTAGCTTTGCTTGAGCAAGAAACAATGAAACTTGATGATGTCGGTTTAGAAAGCGTATTAGTTAATGTTAAATTGTTAATGAACCAACATAAGCCAGAAACCTACGTCAAAGCACGCGAAATTATTGATGAACATCACAAACAAATAGGCCACGACAGTCGCTTATTATCTCTTGAAATTGATTTGTGTATTATTGAGGAACGCTTTAACCAAGCCATTGAATATTTACCCGCTGCACGTAAGAGCAAACTAATTACTGATGAAACCGTTAAAGCATGGGAAGCCGCCGCTTATTACGGTAGCTTTAAAGAAAGCATTAAACGTCACGATACTAATGACTTACAAGATAACTGGAATGGTATCGCACGTAAAATAAAACAACGAGAGGGTGTTGTACTTGCTTACTGTAAAGTATTGGCAGAAAACAATATTGTTGAAGCCTTAAATGATATTTTAGTGCCTATTTTTAAGAAATCAGCAACGAGTGAATTTTTAAAAACAATACGCGACTTACCTATATTACATGCCGATAAGCTTATTGCCCTTGCACAAAAACAACTGCAACAGAACATTCATAGTGGTAAGTGGTTAAGTTGTTTAGGGCACTTAGCTTTAAATAGCGGTCAATATTCGTTAGCTGAAAAGTCATTCACTAGCTTAATTAGACTAGAAGAAAAGGATTACGGCAAACAATATGACCAACAAGACTTACAAGCGCTAGCAAAGGCTTACAGTAAACAAAGTTTGTATCAAGCCGCTGATGCTACATGGTTAAAAGCCAGTAGTTTATAAGTTAATTAACCTATAAGCATACCTATACAGCCTATGACTGTTGAACGTTAGTAGCTGCAGACTACCTATTACCTCAAAGCCATACGAACTAGTAAGGTATGACTCTAAAAAAGATACGTTACAAAGGGGGTGTCTATTTGGGAAAGTGTAGATAACCTCAGCTCAGTTCAAGCAAAACTAAAATTAAAATTAGATAATAAAAAGCCTCTTTAATAGTATTTTACAACCATAGCAAAGAGGCTTTTTTTGTGACTGTTATCGGTATTTTAATAGACGATTCAGTACACGTTAAAAATTGGAGGCGTTTATTTTTTTAAACGACGAACACCAAAACCAATAAGTGCTAAACCTAAAATAGCTAATGAGCTAGGCGCTGGAACAAAAGTAATAGCTGTTGAAAAGTATACTTCGTTATCACTATAGTTATTTGTTGACCAAATCCATTGTGCATCAGCATCAACTTCTTTAGTATGTTTATTACCCCAAGGAGCTGTTGAGGCTTCATTCGCACCATAACTTGTCGCTGATGAATAACTATCCCAACCTGTTGTACTTACGTTCCAGTATGCTTCATCTGTTAACAATGTTTGTGAGTTGTTATCAAATACAAAGCCTGCACCCAATGTAAATTCACCTAAAAAGCCTGCGTAGCCACCGCTATCTGTTGCTTTAATATGTAAAAAATAATCAGTGTAAGGTGTTAAAGACGTTGTAAAAGTATCTGTTGTATACCAGTTTTCTAAAGAACCAATCTCGATACCTTGAACTGAATCATCAGTACTTATGTATGCAACATAGCCATTATCAACATTTACTTTACCGATTAACCCTGCTTGAGCAGCGTTAACTAAACTAAATGCTGAAAATATTAATGCCGCTAATGACATTTTTGTTGAAAATAATTTCATAGTTTATTCCTATTTATTTTAATAAAAGCTTTAATTTTCTTAACTTATCTAAACAAAGCAAGAATTAAGCCATTTAAATTAAAGCCTTTGTAATCAAATAGTTGTTTTGCACTCCTGTACAAAACATAACAATAAGAACACAAAGTGTAAAAAAATCAGACATTTAAATGTTTACTGCCATGTATTCATTGTTACTATGATTTATCTTCTGGCATACCTTCATCACACTTTTTACATTTTAACTTATGCCCTATCATGCTCTTGCGTCCACTGAATGAGACAACCCAAAGACGATTAATAAAGGGAGGCTTGTGCCTTACATGTTGAAAGTGTCCGCAACCTAGCTCTGCAACCCAATGATTTTCATCGTCTTGGTGAAACCCACAAATAGCCTGCTGCATAGTTTATATTCTCACTTTAAATGCTTAATTTACGTTGTTAATCTGATTCTTCTGTCATATCAAGTGAAAAAAGTACTTTAAACACTTTGCTATTTTCTGCTCCATCTAAGCGAGAAAAGTTAACTAATAGGTCATCTTGGCCATCACTATTGATGTCATCAACGATAACGAGTTTGCCATTTTTAGGTAATTGAATATCGTAACTTACACTGTGTCTTGCAAATAGTTTTTTATCTTTACCTGGTAATTTAGCAAGATATATTTTCAATTCTTCATCGTCATCTGACAACACTAAGTCTTTTAAACCATCACCATTTAAGTCTGCTAAACGAACAACGCCATTACCACTTTTACCTGAGCTTAAGCTAAAGGTTAATTCAACCTCTTTTTTAATAATGGCTTTACTCGGGAATTTATCGGTATCGTCCATTTTAAATAGGTAAACATCTTGATCAATTGCCCCTGTTACCAAAGCGCTAATAATTTGCGATAAACCAATATCAAAACCGGCTAGTAACACCTCAAGCTTGCCGTCATTATTAATATCAATAAATTCAAAGCCTGTTAAAGTCCCATCCTCATGGATAACACTATCCGCTTTAGGCGCATAAACTAAACTACCTTTGTTATTTTTACCTAGGTAAATTTCATAATCATTAACCCTATCGAGTACACCAGACGCTTTCGTGTAACGCACCACCATGTCAATCATGCCATCGGCATTTACATCGCGTAACTCTTCTATTTTTCGATATTCTAAATTACTTTGATCTGGCTGCTCACCGCTTTCATCACGTTTTTTCCACCAATCAAGACCACTAATAGAATCATTAATAGAGATACGGATTTTTCGTTTAGTAAATTGACTATTTTCTACTTGTAGATAAACGGCTATTTCGCCAGCTTCCAGAATAAAAATATCTTTTTTATTATCAAAGTTCGCATCGGCAAAATACAGTTTACTTTCGGTATAAGTCGCACCGTCATCAAGAACCCGTACGTTTGGTTTTATTGGTAATGTTTGTTTTAAAAAACTTCCTAGCCCTTGTCCGATAAAAATATGAGTCTTCGTAAAGTCAGCAAGCACTACATCATCAAAACCATCATTATTAAGATCTTGGATAAAATCGCCACGGCTCAGGTAGTCTACTTTCTCTTGTACATATAATGAGCTGATACCGGTCAGTTTCTTAAACTGTTTATTTTGATAAATCAGTAAAGCATCTGCTGAGAGGAAATAAAGACTTTGTTTAGCAGGTGCTTTATCAGGCAACTCTTTACTTAAATCAAACCGATAAAATTGTTGAGGTATAATCACTTGCTCGGCGATCATGTAGTGATTTTCTTGTTGTTGGTATTGATAAATAATTAACCAGCGATTGCCTTTGTCATCCACTGAAAATGTCACTAATTCCTTACCTTGCGCGGGTAGAACATCTGCAACAATTACTTCTTGGGTGAGTTGATGAGGCGAAGTTACTGTGACTTTGTTAAAGTCAATCTCATCTGCTTTAGTTGTCCATGTTGTTAACACAGCAACGCAATTGACAATAACAAAGAACGTAGATAACGTTTTATTATTAAACGATAAGGTATGCTTCATAATGTAAGTTCCGTATCCATTGTGAGGTTTTTTGTACGCTGTTTAAGTAGAACACAATAATAAAATATAGTTCCTGACAACGACTAACGAGAAATGATGATCGGGTTAGCTATAACCCACATAATCGGCTTGTAGCTTTTTAGCTTAATTTATATTGCCGCACTCATCATGAGCGACTTACTCTATTTCACACTCTTAACATTCACCTATAACCAACATAATCGGCTTGCAGCTTTTTAGCTTAACTTATATTGGCGCTCTCATCATAAGCGACTTACCACGTTTACTAAACCAGTTAGCTATAACCCACATAATCAGCTTGTAGCTTTTTAGCTAACATAGCGCTCATCATCGCTCGCAATGCCGCTGGTTTTACTAATTTACGCATATAACCTACATCATAACTTTTCGCTTTTTCTTCAATACCCGACTCTGTGGTGGCGGTAATTAATATAGCTGGCAATGTATGATGACATTGACTACGTAAATCTTTAATTAACGTTAAGCCATCTACTTGCTTAACGGGTGAAAAGTCATCTTCGCCCTCTTCTGTATTCTCCACTTGGTAACCTAATTGGTAATCAACCAGTAAAATGTCAATTTCATTACTGTGATTAGCAAATTCTGTTAACGCAGTTTCTCGAGAATCTGCAGCTAGGATATTACATTGCCAAGCAGAAAGCAGTTCAACCATGCCACTAAGTACATCAGGATCATTATCAATACATAACACGGTAATATCTTTTAAAGCAACGTTAAAGCTTGGACTAACCACTTGTTTAATTTGCTCTACAGCTTCGGCTTTTGTAACTTGCACAGAGAAATTACAACCTTGTTGCACTTTAGATTGTAAGCTGAGTGTGTGTCCTAATAATTGCGCTAAGCTTTGAGTTATATTTAATCCTAAACCTAGGCCCCTGCCTACATAATTATTGGAAGTATTTAGTTGAATAAACTGCTCAAAAACCAAACGTTGTTTTTCAACAGGAATTCCTGGACCATTATCTAATACTTGAATGATGACCTGTTCATTAAATACTCTTGCGCCCAACAAAACTTTACCTGGACTTGCGTACCTAAACGCATTTCCTACTAAGTTTTGGATTATTCGGCGTAATAAGTGGCGATCAGATTTAACCCACACCTTAGTAGCCACTAATCTAAACTCAACTGATTGTTCTATTGCTAGTGCTGAAAACTCCTGCGCGAGATCTTCAAATAAATCATTTAAGGCAAACGCTTGAATATTTGCTTTTATATTACCACTTTCTAAGCGCGCTATTTCGGCTAAGTCTGCCAGTAAATCATTGGCGGCTTTCAGTGAACGGTCAATATTATCAACTTGTCGTTGTTGTACACTGGTTAGGTTAGTTTGCTCAGAAAGTGCCGAAGTGAATAATCGTGCCGCTTCTAAAGGCTGCATTAAGTCATGACTACACGCTTTTAGGTATTGGCTTTTTTTCAAATGTGCTTGCTCTGCTTTTTCATGCGCTTTCGCCAGCGCTTCATTGGTTTTAGCAAGCGTTAAGGTTCGTTCGTAAACCCGCGTTTCAAGATCAAGATTCGCTTCTTTAAGTACCTGCTCAGCTTGTCGATATGCGGTAATGTCTGAGAACATCATAACAAAACCGCCGCCCGGTAGTGGATTACCTTCAATGCGGATAGTTTGCCCTGACGCTTGTTGCCGCTCTGAACTGTGTGGGCTACCTTGCTGTAGGTAATTTAAACGTCGGTTAATTTGTGATTCTATATCGCCAGCGCCACATAAACCGCGCTGTACATTATGGCGAATAAGCTCTGATATTGGTGCGCCCATATAAATCAGGTTTGATGGATAATTGAATAAATCTAAATATTTTTTATTCCAAGCTACTAAGCGCAACTCATTATCAATAATGGAAATTCCTTCGCTAGCATTTTCAATGGCACTTTGAAGTAAATTTTGTGAAAATTCTTGGCGTTCACTTGAAGCTTCTTCAACTAATACGGCAAGTTCATCAAGTGCAATATCTCGACCGTCTAATGCCGATGAAAGTACTAACCGCGCAGAAGATGAGCCCATAACCGTAGCTAAAGTATTTTCGGTATGTTGCAGTAGTTTTTGGTTATAAGTAACGTTACCTAACTTTTTTTTATCGTGGGTAGATAAAAAATAAGTAAAACTAACTTGGGCTTTTTTAATACCGACAAAACGTGATACTAACAACTCTAACTCTTGCACATCAAGCTGTCTTTTATTTTCAATTTTTAAGAGTTTAGGTGATTGCCACTCAAGGAAAAGAGATGCTTGCACACGCTCTTGTACACTTTGCCTGCTGATTTGCGACAATGCCCACATCACAATAATATTAGCGCCTAAGCTAAATAAGGTTGCTGTGGTTTTTACGGGTAAGTAACCTTGTGCAAACGGCGAGGCATATAAACCAAATTGTGGTAAAAAGTTCAATGTAAGCCATAAAATAAAGCCCACAAGTATCCCTGCATAAACCCCCATTAAGCTGGCACGTCGCCAATAAAAGGCGGCAATTAATGCCGGTGTTAATTGTGCAAAAGCCCCAAAAGCAATTTCACCTAACGATGAGAGGGTATCGGGAGAAGCTAAAATAAATACGCCGTAACCTAATAAAATTACAAACAGCGCCAATATTTTTCTGATATTTAATAGCCGTTTTCTAAAGTTATCGTAATCAGTTTGCGCTACTTTTTGACGTCGATAAAGTAACGGGAAAACTATTTCATTACTGAGCATGGTACTTAATGCTATGGCAGAAATAATCACCATAGAGCTTGCTGCCGATATTGCCCCCAAAAAGGCAAAGAGCACTAACCACCGCTGCTGGGTAACGTCAGGAAGAAATAATACATAGGCGTCTGAAGGGACACTATTGCCTAACAACATTTGCCCCGCTAAACCTAAAGGTGCAGCAAAAAAAGCGAAAATAAGTAAATACAGTGGAAAGATGCGCCTGCTAAGCCAAGTATCTTTCTGATCTTTTAACTCAACCACCATTACTTGAAATTGCCGTGGTAATGATAAAAAAGCAGCCATAACAATAATTAACATCGCTACCATAGAAGTAACATTATCAGTGGTTATTTGTTGTTCAAGTAAAACACTGGCATCTGCTTGTCGCCAAATATCAGCAGGAGAGTCAAACAAAACAAAACAAACAAAAAGACCTACCGCTAAAAAAGCAAATAATTTTACTAAAGATTCAAAAGCAATTGCCAGCATTACCCCAGGGTGACGTTCAGTTACATCAATATGTCGAATACCAAATAACACAGTAAATACGCCTAAAACCAAGCTTACTGCTAAGCCGATGTGCCAACTATTTAGGCTCTGATCTATTTGTAATTGCTGAAAGGAATACACCATAGCTTTTAACTGTAGCGCCATATACGGCATAGTACCGATTAAAGCGACAACGGTGACCATAATAGCGAGGTTATGAGATTTACCAAAACGTGCTGCCAGTAAATCTGCAATAGAAGTTAAATGTAATTTTAAACTGACACGGATAATGCGCTGAATAAACGGCCAGGCAAATACAAAAAGTAAAATAGGGCCTAAATAAATAGGAACATGAGAAAAAATATTAGTGGATGCCTGCCCTGTTGTGCCTAAAAAGCTCCAAGACGTACAATAAACACCTAAAGTAAGTGCATAAATAATACCTTGGCTTTTTTTAGCCAACTGATGTCGATATCGGTCACCTAAAAAAGCGATTAAAAACAATAAACCAATATAAACCAAACTTAACAGCACTAATTGCCAATTAGGAAACATAAATACCCGATATTTTTATTGTTATAAGAGAATCATCTAAAATTGAATTAATCAATATACCTAAGCGACTCAATAATAAACAGATTATAGTGAATATATTTGTTACAATTGTGCGAAACCAAGGGGTGCCCTGTTATTTGAATATTCAATTAACCAGGCGCTGAGATATATACCCTTTGAACCTGGGCAGAAAGTTAACTTAGTTGATATTCTGGCATAGGGATGGTTAACGATTGATATTCATCAAAAAAACACCTTCCGTGCGCGCCCTGCCATTTATTTTTTTGATGAGAAGTTTATGACATTCGCCAAATCAGCTATTTATTTAGCTATAACCGCTACAACTTTTAACTTAACTGCATTCGCAGAAGAGCAAACCAAAACTGTAGGCCAAAACGCTGAGCAGTTAGAAACCATTACCGTTACTACTGATTTTCGTGATCAAAGCCTACAGACAATACCTACTTCGGTCTCAGTATTAACCAATACCGACATTAAGCAACGTAATGCACAACACCTTGAAGAATTAATAGCCATTAGTCCTAATGTAAATTACGCTAGCGGCTCTGGTCGTGCTCGTTATTACCAAATTCGCGGCATTGGAGAACGTAGTCAGTATCAAGAGCCTATTAACCCTTCTGTAGGTGTTATTATTGATGATATAGATCTTACCGGAATAGGCAGCGTTGCTAATTTATTTGATGTCAAACAAGCGGAAATATTTCGTGGTCCGCAGGGAACTCGCTTTGGCGCAAATGCCATTGCCGGCATGATTAATATTACCACTAAGGAGCCTAGCGATGACTTTGAAGGCGCCTTACACTTTACCGCAGGTAATTATAATACTTATGATTTAGGTGTTGCCTTATCAGGTCCTGCGAATGATTTTGTAAAATATCGTTTTACCGTTAACCAACAAACCAGCGATGGTTATATTGATAATGTTTACTTAGATAAAAAAGATACCAATAACCGTGATGAATTAACAATACGCGGTAAACTAGCTATTGAAGCCAGTAATGATTTAACTATCGACGTAGCAGGTTATTATTTTGATTTTAATAATGGTTATGACGCTTACTCGTTAGATAATACTCGTGAAACTTTATCTGATCAGCCAGGTGTTGATACGCAAGAAACTATCGCTTTTTCGTCAAAGTTTACTTATCAAGGTTTTGAAAATGCTACCGTACTCGCCATAGTGAGTAATGCTAAATCAGACCTAGTTTATGGTTATGATGAAGATTGGGCATACGAAGGAATATCAGATCCTAGTGTTAACTCTGATATTGATCCTAACTTTGAGTATTGGGAATATTCTTCAATAGACAATTACTACCGTGATAAATCAGTTTTTACCGCTGAATTACGCGCATTGTCGAAGCCAAATCAGGAAATATTCAATGGTTCAACCTCTTGGGTAGCCGGCCTTTATTTTAAAAATGATAATGAAGACTTATTACGTGAATATACCTATAACACTGATGATTTCACTTCAAATAACAAGAGTAATAGCGTTGCTGCATATGCTGAATTAAATACACAATTAAATGCACGCTTGTCATTAGTTTCTGGTTTACGTATTGAAAGGCATGAAGCGGATTATGTGAATTCAAGTAACTTTGACGATAGTATTTCCGATACTATGCTTGGTGGTAAATTAATACTTAGTTACCAGCAAAGTGACAACATTCTTTGGTATAGCTCAATAAATAGAGGCTATAAAGCGGGCGGTCATAATACTGACGGCAGTTTACCAGCAGAATTGCGAAATTTTGCTCCTGAGTATTTAACCAATTATGAACTTGGCTCTAAAATAACATTACTTGATAATACTGCTTATATTCGCACCGCAGCTTTTTATATGGATCGCGATGACATGCAGGTTAAAAGCTCACGTAACCTAGTTCGCCCTGATGGTAGTACAGAATTTATTAGTTATTTAGGTAATGCTGCAACAGGTAGTAATTATGGCCTTGAAGTTGAAGGCGCTTGGCAGCTGACTGATGCTATTAATATTTACGGATCGTTCGGTTTATTAAAAACTGAGTTTGATGAATACATTGATTCAGATGGCAATTCATTAACGGGTCAAGAGCAAGCACATGCTCCAAACTATCAATTTAATGCAGGTATCAATTACCAACCTACCGATAATTGGCTATTCAATTTATCAATTGATGGTAAAGATGAATTTTACTTCTCTGATACACGTTATTACGATTATGCAGACGACGGTACATACCAACCTATACCTGAAGCAGACATAACTTCGCAATCGGTAGCACTATTAAATGCTTCTGTTGCGTATTTACAAGACAATTGGCAGTTAAAAATTTGGAGTCGTAATTTAACTGATGAAAATTACGCAAACCGCGGTTTCTATTTTGGTAACGACCCACGTGATGGTTATACGCCTAAACAATATACGCAGCTTTCTGAGCCATTAGTATTTGGCGTTACACTGGACTATCAATTTTAATCATTAAGCATAAATAACGTAATAACCTAACCGATAAACATACTTTTAAGGTTATTACGTTACCTTGTATAAGTACCATTTAGGGTGAACTATGAAAATATCAATAGAGTTAAGCTTATACCCACTTGCAGAAGAGCAATACAAAACTGAAATTTGGGCGTTTATTAAAAGACTTAGGCTTGTAGATGGTTTACAAGTTGTGACCAATGGCATGAGCACGCAAGTGTTTGGTGATTATGATCTTGCTGTTACTCATGTGATGGCTGAAATAAAACATGTTCATGCAACCATAGGTGCAGCCGTATTTGTCTGTAAATTTATTGGCAGTGATTGTTCAGAAGTTGAAGCGGAAATATAATGTCTGAAATATTTAACAGTGTATCTACTTACTTTGTACAGCTACCTTGGCTTGAATTGATGGCTATGTTGTTGTCACTCGCCTATGTAATATTAGTCGCCAAAGGTAATATATGGTGCTGGCCTGCAGCTTTCATAAGTACGGCTATTTATGCTGTTATATTTTTTGATGTAAAACTATTAATGGACAGTGCGCTAAGCGTTTACTATTTATTAATGGCTATTTACGGTTATTGGCAATGGTCTAACCCAGTCACTAAAAATGATGATAGTGATGAATTACCCATTATAAGTTGGTCAGTAAGCTTACATATTAAAATATGTTTAGGCTTAGCATTAATCTCCTTGCTTTTAGGTTATTTGGTTAGTAATTTCACCTCTGCTCATTACCCTTATTTAGATACTTTTACGACAGTATTTGCTGTGTTTAGTACTTATTTAGTGACTCAAAAAGTACTAGAAAATTGGCTTTACTGGATTGTCATTGACCTTGTTTCTATTTACTTATACATTGAAAAAGGTTTAATACCGACTACTGTGTTATTCGTCATTTTTGTTGTGATCGCTTTTTACGGATATATAAAATGGCTAAAAAGTTATAAAAAAGAGCAAGACTGTCCAGAGCCAACATCATTAATTGATTGATAAATTAGTTGTGCAAACAGACTTAAATCAGAGCTAAATTTTATGATGCCACCCAATACATCTGAATTAACTTCGCTTCAATCTCTACCTTGTTTTACAGACATTATTGAGGTTACACGATTCAATAAAGGTTTGAGTCATGTTTGCTTTAAAGTAACAACCACAGTGGGAAACTACTTTGCTAAGCAACTACGTGATGAGACAGCTGTAAAGGAAGCTTCCTGTAGCGTTTATATGGCCAATGCAGGATTAAGTCCCGATGTTGTATATCATGACAAAAAGTGGTTAATAACAACATTTATAGAAGGTTTATCTGTTGCTGAAATAGATGCAAACTTAGATGAACAGTTAGTAATCGCCACATCTATTATGGTGCGTGTACACCACGTTAAATCATCCTCGTTTGTATCAGCTAATAAATTTAGCCTTCCTTGCTTAACAGAATTGGATATTGCATCCACCATCAACGACTTATTAACTGATTCTAATTCTTTAGAGGCTCAGCAGCGGGTTTTATTGCAAGATATGGGTAAGGTGTTAGCTTCACGTATTGATCACCAAAAAGCACTGTTAAATACTGCTTTAGTATTTTGTCATGGTGATATCAATTACAGTAACTTGCTTATTGATGAGCAACAATCTGTTTGGTTAATAGATTTTGAATGCGTACAACTAGCGCCCCGTGAATTCGATATTGCTATGTATATCGCCATTAATAATATTCCTTTTGAGTTGATTGACCATGTTATTAGCAACTATCAACAATACGCATTAGAAAATAACATTAATAGACCGTTAGTAAATTTATATATTAGTTATAGTTTACTCATTAATGCATTATGGTATGTAAAAAAAATAGCTACTTTACCTGTAACAGCTAATTCACATTATCATATACTAGCCAAACAACAAGCGGTTGCTTTTGACAATTTTAATCTTCAATTTACTATGCAATTAGCTGAGTTATTACCTAAGATATCAGCAAAATGATTACCACCCACTAATCATTAATATATTTTATCTCATTTTCAATGATTTTTAGCTCAGCCTTATACCAATTCCGATAATTTTCTGGTCTAGCTGTGCGAAGGGAAAATATCTAAAGNNTATTTTAACCAGTACAGGTGATCAGTAATTTAACGGACTTGGTATTAATAGCTATTCATCTGTTATTTCCAAGTAATGTAGACTCAAAATTCAGACATAAAAAAACCGTATAACTTAACGTAATACGGTTTTTATAATCAGTATCTGTGTTCACTTTTTATATCAAAAGTCACTCAAACCTTGCGTATGTATCTCATTTAAACATTAAGTAAAAATAGATATTAGCTATTTTTGCTACTCGCCTGAATAACACGTAATTGCGCTACCGCACGTGCTAATTCAGCTGCTGCCGCGGTAAAATCAACATCACTGCTATTTGCATTAATGTTTTCTTCTGCGCGTTGCTTAGCTTCAAGAGCAGCTTGTTCATCTAAATCATCAGCGCGGGTAGCCACATCGGCTAACACGATAATGTTATTAGGTTGAACTTCTAACATACCACCTGAAAGATAAATAACTTCTTCGCTATCATCATGCTTAGTGATTAATGCCATACCCGGCTTAAGTGAAGTCAGTAAAGGTGCATGTCCAGGCATAATACCTAGCTCACCTTCACTACCTGTGATCTGTAGTGATTTAATGCTACCAGAAAATAAGCTTTCTTCTGCACTTACCACACTCAGATTTACAGTTAATAATGCCATTTGACTCGACCTCTATTATCGTAAGTACTTATACCTGCGCATAAATACTTACTAGATGATTACATCTTACTAGCTTTCTCAATGGCTTCTTCAATAGAACCCACCATGTAGAACGCTTGCTCAGGTAAATCATCGTAGTCACCAGCCAAAATGCCTTTAAAGCCAGCTATGGTGTCTTTTAATGGAACATACTTACCTGGTACGCTGTTAAATACTTCAGCAACGAAGAACGGTTGAGATAAGAAGCGTTGGATCTTACGTGCGCGAGATACCGCTTGTTTATCTTCTTCAGATAACTCATCCATACCTAATATAGCGATGATATCTTTAAGTTCTTTATAACGTTGTAATACTGTTTGTACACCACGAGCGATTTCGTAATGTTCAACACCAACAACTAATGGATCTAATTGGCGAGAAGTAGAGTCTAATGGATCGATTGCAGGGTAAATACCTTGCGATGCGATATCACGACTTAATACAACTGTTGCATCTAAATGTGCGAAAGTAGTTGCAGGGCTAGGGTCAGTTAAATCATCCGCAGGTACGTATACCGCTTGGATTGAAGTGATTGAACCTTTGTTAGTTGAAGTAATACGCTCTTGTAATATACCCATTTCTTCAGCAAGTGTTGGTTGGTAACCAACCGCTGATGGCATACGACCAAGTAGTGCTGATACTTCAGTACCCGCAAGAGTATAACGGTAAATGTTATCTACGAAGAATAATACGTCACGACCTTCGTCACGGAATTTTTCTGCCATAGTTAAGCCCGTCATAGCAACACGTAAACGGTTTCCTGGAGGCTCGTTCATTTGACCGTAAACTAACGATACTTTATCAAGTACATTAGAATCGTTCATTTCGTGATAGAAATCGTTACCTTCACGTGTACGCTCACCAACACCAGCAAATACTGAGTAACCACTGTGCTCGATCGCGATGTTACGGATAAGTTCCATCATGTTTACTGTTTTACCAACACCAGCACCACCGAATAAACCTACTTTACCACCCTTAGCGAATGGACAAACTAAATCGATTACTTTGATACCTGTTTCTAGTAATTCACTAGACATGGCTTGTTCAGCATAAGCAGGAGCTTCACGGTGAATAGACCAACGGTCTTTTTCGCCAATAGGACCCGCTTCATCAATAGGCTCACCAAGTACGTTCATGATGCGACCTAACGTCTCAACACCAACTGGCACTTGTATACCTTGACCTGTATTTTCTACATTCAGACCACGACGCAAACCGTCTGAAGAACCCATTGCGATAGTACGCACAACGCCGCCACCTAGCTGCTGTTGAACTTCAAGTACTAAACCTGCAAGGTTTCCTTCAGTTACTTTTACTGCGTCATATACCTGAGGTACGGCATCTTGTGGAAATTCTACATCCACAACTGCGCCAATGATTTGGACGACTTTACCTGTACTCATGTTTATTCCTCTTAATTTAAGTTAGCTAAGCCTTGCTCAACTAACTTATCGTTAAATTACGAAATGTTCATTACCTAACTTTAATTAATAAAGTGTAGACCTAACCTATCGCAGCGGCACCTGCAACAATCTCACCCAACTCTTGAGTGATTGCCGCTTGACGCGCTTTGTTGTATACCAATTGTAAATCGTCAATGATTTCACCAGCATTATCTGTAGCGGCTTTCATTGCAATCATACGGGCTGCTTGTTCACAAGCTAGGTTTTCAACCACGCCTTGATATACTTGAGATTCAACATAACGAACTAAAAGCTTCCCTAATAAAGAGTCTGCATCCGGTTCGTATATATAATCCCAACGATGACCAATATCTTCATCATCTGATTTAGGTAGAGGTAACAATTGATCAATTGTTGGCTCTTGTGTCATTGTATTCACAAACTTGTTGTAAACTACATACAATTTATCAATATCACCGTTTTCATAAGCTTCAAGCATAACTTTTACACTACCAACTAAGTCAGTAAGTGAAGGGTTATCACCTAAGCCTGAAATTTGTGCTGATACTTTAGCGCCCATATTGTTGAAAAATGATGTCGCTTTAGCGCCAACCATTGCAAATTCAACTTCAGCACCAGATGCTTGATGTTTACCAGCATCTACAAGTACACGTTTAAATAAGTTAGTATTTAAACCACCACACAAACCACGGTCTGTTGAGACAACAATATAGCCAACACGCTTAGTTTCACGTTCAACCATATACGGGTGACGAAACTCTAAGTTACCAAGCGCAATATGACCGATCACATTTCGTATATTGGTCGCATATGGACGAGAGGCTGCCATACTAGTTTGTGCTTTACGCATTTTACTAGCGGCAACCATTTCCATAGCGCTTGTGATCTTTTGAGTGTTTTTAACACTCGAAATCTTGGTTTTTATTTCTTTACCAATGGCCATGACTCTTCTCCGAAAAGATTACTTTATTAAAGACTAATTACCAAGTTTGTGTAGACTTGAATGATTCAAGTGCTTTAGTCAAACCTGCTTCGATGTCTTTATCGTAATTACCAGTTTCATTGATAGTAGCCATTAACTCAGCCTGCTCAGCATTAACATAAACATGTAAAGCTGATTCAAAATCAACAACTTTATTGATTTCGATGTCGTTTAAAAAGCCTTTTTCTGCGGCAAATAATGACACTGCAGTTTCAGCCACTGATAGTGGACTGTATTGCTTTTGCTTCATTAATTCAGTAACACGTTGACCGTGATCTAATTGAGCACGAGTCGCATCATCTAAATCTGATGCAAATTGAGCAAAAGCCGCTAATTCGGCGTATTGAGCAAGTGCCATACGAATACCACCACCAAGTTTCTTGATGATTTTCGTTTGTGCAGCGCCACCAACACGAGATACAGAAATACCAGCGTTAACAGCAGGACGGATACCTGAGTTAAATAAGTTAGATTGTAAGAAAATCTGACCATCGGTAATTGAGATTACGTTTGTTGGTACGAAAGCAGATACATCACCCGCTTGCGTTTCAATAATTGGTAATGCAGTTAAAGAACCTGTTTTACCTTTTACTTCACCGTTCGTGAATTTTTCAACATAGTCTTCGTTTACACGAGCAGCACGTTCTAATAAACGAGAATGAAGATAGAAAACGTCACCTGGGTAAGCTTCACGACCTGGCGGACGACGTAAAAGTAATGAAATTTGACGGTAAGCAACTGCTTGCTTAGACAAGTCATCATATACGATTAATGCATCTTCACCGCGGTCACGGAAATATTCACCCATTGAACAACCAGCATATGGTGCTAAGTATTGTAATGCAGCAGCTTCAGAAGCTGAGGCAACAACTACAATAGTATTTGATAACGCGCCATGTTCTTCTAAGCTACGAACTAAGTTCGCTACTGTAGAAGCTTTTTGACCGATAGCAACATACACACATTTAATGTCAGTGTTTTTTTGGTTGATGATAGCGTCTAATGCAATCGCTGATTTACCAATTTGACGGTCACCAATGATTAATTCACGCTGTCCACGACCAATTGGGATCATAGCATCAATAGACTTGATACCAGTTTGTACTGGCTGGTCTACTGAACGACGTTCAATTACACCAGGTGCCATAACTTCTACTGGAGAGAAGCCATCGTTATCAATTGGGCCTTTGCCATCAATTGGTTCACCTAAAGTGTTTACTACGCGGCCTAATAAACCACGACCTACTGGTACTTCTAAAATACGACCAGTACCTTTAACTTTTTGGCCTTCCGCTAAATCAGCGTAAGGACCCATTACTACCGCACCTACCGAATCACGGTCAAGGTTTAACGCGATAGCAAAACGGCTACCAGGAAGTTCGATCATTTCGCCTTGCATTACATCAGCAAGACCATGGATGCGAATAATACCATCTGTTACAGAAACGATAGTACCTTCGTTACGAGCTTCGCTGACAACACTAAACTGTTCAATTCTATTCTTGATCAGGTCAGCGATTTCAGTGGAATTCAGTTGCATGCTCTGTTCCCTTATCTATGATTGTAAAGTTGTTGCTAAACGGCTCAATTTACCTTGTATAGAGCCATCAATTACCATGTCTTCAGCTTGAATAATCAAACCTGAAACGATACTTACATCAATTTTACAATTAAGCTTTACTTTACGTGCCAAACGCTTTTCAAGCGCGGCGCTAAGTGTTGTTTTTTGCTCGGCTGTAATTTCTACAGCAGAGGTTACATCCACAGTGATTTCTTGATCTAGCTCTGCCTTTAAAGCAATGAACTGTTCAAGCACTAGCGGTAACACCAACAAACGTTCGTTTTCAGCCATTACTTTTATCAAGTTTTGGCCTTCACTGTTAACTTGCTCACCACAAACATTCAAAAATAAAGTTTGTGCTTGCTCTACTGAAGCGCCACCAGATATATAACCAATAATGGCATTATCTTTAGCAACTTCAGCAGCAAATGTTAGCTGGGCAAGCCAGCTATCAACTGCATTCGCTTCAACAGCAAAGTCGAACGCTGCTTTAGCGTAAGGACGAGCAATGGTTGTCAATTCAGACATAGCTCTTTCCTCTTAAAGTTCAGCGACGAATTTATCTAAGATGTCGCTATGTGCTGCGGCATCAATTGAACGCTCGAGAATTTTCTCGGCACCAGCAATAGCTAGAAGTGCGACTTGTTGACGCAGTTCTTCTTTTGCTCGGTTACGTTCAGCTTCAATTTCTGTGTGACCAGCAGCCAAGATTTTTGCTTTCTCGGCTTCTGCTTTCACAGCAGCTTCTTCAACTATTTGCGTTTCACGCTTTTTAGCTGCTTCAATAATTTCAGCAGCTTGCGATTTCGCTTCTTTTAGTTGGGCCGTTGCTTTTTCTTGGGCTAATTCCAAGTCTTTTTCAGCACGGTCTGAAGCAGCTAAACCATCTACGATTTTTTTCTGGCGAGCTTCAATAGCGTCGTTTAGTGGTGGCCATACAAATTTCATGCAGAACCATACAAAAACGATAAACGCTATTAATTCACCAATTAGAGTGGCGTTTAAATTCACAACCGCTCCTCCTTAATAGAAAGCTGTTCAAAGAATGAAATTAAAGTACAAACAATAATACCATCGCGATACCAACACCGATCATAGCTACAGCATCGATTAAACCAGCTAAGATAAACATCTTAACTTGTAAAGATGGTGCTAATTCTGGTTGGCGTGCACACGCTTCTAAGAATTTTCCGCCCATGTTACCAAAACCGATAGCAGTACCAATAGCACCAAAACCGATAAGTAAAGCAACTGCGATAAACTTGATTGCTTCAGGCATTGTTAATAGTTGTTCCATTTTTTTCTCCAGGGTTTTTAATTATAAATTAAAGTTAAAGTTAAAGTTAAAAAATTAATGATTGTCTGAGCTGGCCATACTTAGATAAACGATGGTAAGCATCATAAATACGAATGCTTGTAACACGATTACTAATATGTGGAATACAGCCCAAACAAAGTGCAACGGAAGTTGCATTAAACCAATAGCGCCGATTAAGATGAATATCAACTCACCAGCATATAAGTTACCAAACAAACGCAATGCTAACGAGAATGGCTTAGCAATTAATGCGATTGTTTCAAGTAATAAGTTACATGGGATCAAGAACACCATTGCAAGTTTGTTATCTGTGCTAAATGGGTGCAAAGTAAGTTCTTTAATAAAACCACTAACACCTTTGATTTTTACTGAATAAGCTACCATCAATAAAAACACACCAACAGCTAATGCAGCAGTTAAATTAATATCTGTAGTTGGCACTATTTTCATGTACACGTCGTGTGAGTCCATACCAAAAGCGCTTTCGCCAACAAAGCCAGCAAGTGCAGGTAAGAAATCAACAGGAATTAAATCCATTAAATTCATTAAAAACACCCAAACAAATATTGTAAGGGCTAGAGGAGCAATTAAAGTACTCTTGCCTTGAAAGGTTTTAGCGACATTATCGCCAACAAAGTCAACGATCATTTCAATAAAACATTGAAATTTACCAGGAACACCAATCGTTGCCTTCTTTGCAGCACTTCGGAAAATTGCTAGGAACAATATCCCTAAGCCAATTGACCACGCTAATGTATCTATATGCCATGTCCAGAAACCACTGTCACTACATGCTTTATTAAATGCTAAACCACTCTCGGTTGAACACATTTTTGCATTAGTTAAATGGTGCTGAATATGGCCTGAGAGAGTTACTTCTTCTGCCATTTTTTTATCCCAAAGGTTAAAGTTTATAAATTTTTTAATCGGTATTTAACGTACTGTTATAAACACCGGAAGTAACAACGGTAAAAACGTTATTACTGAATATGTACCTAGAAGTGCTACAGGTGCAACAATCAAAAATTTAAACACTAGCGCAAATAATAACGCAGTATATAACATCTTTAATTTTACCCCACTGTAGAAAGATTCCATCACCTTTCTTGATGACTGAGCACCTGCATATTTAAATGCTTTATAAGCGAAAATCATGTTTGGAATAATCCCAACAAAGCCACCAATTAATGCAGACTTTGCGTAATGGTATCCCCAAAAATAATAGACAAATAGAGTTATTAATAAAACCGTAATTGCCATCAACACAATTTGCTTCAAAGCAAATTTTCGCCCTTCACTTGTTAATCTATTTTTCATTATTTTACATCTAATCAAATACGAAAAACATCGTAACTATCCAAGCCTTTTAAAGTAAAAACTTTAAGTTTAAAAACTTTTCGCAAGTATACTTAACTTCTTTTTTATTGCAAGATATAAGGGCATGAACGCACCTTATTTGTGCTATTTATTTCTATTATTCATAAAGTATATGATAATTTAATTATTATTCATTGTCTGATTATCAGAAAATATGATCTGTCAAAATGCTTTCTTTATGACCTCTTATTAATTTACATACAATTTTATATTTGCAGCTAAATAAGAACCCTCAATTAAAAATATTTATTTCTTAAATTTACAATTACCCAAAGCTTAAAAACTCACTTGAGAACACTAAGCAACATATGTGCTTTGATTAAAATTATTCATATTTTGACTATAATAAAGACCGAGTAAAGTCACCCTAGCATTGACTGATACGTACCTATTGTTTTGACCATCCGCGCAACGACACATAGTAGTACGATTGAATATGCCTCCCCCTTTCTTGTTTTAACTATTACTCACGCACATCGTTAGGCTGATTTCTTAAACACCAAAATATAAAAAGCCCAATACTTTTGTATAGTCCTTTTTCTTGAGCTTTTACTTCCATCAATATAACGATATTAACGTGTATGGATGCACTAATGGCGAGGAGATCACACAACGTCTAGACAACTGTTTTTCTGAAGATTATAGATAAATTTTGTATATTTATACAAAAAACTAGAAGAAAAAAACAAACGTTAACTAAAGCGCTTTTCTTGTTCTTTACTCAAATAGAAATTGAGAATGTCCGACTCTCATATGGACTTTACTGTAATACCATTTTCAATACGGGTCACCAGCAGGCTGCTTCCTACAGGGTAGATAAGTCTCGGTGGTTTATGCCGTTTTTGTATTGAGCGACGATCAATAGAGGTAAGTCCATTTAGGTACTCAATGATGTAACTTGTAGGAGGCTGCCTGCAGGCGATAAATGCCAAAGGCATTTCCCTAAACTCTAACACCGTATTTTCAATACGGGTCACCAGCAGGCTGCTTCCTACAGGATAGATAAGCCTCGGTGGTTAATGCCGTTTTTGTATTGAGCGACGATCAATAGAGGTAAGTCCATTTAGGTACTCGATGATTTAACTTGTAGGAGGCTGCC
>NZ_JAHKPR010000008.1 GCF_018860585.1 Colwellia sp. E2M01
TCATATATGGTCTCCTCCCGTATTGCAAGGTTTAACGCATCGATAACAGGGACAGGTTTGCTGTCATATATACGGTCTTTTAATGAAGATTATTACTTCTGACCTCGATGTATTCCGCGCATATTGTCCTTATCAGGTTATCGGTATTCACTACCACTGAACTCGTCAGGTTTTCAATATGCCGGTTTGACCTGTTATGTCATCGTTTTGTTTTACCCACGCAATGCTTTGAAGAGCGGTTTACTTATACTGGTGAATACTCTTCACCAGAGACGGTAATAGCCCAAGCCATTCTCGCCATTTTGTTGGCATAAGCTACACATGCTCGATTATGCCCTCGAGTTTGAACAAGTCGATTTATCCATTGACTTAATTTATCATTTTTTGTCTTTGCTCTTGAAACTACAGCCTTAGCTCCCTGAATGAGTAAACATCTGAGATAACTGTTACCTCGTTTACTTACCCCCAGTAAAGTATCTTTACCACCACTACTGTGTTGGCGGGGAACAATTCCTAAGGACGCTGAGACATCACGACCCCGTTTATAAGCACTGCCATTACCCACTTCATTAAAATAAGCGCTTGATATCATCGGGCCAAACCCTGGGATTGTTTGAATACGTTGACAAGTAGCATTGTGTTTGACTGTTTCAACAATGACTTTACTGTAAGTTTCAACACAAATATCTAAGGCGTTTAACTGTGCCTGTAGTTGTCTAAGTATCGTTTTAAATGTCTCTGATAATAATTTACTTTCATCCTCTAACATTAATGGGATAGTTTTACGTACGTTATTTACGCCTTGATTGATAGTCATTCCATATTCAGCTACCAATCCTCTGATTTGATTACATAGTGCTGTTCGTTGCTTAACAGCTAACTCCCTTGCTTTGTGTTGAGCTTGGTTATCTTGTTGTTCTATCGATTTTATACCAACACTTTTAATATGTGGTTGCCTTGCTGCAACATTGATTGCTAACGCATCGTTGTAATCATTTTTATTGCCCATTAAAAAAGCTTTAACGTGTTGAGGAGGAATAAGTTTCACCTCATGACCACACTTTTGTATCTCTCTCGCCCAAAAATGGGATGTTGCACAGGCTTCTAGCGCCACTAAACAAGATGGATGTTGTTGAAAGAATGCTAATACTTGTACGCGCTTTAGCATTTTCTTTCTAACTAAACGTCCTTGCTCATTACAGCAGACAACATGGAAAAATCTTTTTGCTATATCTAACCCTATTGTTGTAATCTTCATTTTGGTCTTCTCCCGTTTTGATTGTGTGTAACAACTTCAATCATGGCACATAGATGCCGTATAGGGAGGAGACCATCACATCAGGTTAGTTA
>NZ_JAHKPR010000062.1 GCF_018860585.1 Colwellia sp. E2M01
CACAAACGATTTTTAATTGAAGAGTTTGATCATGGCTCAGATTGAACGCTGGCGGCAGGCTTAACACATGCAAGTCGAGCGGTAACATTTCTAGCTTGCTAGAAGATGACGAGCGGCGGACGGGTGAGTAATGCTTGGGAATATGCCTTATGGTGGGGGACAACAGTTGGAAACGACTGCTAATACCGCATAACGTCTACGGACCAAAGGGGGGGATCTTCGGACCTCTCGCCATTTGATTAGCCCAAGTGAGATTAGCTAGTTGGTAAGGTAATGGCTTACCAAGGCGACGATCTCTAGCTGGTTTGAGAGGATGATCAGCCACACTGGGACTGAGACACGGCCCAGACTCCTACGGGAGGCAGCAGTGGGGAATATTGCACAATGGGCGAAAGCCTGATGCAGCCATGCCGCGTGTGTGAAGAAGGCCTTCGGGTTGTAAAGCACTTTCAGTAAGGAGGAAAGGGTTGTAGTTAATAACTGCAATCTGTGACGTTACTTACAGAAGAAGCACCGGCTAACTTCGTGCCAGCAGCCGCGGTAATACGAGGGGTGCAAGCGTTAATCGGAATTACTGGGCGTAAAGCGTTCGTAGGCGGTTATTTAAGCAAGATGTGAAAGCCCAGGGCTCAACCTTGGAACTGCATTTTGAACTGGATGACTAGAGTACTGTAGAGGGTGGTGGAATTTCCAGTGTAGCGGTGAAATGCGTAGAGATTGGAAGGAACATCAGTGGCGAAGGCGGCCACCTGGACAGATACTGACGCTGAGGAACGAAAGCGTGGGGAGCGAACAGGATTAGATACCCTGGTAGTCCACGCCGTAAACGATGTCAACTAGCCGTTTGTGTCCTTGAGACGTGAGTGGCGCAGCTAACGCACTAAGTTGACCGCCTGGGGAGTACGGCCGCAAGGTTAAAACTCAAATGAATTGACGGGGGCCCGCACAAGCGGTGGAGCATGTGGTTTAATTCGATGCAACGCGAAGAACCTTACCATCCCTTGACATCCAGAGAAATTACTAGAGATAGATTTGTGCCTTCGGGAACTCTGTGACAGGTGCTGCATGGCTGTCGTCAGCTCGTGTTGTGAAATGTTGGGTTAAGTCCCGCAACGAGCGCAACCCCTATCCTTATTTGCCAGCGAGTTATGTCGGGAACTCTAAGGAGACTGCCGGTGATAAACCGGAGGAAGGTGGGGACGACGTCAAGTCATCATGGCCCTTACGGGATGGGCTACACACGTGCTACAATGGCAGGTACAGAGGGCAGCGATACCGCGAGGTGGAGCGAATCCCAGAAAGCTTGTCGTAGTCCGGATTGGAGTCTGCAACTCGACTCCATGAAGTCGGAATCGCTAGTAATCGTAGATCAGAATGCTACGGTGAATACGTTCCCGGGCCTTGTACACACCGCCCGTCACACCATGGGAGTGGGATGCAAAAGAAGTGGCTAGTTTAACCTTCGGGAGGACGGTCACCACTTTGTGTTTCATGACTGGGGTGAAGTCGTAACAAGGTAACCCTAGGGGAACCTGGGGTTGGATCACCTCCTTATCTTGAAGTAAGACTGCTTAATGGAA